>JAKOZZ010000262.1 GCA_029779755.1 Pseudomonadota bacterium
GCTCGCCCCGGACCGCATCCGCGTGAACGTGATCAACCCGGTGGCGGGCGACACGCCGCTGCTCGCCACCTTCATGGGCGAGGACACGCCCGAGATGCGTGCCAAGTTCGTGGGGACGATTCCGATGGGCCGGCTGTCGATGCCCCGCGACGTGGCGAACGCCGCCCTCTATCTGGCGTCCGACGAAGCCGACTTCATCACCGGCGCCTGTCTGGAGGTGGACGGCGGCCGCTGCGTGTGAGGCGTGGGCGGGGCTGAGTTCGGCGCCTGGACCGCGTTCGGTCGGCGTTCGGTCGAGGTACTGACCGCGTTCAGACCGGGCCGGACGCACGCCCGGTCGCGGCCGACACGAGCCGCGCCGACGCCCGATAGTGCCGCGCGGCGTCCTCCGGGCGGTCGAGCCGCTCGCACAATTCGGCCAGGGCCAGATGCGCCGCCGCCGACTCGGCGCCCGCCAGGCTGAGGGTGAGGAACTCCTCGGCCTTGCCCCACAGCGACTCCGCCATGCACAGGCGCCCCAGGGCCAGCGACAGGTCGGGATCGTCGCCGTGGCGCATCCGCCAGCGCTCGGCCTGCTGCAGCCGTTCGCGCGTGGGCACCGCATCGAGGTCGGCGTACAAGGCCAGCAGCCGGGCGGACAGGGCCTCGTCGAGCGCGCCTTCGAGGATGCGGCGCGCCTGCTCCTGCTCGCCGCTCCGGGCGAAGGCGGACGCCGCCGCCTCGAGCACTTCGGGCAGCGCGCGTTCGGCCGGCCGAAGGTCGGACCAGAGCTGCTTCAGTGCACCGGCATCGCCGATCGAACGCGCCAGCAGCGCGCGCAGCGCACGCACCCGCAGCCCGCGCACCGCCGCCGGATGCAGGGCATCGCGCTTCTCGAGCTGGCGCAGCACCTGCAGCGCATGCGGCCAGTCCTCGGACTGCTCGTAGGCGCGCAAGGCCACCCGCAGCGACTGGATGTGACGCAACCCGCGGCTGTGCAGTCGCTCGATGGAGGCGATCGCACGCGCCGGATCGTGTTCCTCGAGCGCCATCTCCGCGGAGGTCATCAGCTCGGCGTACGTGCTCGCCCGGTCGCCCTCGGCCAGCGACAGCCACCGATCCCGGCGTTCGGTCTCGCGCATGCGGTGCGCGGCACGCGCCGCGATCAGCGCGGCGGGACCGGCAAGACGCTCGTCTTCGCGGGCCGCCTGCGCGAGCCGCTCGGCGCGCCCGAAGCGGCCTTCGAACAGCGCGAGCAGGCTGTCGCGCAGCGCCATGCGTGCGGTCTCGGCCTGGCGCCGCGTCTGGTAGTCGCGCACGCGCGCCGGCAGGTCGAACGCCTTGCCCAGCGCGAGCAGCAGCAGGTGCATCAGCAGGAACAGCACGATGATCACCAGCACGGCGAAGTTCACCGACACGTCGACCCGGTACGGCGGCCACAGGATCGCAACGTTGCCGTGATTGAAGCGCATCAGCAGGGCCAGGCCGACTGCCGACGAGATGACCAGCAGCGTCCAGATCACCCAGCGCATCGTCGCCCACCCGCCGGGTTCATGGTGTCCCCTCGCGCGCCGCACGCAGCGCCCGCACCGCCGCCAGCGTGTCGCCGAGCGACGGCAGGTCGGCCGTCACACGGCTCGACTGCAGCTGCCGCAGCGTGGCCACTGCGTTGGCGACCCCGCGGTTTCGCACGTCGTAGTAACTGTTCATCCAGCCGATCGCGCGCTCCAGGTCGGAGCGGAAGACCGGCTCGATGCGCGCCAGCATCGCCAGGCGCGCCGAAAGAAGCGTCAGGCGCAGGTTCTCGCGCACGAAGTACTGCTGCGAGGGGGCCAGCAGCACGGCGTCGGGATTGTCGACGCGGTTCACGCGGAACAGGGTCGACAGCTCCGCGACCAGGGCGTCCCAGCCGCGCCGCCCGGTCATCGCGATGCGCTCGAGCAGCAGGCTGCTGCCGCCCGCCTCCGCCGTGTCCGACGGCGTGGCGCCCGGACTGCCGGGCGTCGCCCCCGATGCGAGGGGCAGATGCTCGAGCCCCGACGCAACCGTGTCGAGCCGCAGCGCAAGTCCGATCACGTCGACGTTGGGCACTGCGCGCAGGCGCTCGATGTCGCGGGCGATGAGCCGCCTCAGCCCCAGCGCCTCGGGCTGGTTGATGCGCTTGAGCCGGCCGTCGGCATCCTGCATCGCCACCAGCGCACCCTGCACGTTGCCACTGACGAGCAGCTGCTGCGATGCGATCGCGACCGAGCTCTCCACGTCCGCCAGCACGGCCGCGATGCTGTCCTGCGCGATGTCGCGGTACATGCGCTCGAGCTGCGCCTGCTGCCCGAGCGACTCGTTGAGCTTGCTCTCCAGCACGGCCGAGCGCGACTGCAGATCGCGGGACTGGTCCTGCGCCTGCCGCAGCTGCCCTTCGAGCTGGGCAACGCGCGTGTCGCTCTGCTGCAGGCGGCGGGCGGCCTCGCGCGAAACGGTGTCGAACTGGCGCCACAGGTAGCCGGCAAATGCCGCGCAGCCCGCGGCCAGCACCAGCGCCACGAGTGCAACCGTCATCGCGCGCTGGGTCGACCGGGCGGCCGGCTGCGCCTGAGCGGGCGAAGACGCGGGCGATGGAGCGGGCGAAGGCGCGGGCGATGGAGCGGGCGAAGGCGCAGGCGATGGAGTGGGCGAAGGCGCGGACGCCGATGCGGACGCCTGATGCGGCGCCTGTGCCGGCGCTGGCGACGGCACCGTCCGGGCGACGTCGTCCGCGGACGCTGGGCGATTCGGCTGTGACTCGGACACGGGGTCTCGCACTCTCGTTCGGAAGACGCGTTCGCAAGCGCCCCCGCGAGGGCGAGTTGCACGTGGATCGATCAGGCGGATTCTAACGCCTGCATCAGCGCGGCCTCGCCCGGCGCCACCTGGACGGTGCGCGACCATCCGAGCCCCGCGAGATGGGCCGCGTGCCTTGGGTGCAGCACCAGCGCACGCTGGCGCATCGCCCAGTCGAGCGCGCCGGCCGCCTCCAGCCTGCGCAGCGTCACGTCGATCGCATCGACGCTGCTGAAGGCGAATGCGGCGGGTGCGTCGCACGCGACCCACGCACGCAGGCGCTCGATCTCGCCGGCGGCCGGCTCGGCGGCCTCGAGCCGATAGGCGCGCACCACGTCTACCACGAATCCGCGCGCGCGCAGCACGTCGACCCAGCCGTCGCGGCCGGACGCACCGCGCAGCACGAGCACGCGTGCACCCGCCCCGTGGAGGAACTCCGGCAGCGCCAGCAGGGCATCGGCATCGAAGGGCGGCGACACGGGGGCCACCACGCGGACCGTCGGCGCCGCCAGCCCGGCGCGGGCCAGCGCGGCGACCGTGCCGGGCCCGACCGCGGCCAGGCCGGTGGCGCGCGGCCACCCGGCGGCGCGCCGTGCAAGTGCCGCGTCGACCGCTCCCGGGCTGACCGGGATCACCCAGGTGTACTCGGCAAGCCGCGCCAGCGGCGCGGCGGCGTCGCTGGCGTCGCTGGGCTCGTCGCTCTGGGGCACGATGCGGCGCGCGGGCAGCACCACGACGTCGATGCCCTGCGCGCGCAGATGCGCGGCGACGCGGTCGATGCGCGGCTCGGGATGCGTGAGGACGAGCCTGCCCTGCACGGCGGCCGAGGGAGCGCGCGGCATCTGCGCGGCGAAGGCGCGAAGGCGCGAAGGCGCCGCGCGCGTCAGCGCCCGGCGTCGGGCACGAACGCCTGCGCGCCCTGCGCGATCAGGGCCTGCGCAACGCCGACGCCCAGCGCGTCGGCGCCGGCCAGGTCGGTGACCGCGCAGCGGGCGTCGGCCTCGAGCAGCGTGCCGCCGTCGAGACTGGCGATGCAGGCGCGCAGATGCAGCCCGCCCTCGGGCGTCGGCACGCAGTAGGCGGCCAGCGGCACACGGCAGCTGCCGCCGAGCACGCGCGACACCGCACGCTCAGCGCTCACCTGCTGCCAGGTGGGCGCATGCGCGAGCGGGGCGATCCACGCGGCCACGTCGGTGCGCGCGGCCAGGGTTTCGATGCCCAGTGCGCCCTGCCCCGCGGCGGGCAGGCTGAGCGACTCGGGGATGAGCGCACGGATGCGGTCGGCGAGGCCAAGCCGCTTCAGCCCGGCGGCGGCCAGCACGATCGCGTCGTACTCGCCACGGTCGAGCTTGGCCAGGCGCGTGTCGAGGTTGCCGCGCAGCGGGCGCACCTCGAGATGCGGCAGGCGGCGCCGGATCTGCGCGGCACGGCGCAGGCTCGACGTGCCGACCACGGCGCCCGCCGGCATCGCCTCCAGGCTGGCATGCCGGGTGCTCACGAAGGCATCCCGCGGATCCTCGCGGACCATCACCGCCGACAGCGCGAACGGCGCGGCCAGCTGCATCGGGACATCCTTGAGCGAATGCACGGCCAGGTCGGCGCGGCCGTCGAGGATCGCGACCTCGAGCTCCTTGGTGAACAGCCCCTTGCCGCCGATCTCGGACAGCGCGCGATCGAGCACGCGGTCGCCCTCGGTGGTCATGCCGAGGATCTCGACCGCGCAGTCCGGATACAGCGCCCGCAGACGGGACTGAACGTGACGCGCCTGCCACATCGCAAGCCGGCTCTCGCGCGAGGCGATCACCAGCCGGGTCGGCGAGGCCATCAGGTCACCAGGTTCTTCACCGTCGACCACTGCCGACGACTGACGGGCAGACGCTCGTCGATGTCGCGCAGCACGACCTGCCAGTAGGGATCGCCGGAGTCGTCTTCACCGGTGGGCGTGACGCGCTCGAAGCCGGCGATCGACGGACGCGCCACCAGCGCGTTGCGATGGATGCGCACGAAGCGGTCGATGAACTCCTCCTCGAGCGAGGTGAGCGACTCTTCGATCAGATACTCGCGCTCGCGGGTGCGCACCGTGATGTACTTGAGCTCGGCCTTCAGGTAGATGACCTGCTCCAGCGGCACGAGGATCACGCGCCCGCGCTCGTGCACCGAGAGGTGGCGGCGGCGCGTATTGGTGGCTTTGGCGAGCTGGTCGATCGCCTGCACCTGGTCAGTGGGAAGGCGCAGCATCGCGCGCTTGAGCGCTTCGAGCAGCCGCTGCGCACGCACCGGCTTCAGCAGGTAGTCGATCGCGCGGACCTCGAAGGCCTCGACGGCGAACTCCTCGAACGCGGTCACGAAGATCACCAGCGGCATCGCACGCGGCGTCTCGCTGGCCGCGGCGCGGGCCGAGATGTGACGTGCCAGCTCGATGCCGGTCATGCCCGGCATCTGCACGTCGAGCAGCACGATCTGGGGGTGGACCGCCTCGATCTGCGACAACGCCTCGGGCGCGTTGGCCGCCTCCCCGACGATGCGATGAGGAAACTCGGGCGCCAGATCCGCCAGAAGTTCACGCAGCCTGGACCGGGCGACCGGCTCGTCATCAACTATAAGGACTGAAATGGCGTCGGACATCGCGGCGTCGCCTTTCCTTTCTGTAGGGGAATTCCAGAACCAGTCTGAACTGGCCGTGATCGGCGGAAGTCTTGAGTTCCGCTTCCATATCGTACAGCAGCATCAGACGCTCCCTAACGTTGGAAAGCGCCATCTGATTGCCGGGTTTCGTCGGTTGGTCGGCCGCCACCGGGTTGAGGATCTCGACCCGCACGCGCTCGCCGGAACGCGTGATCTCGACCGTGATCTCGCCCGGATCGGTGCGCGGCTCGATGCCGTGATGCACCGCGTTCTCGATCAGCGGCTGCAGCAGCAGCGAGGGCAGCAGCGCGTCGGCCGGCATGTCGTCCAGGCGCCAGACCACCTGGAGCCGGTCGCCCAGGCGCAGCTGTTCGATCGCCAGGTACTGCTGGCACGTGACCACCTCCTCGTCGAGCGGCACGAGCTCGCGGGTGTCGCGCATGAACACGCGGAACAGGTCGGACAGGTTCTCCAGCGTATGCTCGGCGCGCCGCGGATCGCCGCGCATCAGCCCCAGCACGGTGTTCAGGCTGTTGAACAGGAAGTGGGGCCGGATCCGCGCCTGCAGGGCCTGCAGCCGGGCCTCCGCCAGCGAGGGCGAGAACGACAGCGCGCGCAGCCGGAAATACTCGATCGTCAGCCAGCTGATCGCGGCGGCGGCCAGGCAGCGCGTCGCGACCCACAGCGCGAACCGCCCCGCCTCGGCCTCGGCGTAGACCATGCCGCGCGTGAGCACGCACACGATCAGCGTGAGCAGCGTGGGCACCAGGATGCCGACCGCCCATTGCGCCTGCAGCACCATGCCGTTGACCGACTTGCGCAGTGCACAGAGCGCCACCAGCGACGCGAGCGTGACGGGCTCGAGGATGAGGACGATCTCGATCAGGCGATCGAAGGGGTCGCCCGAGGCGACACCCATGGCAAAGGCGAGCAGACACGCGGCCAGGTTCATGGCGACCAGCACGCGGACCGTGATGCCGAGGTTGCAGCAGTCGGGCAGGATGGGCGTGGTGGCCCCGTCGGCCACACGCCGGCTGCGAAGCAGGGCCTCCTGCGTCGCGGCGGGACGCGCGGACTCCTGGGCGCCCGCTGCGGGCGTCTCGGTCGGCTGGCTGGCCGGCGGCACGTTCACCTCTTGTTGGTGGCTGGCCCGGCGCGCGACACCGCGCCGCGGAATCGGCACCGTGCGCGGGTCCGACGGATCCGGCCTTTATAATCCGGCGGATTATGACAGATCAATTCTCCAAGAAAGCCGAGGCGTGGTCGGCGCGCTTCTCCGAACCGGTGTCGGAGTTGGTGAAACGCTACACGGCGTCGGTCGACTTCGACAAGCGCCTGGCGCCCTACGACATCGAAGGCTCGCTCGCGCACGCCGACATGCTGCATGCGGTCGGGCTGCTGTCCGAGGACGACCTGCTCGCGATCAGCAACGGCATGGCCCGCATCCGCGGCGAGATCGAACAGGGCAGCTTCCGCTGGTCGCTCGACCTCGAGGACGTCCACCTGAACATCGAGAAGCGGCTGACCGACCTGGTCGGTGACGCCGGCAAGCGGCTGCACACCGCCCGCTCGCGCAACGACCAGGTGGCGACCGACATCCGCCTGTGGCTGCGCGACACGATCGACACGATCGGCGGGCTGCTGATCCAGCTGCAGCGTGCGCTGCTGGATCTGGCCGAGCGCAACGCCGACACGATCATGCCGGGCTTCACCCACCTGCAGGTCGCGCAGCCGGTCGTCTTCGGCCATCACCTGATGGCCTACGTCGAGATGTTCGCGCGCGACACCGAGCGGTTCGCCGACTGCCGCAAGCGCGTCAACCGCCTGCCGCTGGGGGCCGCCGCGCTGGCCGGCACCAGCTACCCGATCGACCGGGAGCGCGTGGCCCGCACGCTGGGCTTCGACGGCGTGTGCGAGAACTCCCTCGACGCCGTGTCCGATCGCGATTTCGCGATCGAGTTCTGCGCGTGCGCCAGCCTGGTGATGACCCACGTGTCGCGGCTGTCGGAAGAACTGGTGCTGTGGATGTCGCCGCGCGTCGGATTCATCGACCTGGCGGACCGCTTCTGCACGGGCTCGTCGATCATGCCGCAGAAGAAGAACCCCGACGTGCCGGAGCTCGCGCGCGGCAAGACCGGCCGGGTCAACGGCCACCTGGTGGCGCTGCTCACCCTGATGAAGGGCCAGCCTCTGGCCTACAACAAGGACAACCAGGAGGACAAGGAGCCCCTGTTCGACACGGCCGACACCGTGATCGAGACGCTGCGCATCTTCGCCGACATGATGGGCGGCGTTCAGGTGCGGGCCGATCGCATGCGTGCCGCAGCCGCCGAAGGGTTCTCGACGGCCACCGACCTGGCCGACTACCTGGTGCGCAAGGGCCTGCCGTTCCGCGACGCCCACGAAGCGGTGGCGCGGGCCGTCCGGGTCGCCGCCGACCGGGGGGTCGACCTGCCGGCACTCGACCTGGCGCAGCTGCGCGCCTTCTCCGACCGGATCGACGAAGACGTCTATGCCTGCCTGACGCTCGAAGGTTCGGTGGCGGCACGCCGGCACGTCGGCGGCACGGCCCCCGAGCAGGTGCGCGCCGCCATCGCGCGCGCGCGGGCACGGCTGGCCTGAGGCCGCGGAGGCGTGCGGCCGGGACACGCCCCCTGCCCGCGCGCCGAAAGCCCCGGATTTGCTGCGGATTGCCGGGACTCCTAGAATCGCGGCACGCGCCCTGACCGGGGCGCATGTGTCACGCGCTCCGAAAGGGGCGCAATCGTCCAGCGCTCCCTCCCGAGCGCCTTTGTCGTTCGTTCCGTCGGCGGCCGCCCGGGCGCCCCGACAGACGCTGGCGGTCCAACGCACCACCAGCGTCCGAACTCCACAGGAGCATTCATGCAACGTCGTTCGTTCATCCAGAAGGCCGCCGTCGGCGCGGCCGCAGGCACCATCGCAGGCGCGCCCGCCATCGTCAGCGCGCAGCCCCAGATCCGCTGGCGCCTGGCCTCCAGTTTCCCGAAGAGTCTGGACGCGATCTTCGGCGCGGGCGAGGTCGTGTCGCGTCGCGTGTCGGCCATGACCGGCGGCAAGTTCCAGATCTCGGTGCACGCCGCGGGCGAAATCGTCCCGGGCCTGCAGGTGCTCGACGCCGTGCAGAACGGCACGGTCGAGATGGGCCACACCGCCGTCTACTACTTCTTCGGCAAGGAGCCGACGTGGGCGCTCGGCACGGCCGTGCCGTTCGGCCTGAACGCCCGGCAGTACAACGCCTGGTGGCATCAGGGCGGCGGCGACAAGCTGTTCAACGAGTTCACGACCGGCAAGTTCGGCGTGCACGCGCTGCTCACCGGCAACACCGGTGCCCAGATGGGCGGCTGGTTCCGCAAGGAGATCAACGGCCTCGACGACCTGAAAGGCCTCAAGTTCCGGATCGCGGGCGTCGCCGGCATGATGCTGGCCAAGCTCGGCGTGGTGCCGCAGCAGCTGGCGGCCGGCGACATCTACTCGTCGCTCGAGAAGGGCGCGATCGACGCCGCCGAATGGACCGTCCCGCACGACGACGAGAAGCTCGGCTTCCAGAAGGTCGCCAAGTACTACTACTACCCGGGCTTCTGGGAAGGCGGTCCGGCGCTGCACTCGCTGGTCAACACCAAGGCGATGGCCTCGCTGCCGCCGGAGTACAAGGCGATCCTGGAGGCCGCGTGCGAGGAAGGCAACGCCTACATGATGTCGCGCTACGACGCGCTGAATGCGGCGGCGCTCAAGCGTCTGATCGGCGGTGGCGTGCAGCTCAAGCGCTTCCCCAACGCCGTGATGGAAGCCTCGTACAAGGCGGCCCAGGAGGTCTACGCCGACCTGTCGGCCAAGAGCGCCGACTTCAAGAAGATCCACGACCACTACTTCGGGTTCCAGCGCGACCAGATCGCCTGGTTCCGCGTCAACGAGAACACGTTCGACGACTTCATGGCGCAAGTGCGGCGCGGCGGCTGATCGCAACGCAGCCCTTCGCGTGATGCCCGGAAGACCCCGCCCCGGCGGGGTCTTTCCCTTTCGAGCACCGCGCGCGCTGCGCGGCATCTGCGGACGCCCGCGCTGGTGAAAACCCTGGCCCACACGGCGTCGTGGTCATCGCGCCGGCGAGATCCCCTCCTCTATCTATAATCGCCCGGCCCGCAGAAAGGGGCCCGCGCTTCACCATGCGCCAAGCGCGCAACCGTAAAGCACCAGATCCAAAGCAACAGATGCAATCGGGGGGGCGGCCGTGAACGGCTTGTTGAAACTGACGCGCGCGATCGACGCGCTCAACCTGAAGGTGGGCAAGGGCCTGTTCTGGCTCGTGT
>JAKOZZ010000283.1 GCA_029779755.1 Pseudomonadota bacterium
TCGGCTATACTGTCGGGTTGACCCGCGCGGAGAATCACGATGGAAGCAGAACGACTGAACCAGATCGAAGCCCTGATCGGAGGACTGCGCACGCGCGTCTCCGATCTACGGGGGTATCTTTGACTTCGATGTGAAGAAGGTCCGGCTAGAGGAAGTCAACCGCGAACTCGAAGCCCCCGACGTCTGGGCAAACGCCAAGCGCGCCCAGGACCTCGGCAAGGAGAAGAAGTCCCTGGACGGCGTGGTGCTGCGCCTGATCGACGTCGGCACGCGCATCGACGACACCGACGAGCTCTTCCAGATGGCGCGCGGCGAGGACGACGACTCCACGCTCGAAGCCGTCGAAGCCGACGCGCAGCAGCTCGATCGCGAGGTGGCCGACCTCGAGTTCCGGCGAATGTTCTCCAACCCGGCCGACACCAACAACTGCTTCCTCGAGATCCAGGCGGGTGCCGGCGGCACCGAGGCGCAGGACTGGGCGTCGATGCTGCTGCGCCAGTACCTGCGCTATTGCGAGCGCAAGGGGTTCACCACCGAGCTGCTCGAAGAATCCGAGGGCGAGGTGGCCGGCCTGAAAGGCGCCACCGTCAAGGTGACGGGCGAGTACGCGTACGGGTTCCTGCGCACCGAGACCGGCGTGCACCGGCTGGTGCGCAAGTCGCCGTTCGACTCCAGCGGCGGCCGTCACACCTCGTTCGCGTCCGTCTACGTGTACCCCGAGGTCGACGACTCGATCGAGGTCGACATCAACCCGGCCGACCTGCGCATCGACGTGTACCGCGCATCGGGTGCCGGTGGCCAGCACGTGAACAAGACCGAGTCGGCGGTGCGGATCACCCACCTGCCGACCAATACCGTCGTGCAGTGCCAGAACGACCGCTCGCAGCACCGCAACCGCGACGAGGCGATGAACATGCTGCGCGCCCGGCTCTACGAGCTGGAACTGCGCAAGCGCCGCGCCGAGCAGGACAAGGTCGAGGCCAGCAAGACCGACATCGGCTGGGGCCACCAGATCCGTTCGTACGTGCTCGACCAGTCCCGCATCAAGGACCTGCGCACCAACGTCGAGATCAGCAACACCAAGTCCGTCCTCGACGGCGACCTCGACGAATTCATCATCGCCAGCCTCAAGCAGGGTGTCTGAACCATGACCGAGCCCACGTCGATCCCGCTCGACGAGAACCAGATCATCGCCGAGCGCCGCGCCAAGCTGGCGCGCCTGCGCGCGGCCGGCAATCCGTTCCCGAACGACTTCGTGCCGGCAGACCGCGCGGGGCGCCTGACCACGCTGCACGCGGACATGACCCGCGAGCAGCTCGAGGCCGCCGCGGTGAAGGTGTCGGTGTCGGGGCGCATGGTGCTCAAGCGCGTGCAGGGCAAGGCCAGCTTCGCCACCCTGCAGGACGCGACCGGTCGCGTGCAGCTCTGGATGAACGACGAAGGCATCGGCGCGGACACGCACGACGCGTTCAAGCACTGGGACCTGGGCGACATCGTGGCGGCCGAGGGCGTGCTGTTCAAGACGATGAAGGGCGAGCTGTCGGTGCGCTGCTCGAACGTGCGCCTGCTGGCCAAGGCGCTGCGCCCGCTGCCCGACAAGTTCCACGGGCTGGCCGACCAGGAGCAGCGCTACCGCCAGCGCTACGTGGACCTGATCGTCACCGAAGGCACGCGCGCCACGTTCGTCAAGCGCAGCCGCACGATCAACGCGATCCGCAACTTCATGGCGGGCAACGGCTTCCTGGAAGTCGAGACCCCGATGCTGCATCCGATCCCGGGGGGCGCGGCGGCCAAGCCCTTCGTCACGCATCACAACGCGCTCGATCAGCAGATGTTCCTGCGGATCGCGCCCGAGCTCTACCTGAAGCGCCTGATCGTCGGCGGCTTCGAACGCGTGTTCGAGATCAACCGCAACTTCCGCAACGAGGGGATCAGCCCGCGGCACAACCCCGAGTTCACGATGATGGAGTTCTACGCGGCCTACACCGACTACCGGTGGCTGATGGACTTCACCGAGCAGATCATCCGGGACGCCGCACTGGCGGCTGCCGGCACCACCGCCCTCGTCTACCAGGACAAGCCGCTCGATCTCGGCCAGCCGTTCGACCGGCTGACGATCGTGCAGGCGATCCGCAAGTACGTGCCGGCGCTGGCCGACGCCCCGCTGGACGATCCCGGGTTCCTGCGCGGCGAGCTGCGCAAGCATGGCGTCGACCTCACCGACGTGCGCCACCGCAACGCGGCGCTGGGCGCCCTGCAGCTGGCGCTGTTCGAGGAGACCGCCGAGCCCCTGCTGTGGCAGCCGACCTTCATCGTCGACTACCCCGTGGAGGTGTCGCCGCTGGCCCGTGCGTCCGACACGCGCCCGGGCATCACCGAGCGCTTCGAGCTGTTCATCACCGGCCGCGAGATCGCCAACGGCTTCTCCGAGCTCAACGACGCCGAAGACCAGGCGGCGCGCTTCCGCGCCCAGGTCGAAGCCAAGGAGGCCGGCGACGAGGAGGCGATGTTCTACGACGCCGACTACATCCGCGCGCTCGAGTACGGCATGCCGCCGACCGGCGGCTGCGGCATCGGCATCGACCGGCTGGTGATGCTGCTGACCGACAGCGCCAACATCCGCGACGTGATCCTGTTCCCGGCGCTCAAGCGCGAGGACTGACTCCGTGGCGCTCCGCCCGGCGTCTCGGTCGCGGTCCGCCTGAACCTCCGCGGCGGACCGCCCTGAACCTCAGTAGCGGTCCGCCCTGAACACCTCGACCGGCGCGAGCCACACCGCCACCCGGTAGTTCGGCGCGTAGTGCGCGAGCACGTGCTCGGCGATCCGGTCGGCGACCCCGTCGGGGCAGATCAGCTGCAGCTGGATCGACCGGTCGGCGTCCCATTCGCCGTCGTGGTCACCGTGCGCTCCGCCCCCGCGCACGTCGTGCACGGTGTAGCCCTGCGCACCGAGCCGGCGGGCGTCGGTGACGAGCGTGCGCTCCAGCACCGCCTCGGTGACGATCACCACCAGTCTGCGCGG
Organism: Pseudomonadota bacterium; assembly: GCA_029779755.1. Taxonomy (GTDB): domain Bacteria; phylum Pseudomonadota; class Gammaproteobacteria; order Burkholderiales; family Burkholderiaceae_E; genus Quisquiliibacterium. Next base: position 3,023 of record JAKOZZ010000283.1, read on the forward strand.
ATGTTTGTCCATGACGCCCTCCTGAGCGACGCGCGCGCCGGCGCGGACCGGCCGCCGCGTCGGCGACGAATCAGCCCGCCAAGCGGCGTGCTAGCTCCAGATACAGCGGGATCCCGACCGTGACGTTGAACGGGAACGTGACGCCCAGCGCCGTGCCGATCGACAGTGCCGGATTCGCTTCCGGCACGGCGATGCGCATGGCCGTCGGCGCCGCGATGTAGGAGGCGCTCGCGCACAACGCACCGAACACGGCGCTGCCGCCGTGCCCTAGGCCGAGCAGCACTCCGATCCCGACACCGGCCGTCCCCAGCACCAGCGGCGCGGCGACACCGAACACGATCAGGAACGGGCCGGCCCGGCGCAGGTCGGGCAGGCGCCCGCCTGCCACCAGCCCCATCTCGAGCAGGAACAGGCACAGCACCCCCTTGAACAGGTCGCCGAAGAGCGGTTTCATCGGCGCCAGTCCATCCGGCCCGGCGATGAACCCGATCAGGATGCCGCCCAGCAGGAGGTAGACCGCCTTGCCGAACAGGGTCTCGTGCGCGAGAGGTCCCCAGCGCACGTCGCGCACGGCATCCAGGCGCGCCAGCACGATGCCGACGACGATGCCGGGGGCTTCCATCAGTGCGACCAGCACGGCCAGCTGCGGTGCGGCGTCGAGGCCGGCGCGCGCCACGACTGCCTGCGCCACCGCAAACGTCACCACCGACACCGACCCGTAGTGGGCGGCGATCGACGCCGCATCGGCCCGCGCCAGGCCACCCAGGCGACGCAGCACCGGATACACGAGCAGCGGGATGAACGCCGATGCGAGGATCGCGGCCGCGGCCAGCGGCAGGATGTCGGCAGGCGACTGACGCGCCAGCTCCACCCCGCCCTTCAGCCCGATCGCCAGCAGCAGGTAGATCGCCAGCGTCTCGTACAGCGGCTCGGGCAGCCGGAGGTCCGACTTCGCGATGCGCGCCAGCAGGCCGAGCAGAAAGAACAGGACGACCGGGTCGAGGCTCATGCACCCCACCCCGTGCACGGGCCCGGGCACGCCCCGGGCACCTCAGGCGCCACGCGTGCCCTGCGCGCGGGCACGGAGCTCACGTCGCCCCGGTGGGACGTGATAGGAGCCGACGGTGGCGCCATGCGCTCAGGCGGTGACGCCATGCGGTCAGCCGGTGACGCCACCCTGCCCCTCAGACCTCGTCGATCCACGCCTGCTGGATCGCCTCGAGGATCTTCTCGCCCGAGCGGTTCGGGTCGTCGTCGAACCCCGGCAGCGCCATCACCCACTTGTGCAGGTCCGTGAACCGCACCGTCGTCGGATCGACGTCGGCATGGGCTTCGGTCAGGGCGATGGCGATGTCCTGGATGTCGGTCCACTTCATGGTCAATGCTCCTCGCGTGCGTGGTTGATGGTGTAGCGCGGGATCTCGATCTCGAGGTCGGCGGCGCCGACCGCCACCTGACACGACAGGCGCGACTGCGCGGTCAGACCCCAGGCCTTGTCGAGCATGTCGTCCTCGTTCTCCTCCGACGGCGCCAGGGTGTTGAGCCCCTTGCGCACGATCACGTGGCAGGTGGTGCACGCGCACGACAGCTCGCACGCGTGCTCGATCTCGACGCCGTGCTTCAGCAGCGCGCGGCACAGGTTGGCGCCGGGCTCGACGTCGAACCGGACGCCGTCCGGGCACAGGTGTTCGTGAGGAAGGATCGTGATCTTGGGCATGGCGAATACAGGTGAAGGACGGCGAACCGTGACGCGGAAAGCGCCCGCGGTCGTCAGGGTCGGACGCCCGGAGTGATCGCGGCCGCCTGGCCGCTGCGCATCGTCAGAGGCGGACCTCATCGAGCTTGCGTCCGGTCAGGGCGGACGCGATGGACCGGTCCATGCGGCGCGCGGCGAACGCCTCCGTGCCGCGCGCGAGCGCATCGGCGGCCACCGAGATGGCGTCCGCATCGGCGCCCTGGCGTGCCTGGTCGAGCCGCGCGACCAGTGCCTCGATCTCGTGCAGCTCGGAGGGCGACAGCAGGTGCGCGTCGGCGGCGAGCGCGGCCCGTGTCGCTTCGACGAGGCGCAGCGCATCGACCTGCCGCTCGCGCAGCGCGCGCGCGCGCATGTCGTCGGCCGCCGCGCCGATGGACGACCGGAGCATCGTTGCGATCTCGTCGTCGGACAAGCCGTACGAGGGCTTGACCTGGATCGACGCCTCCACACCGGAGGACAGCTCGCGCGCGCTCACCGACAGCAACCCGTCGGCGTCGACCTGGAAGGTGACGCGGATGCGCGCCGCGCCGGCCGCCATCGGCGGAATGCCGCGCAGCTCGAAGCGTGCGAGCGACCGGCAATCGGCGACCAGTTCGCGCTCGCCCTGCACCACGTGCAGGGCCATCGCCGTCTGACCGTCGCGGAAGGTGGTGAACTCCTGGGCGCGCGCCACCGGAATGGTGGCGTTGCGCGGCACCAGCCGCTCGACGATGCCGCCCATCGTCTCGAGACCCAGCGACAGCGGAATCACGTCGAGCAGCAGCCAGTCGTCGTCGGCGGTGCGATTGCCCGCCAGCAGGTTCGCCTGCACCGCCGCCCCCAGCGCGACGACACGATCGGGGTCGAGATCGATCAGCGGCGGCTTGCCCAGCAGGCGCTCCAGCGCGACCCGCACCTGCGGCATGCGGGTGGATCCGCCGACGAGCACCGCGCCCTTCACGTCGGCCACGTCGAGGCCCGCGTCCCGCAGCGCACGACGCGTGGCGGCGAGCGTGCGCTCGAGCAGGTCGCGCGTGATCTGCTCGAAGCGCTCGGTCGACAGCGGCAGCGTGACCCGGGTCGCATCCGACAGCTGCACCGCATAGGTGGTGTGCCCGTGCGACGTGAGCGCCTCCTTGGCGCGGCGCGCCTCGACGAGCATCGCCCGCAGGTCGCCGGCCGTGATCAGGCCGCCTTCGATCGCACGGTCGAGTGCGGACGGCATGCCCCCCTGGGACGACGTGCCCCCCTGGGACGAGGACCCGCCCTGAGTCGAAGACCCGCCCTGAGTCGAAGACCCGCCCTCGGGCGCCGCCGCCAGCAGACCCGTCTCGACGAGCGCCCACTCGACGATGCGGCGGTCGAAGTCGTCGCCGCCGAGTGCCGTGTCGCCGCCGGTGGCGATCACTTCGAAGACCCCGCGCGTCAGGCGCAGGATCGAGATGTCGAAGGTGCCGCCCCCGAGGTCGTAGATCGCATAGACCCCTTCGACGCCGTTGTCGAGCCCGTACGCCACGGCCGCGGCGGTCGGCTCGTTGAGCAGCCGCAGCACGGTGAGGCCGGCCAGCCGCGCGGCGTCCTTGGTCGCCTGGCGCTGCGCGTCATCGAAGTACGCCGGCACGGTGATCACCGCGCCCACCAGCTCGCCGCCCAGGGCCTGCTCGGCGCGCTGACGCAGCGCCTTGAGGATCTCGGCCGACACCTCGACCGGGCTGCGTGCCCCGGCCCGGGTGGCCAGGCGGACCATGCCCGGCGCCTCGACGAAGCGGTACGGCGTGCGGTGCCGGCGCGCATCGTCCAGCCCGCGGCCCATGAAGCGCTTGACCGACACGATGCAGTTCTCGGGATCGGCCGCCGCCTGCTCGGCCGCCTCGTAGCCCACCGCCACGCTGCCGTCCTCGCGATAGTGGACGATCGAAGGCAGCAGCGAACGGCCGGCCTCGTCGTCGATCACCTCGCTGACGCCGTGGCGCACCGTGGCCACCAGCGAGTTCGTGGTGCCGAGATCGATGCCGACCGCGAGTCGCCGCTGGTGCGGCTCGGGGCTCATGCCCGGCTCCGAAATGTGCAACAGGGCCATGGTGGTGGGTTCGCTCCGGGTCGAGGGTGCGTCAGTGGTGCAGCAGGCGCTCTTCGGCAGCGTCGATGTTCGCTGCCAGGCGATCGAGGAACATCAGGCGGCGCACCAGGCCGGCGGCCTCCTGCGTGTCGCCGCGGTCGTCGAGCGCGACGGCGAGCGCGTCCAGCAGCGCACGGCGGGCGTCGTCGAGCGCGGCGCGCAGCGCGCCCAGGGCCGACAGGTCGCGCGCGGCGACGGCGTCGTCGAGCTGCTCGCGCCACTCCATCTGCTGCACGAGGAAGTCCGGCGGCATCGCGGTGTTGGACTCGACCGCGACGTCGACCCCGCGCAGCGCACACAGGTAGCCGGCCCGCAGCGCCGGGTCGCGCAGCGTGCGATAGGCTTCGTTCGCCTGGGCGGCCAGCTGCATCGCGATGCGCCGGTCGGTGTCGCTGCCCGCCACGTGACGGTCGGGATGCACGGCGCCCTGCACGGAGCGATAGGCCGCATCCAGCGCTGCACGGTCGAGGCCGAAGGCGGCCGGCAGACCGAACAGGTCGAAGTGGTTTCGGGTCAGGGAACTCATCTCGGGGAACGGATCGGGAGGGCTGCCACGATGGGCGCAAGCGCCCGCCTCACGTGAAAGAGGCGGCCCGCGGCCGCCTCGAGATCAGGCTGCAAGGCGCAAGTCTAGACGTTGAACGACTCGCCGCACCCGCATTCGCTCTTGACGTTGGGGTTGTTGAACTTGAAGCCTTCGTTCAGGCCCTCGCGCACGAAGTCGAGCTCGGTGCCTTCGATGTACGGCAGGCTCTTCGGATCGATGATCACGCGCACGCCGTGGCTCTCGAACTGCAGGTCGTCGGGCTGCACCTCGTCCGCATATTCGAGCTTGTAGGCCATGCCCGAGCAGCCGGTGGTCTTGACGCCCAGCCGCAGGCCGACGCCCTTGCCCCGGCGCTCGAGGTAACGCGCGACGTGACGGGCCGCGCTTTCCGTGAGGGTCACGCCCATGCTCACCTCCGACATCATGCCGCCTTCATCTGCACGGCGTCGCCCGCCGTGCCGGCGCCCGCGTCGCCATGCTTGCGCCGGTAGTCTTCGACCGCCGCCTTGATCGCGTCCTCGGCCAGGATCGAGCAATGGATCTTGACCGGCGGGAGCGCCAGTTCCTCGGCGATCTCGGTGTTCCTGATCAGCGCGGCCTGGTCGAGCGTCTTGCCCTTCACCCATTCGGTGACCAGCGACGACGATGCGATCGCCGAGCCGCAGCCGTAGGTCTTGAAGCGCGCGTCTTCGATCACGCCTTCGTCGTTGACCTTGATCTGCAGCTTCATCACGTCACCGCACGCGGGCGCACCGACCATGCCGGTGCCGACGTGCGGGTCGGCCTTGTCGAATGCGCCGACATTGCGCGGGTTCTCGTAGTGATCGATGACTTTTTCGCTGTATGCCATGGTGTACTCCGGAAATCAGTGCGCCGCCCACTGGACCGTGTTCAGGTCCACGCCTTCCTTGACCATCTCCCAGAGGGGCGACATCTCGCGCAGCTTGCCCACCTTGCGGCGCAGCAGGTCGACGGCGAAGTCGACTTCCTCTTCGGTGGTGAAGCGGCCGATCGAGAAGCGGATGGAACTGTGCGCGAGCTCGTCGCTGCGGCCCAGCGCACGCAGCACGTACGAAGGCTCCAGGCTGGCCGACGTGCAGGCCGATCCGCTGGACACGGCGATGTCCTTCACCGCCATGATCATCGACTCGCCTTCGACGTAGTTGAAGCTCATGTTCAGGTTGTGCGGCACGCGGCGCTCGAGGTCGCCGTTGACGAACACCTCTTCCATCGCGGTGAGGCCGCGCAGCAGCTTGTCGCGCAGCATGCGGATGCGCTCGTTCTCGGTCGCCATCTCTTCGCGGGCGATGCGGAACGCCTCGCCCATGCCGACGATCTGGTGCGTGGGCAGCGTGCCCGAACGGAACCCGCGCTCGTGCCCGCCGCCGTGGATCTGCGCTTCGATGCGCACGCGCGGCTTGCGCCGCACGAACAGCGCGCCCATGCCCTTGGGGCCATAGGTCTTGTGGGCCGAGAAGGACATCAGGTCGACCTTCAGCGCCGCCAGGTCGATCACGAGCTTGCCGGTGGCCTGCGCGGAGTCGACATGGAAAATGATGCCGCGCTCGCGGCACAGCTCGCCGATAGTCGGGATGTCCTGGATGACGCCGATCTCGTTGTTCACGAACATGACCGAGACCAGGATCGTGTCGGGCCGCAGCGCGGCGCGGAACGCGTCCAGGTCGAGCAGGCCGTTCTCCTGCACGTCGAGATAGGTGACCTCGAAGCCCTGGCGCTCCAGCTCGCGCATGGTGTCAAGCGTGGCCTTGTGCTCGGTCTTGACGGTGATCAGGTGGCGGCCGCGATCCTTGTAGAAATGGGCCGCGCCCTTCAGCGCCAGGTTGATCGACTCGGTGGCCCCCGACGTCCACACGATTTCGCGCGGATCGCAGTTCACCAGCGCGGCCACCTGCTCGCGCGCCTCTTCCACCGCCTTCTCGGCATCCCAGCCGTAGGCATGGCTGCGCGAGGCCGGGTTGCCGAACCGGTCGTGCAGGAACGGAACCATCTTGTCGACGACCCGCGGGTCGACCGGGGTGGTCGCCGAGTAATCGAGATAAATGGGCAGGTGCAGCATCGGGGACTCCGGATCGGTCGGTTCAGGTCAGGACGTGGCGCGCGTGCCGTCCACACGGATCGGCTGCAGCGTCGACGTCGGGAACTCGAGCGCGGCGCGATGCTCGCGCAGCACCGAGATCTGCTTGGGCGCCTGCGTGGTTTCGCGCGTGCGCTGCTGGTCGACGAGGTCGACGAGCGGCACCGAATCCAGGTACTCGATCATCTTCTTGTTCAGGTTCGACCACAGCTCGTGCGTCATGCAGCGGCCTTCGTCGTGGCAGTTCTCGCTGCCGCCGCACTGCGTCGCGTCGATCGGCTCGTCGACCGCGAAGATGATGTCGGCCACGGTGATGTCCTTCATCGACCGGGCGAGCGTGTAGCCGCCGCCGGGGCCGCGGGTGCTCTCGACGAGCTCGTGCCGGCGCAGCTTGCCGAACAGCTGCTCGAGGTACGACAGGGAGATCTTCTGGCGCTGGCTGATCCCGGCCAGGGTGACCGGCCCCTGGTGCTGCCGCATGGCCAGGTCGATCATCGCGGTGACGGCGAACCGTCCTTTGGTCGTCAAACGCATGGGGCCCTCCCTTCGATGCCTGAGTTGATTACTCAACTATACAGGTGGTTGACTATTTTAGTCGAGATTGACTGTATCACCATCAGGGGTTTGTCCAGGACAACAATGCGAAAGGGCCCGCATCGGGCCCTTCCCTTCCTGAACCGCGCAACCCGCGGATCGGACATGCACGCTGGCATGTCCGGACCCAGGGCGCCGCGCGGACGCGCTGCCCCGCGGGTCAGGCAGCGGCCACCTGGGTGGCGCGGCGCTTGGCCACTTCGAGCAAACCCGTGCAGGCGTCCTCGATGTAGTCGAGCACCTGCTCGAATCCTTGCGCGTTGCCGTAGTACGGATCCGGGATGGTGGCGGTCTCGTGCTCGGTGGCGAAGCGCATCAGCAGCTGCAGCTTGTGGTGGGTGCGCTTGGGCGCCATCTGCTGCAGCAGCGACAGGTTGTCCCAGTCCATGGCGAGGATCATGTCGAACTCGTCGAAATCCTTCTCCTTGACACGCGCCGCCTTCAGGTCGGAGATGTCGAAGCCGCGCTTGGCCGCCACGGCCTGGGCGCGCTTGTCGGGCGCTTCGCCCGCATGGAACGCATGGGTGCCGGCCGACGCCACCTTCACCACGTCGTCGAGACCCGCCTGACGCACCAGATGCCTGAACACGCCCTCCGCCATCGGTGACCGGCAGATGTTGCCCATGCACACGAACAGGATCCTGGTGTTCATCGCGAGAGAGATCGGTTCTCTTTTTGCCATTTCAATATCCGACGATTGAGCCAAACCAATGTGACGCGACTGCCCGGGCCGAAGCCTATGCAGCGCGATCAGACACGAACGGAACCACGTTGCCATTGCCGTTCGCCCCAAATACCTGTTCCTTCAACACCGCCAGCTGGTCCCTCAGCTTGGCGGCCTTCTCGAACTCGAGGTTGCGCGCGCTCTCGAGCATCAGCTTCTCCAGACGCTTGATCTCGCGTGCCGCGTTCTTCTCGCTCATCACCTCGTACTTCGCCTGCTGCTGCGCGGCCTGCAGCTCCTGCCGGGACTGCTGCGGGTCGAAGACCCCGTCGATCATCTCCCGCACCTGCTTCTGAACCCCGCGCGGCACGATGCCGTGCTGCGCGTTGAACGCAATCTGCTTCGTGCGCCGGCGCCCGGTCTCGTCCATTGCACGCTGCATGGAATCCGTCACCCGGTCGGCGTACAGGATCGCGGCGCCGTTCAGGTTGCGCGCCGCCCGCCCGATGGTCTGGATCAGGCTGCGCTCGGAGCGCAGGAACCCTTCCTTGTCGGCATCGAGGATGGCGACCAGCGACACCTCGGGGATGTCCAGCCCTTCGCGCAGCAGGTTGATGCCGACCAGCACGTCGAACACGCCGAGCCGAAGATCGCGGATGATCTCCAC
>JAKOZZ010000290.1 GCA_029779755.1 Pseudomonadota bacterium
TAGACGAGGAACCCGGTGTCGACCGGAAAACGGATGCCGTCGAGCGTCACGTCGACGGTGTTCGCGTGGCCGCCCGCGCGGGGTGCCCCCTCGAACACGACCACGCGATGCTGCGCCTGAAGCTTCAGGGCGGCGCCCAGACCGGAGATGCCGGCGCCGATGACGGCAATGTCCATGGATCGATGTTCCTCGGGAGCGGTGCGGCCCCCCGACCGGACGGCGGGTCGGGAGGGTGGATTCGAAGTCGTGACTCAAGGATACGCAAAATGACTGAATAGTCAAGATGCGACCAAAAAGTCAGCAGTGATGCCCTGAGACCCCGGCGCCGCGCGACGCGCGGTCGCTGCCGCTCACCCGGCGCCGAGCGCGCGCTCGATGTCGCGGACCAGTTGCCCGTCGAGCGGGCGCACGGCGCTGGGGTAGTGTCCGAGCACCCGTCCATCGCGCCCGACCAGGTACTTGTGGAAGTTCCATTTCGGCGCGGTGCCCGTCTGACGGGCCAGCGCCGCGAACAGGGGATGTGCATCCGGGCCGGTCACGGTGGTGCGCGTGAACATCGGGAAGCGCACGCCGAAGGTGTTGGTGCAGAAGTCCGCGATCTGCCGGTTCGAGCCGGGTTCCTGTCCGCCGAACTGGTTCGACGGGAACCCCAGCACGACCAGGCCGCGTCCCCGATAGCGCTCGAACAGGGTCTCGAGTCCTTCGTACTGGGGTGTGTACCCGCACAGGCTGGCGGTGTTGACCACGAGCACCACCTTGCCCGCGTACTGGCACAACGACTGGGGCTGTTCGTCCTGCAGGCGCGGCGCACTGACGTTCAGCAGCGCCGGGCAGGCGCCCGGCGTGGAGGCCGGTGCACCCGACACCACCGGTCGCGCATCGGCCGTCGCGGGTCGTGCATCGGCCGCCGCCGGCCGCGCATCGGCGACCGCCCAGTGGGCACCGAGAATGACCGCGCAGAGTGCCATGGTTGTCCTGGGCAGCATGACGGAGCCTCCCTATACTTGAGCGCCAGATCCCCGTGATTGACGCGCAGATTCCTACAATATTCCCGGTTTGTCCATGACAAAACAGTTCCGTGTAGCCGAAGCCCCGGGCCTGGCGACCCGGCGCGGCGGCCGTCGATGATCCCGTCCGACGGTCCCGTGCGCCTGGGCATCGCTGCCGTGGAGCGAGAGACCGGGCTGAGCAAGGATCTCCTGCGCGTCTGGGAGCGCCGCTACGGGTTCCCGGCGCCCTCGCGGGACGCGTTCGGCGAGCGGGCGTATCCCGCGGACCAGGTCGACCGGCTCCACCTGCTGCGCCGTCTGCTCGACGCCGGACACCGGCCCGGCCGTGTGGTGCCGCTTCCCGCGGAGCGTCTGCGCGCGCTGCTGGAGGCGCCCGTCCCCGTCCCCGTCGGCCGCGCGCGCGTCGTCCGGCGCACGCGCGCCGCGGCGGGCGTGGCGGGCGTGGGGGAGCGCGGCGACGACCGCATGCTGGGGCCGCTCGTCGACCATCTCCGTGCCAACCGTGTCGACGCGCTTCAGCAGGGCCTGAGGCAGGCCATCGTCGGCATGGGGCTCGAACGCTTCGTGCTCGATCTGTGCGTGCCGCTCACGCGTCGCGTGGGCGATGAGTGGGCGCGGGGAGCCCTGGCGATCTATCAGGAGCACCAGTATTCCGAACTGCTCCAGTCGCTGCTGCGCGCCGAGATCGCCCGGGTGCCGCGTGCGGGTCTGGCGCCGCAGATCGTGCTGGCGACCCTGCCGATGGAAGGGCACGGACTGGGGCTGCTGATGGCGGAGGCCCTGCTCGTGCTGGAAGGCTGCTCGTGCCTGCCCCTGGGCACCCGGCTGCCGGCGCGCGAGATCGCGGCCGCGGCCGCGGCCTGCCGGGCGGACGTCGTCGCGGTCTCGTGTTCGGCGGCGCCCGCGGCAACCCAGGTCACGAGCGCGCTGACCGAACTCCACGCCGTGCTGCCACGCGGTACGACGCTGTGGGTCGGGGGCAGCCATCCCGTGCTGCAGCGCAGGCCGCCGCCCGCCACCGTGGTCGTGGCCAGCCTCGGCGAGATCCGCGGTCTCGTCGGCGCATGGCGCGCCGCCGCCGGTGTGCCGGACGCGCCGACGTGAGGCCCGCTCCAGGGCGCCTGACTCGGAAGACGGTTGCTCAGACGAACACGGTCAGCACACCCGTGTGTGCGTAGATGCGATCGCGCGCGATCTCGCCGTTCGCGTGGAACCCGATCAGCGGCACGTCGCCGAGGTAATGCCGGATCAGCGCCATCTCGGCGCCGTTGTCGCCGAACAGCTGCTCGCCACGCGCAACGCATGAGTGGTAGAGCGCGCCGCGGATCTGCAGGTCCTCCTCCTCGACCTCGCTGCGCAGTTCGGTGCAGATGCGCGTGAGGTCACGGCGCGCGGCCTGCTGGTCGCGCGTGCAGAAGACCGCCCGGTCGCCCGCTCTGGGCGTGCCGGCGATCGCCAGCAGCCGCTGGTGCGGATCGATCCCGACGACGTTGCGCACGGTGTAGTCGCCGAAGCCCACGCCCCGGCCGGCGTCCCCGTCGGAGAACCCCACGAACAGGCCCTGGCGCAGGCGGTCGCCGGGCAGGCTGCGCAGGATCTCGTTGCCGTCGCGGGTCGTGCGCGCCTGCACCGGAACGCCGAGGTCGGCGAGCAGCACGTCGAGTGCCGGGCGGCCGTCGAGCTCGAGCAGGTAGTGCTCCGTGCACTCCGAGACGACGTGTTCGGTGCCGATCGGCGCGCACCCCTGGGTGACGCGCGACAGCAGCCGCACGTCGCGCGAGAACGCGACGCCGGACAGCCCGCCGGCGAAGACCTCGCCCGCCACCTGGGTGGCCTCGAGCGGCGCGCCCTCGGCGATGCCGCCGAACAGGAAGCCGGTCGAGGTGCGCGACGAGATGTCGGCGACGAGGTCGCCGAGCTCCGGCAGCGCGGGATCGGCGTGCACGAGCGCGGTGTGCGCACGAACGCCGCCGGCCTCGACCGGCTGGTCGAGGCCCGGCAGACGCTGGCGACCGGAGAAGAACCGGAATCCGTCGCGCGGCAGGTCGACGAGCATCACGGCCAGGGCGGGCTCGCCGGCGTACTCGGCGCCGGTGGCGCAGATGCCGTGCCCGATGGCACCGGTCCACGCCGTGACGCCGCTGCGGCGACCGAGCTCACGGACCAGTCCCTCCAGATCGGCGCTGAACGCGGCCGATGCGTACACGATGCCCAGGGTCGCATCGCCGCGCGCCCCGGCCGACCCGCCCGAAAGCTGTGCGAGCACCAGATCGGCCGCCGCCCGCCAGTCCGGGTGGGTTGCATGCCCGAAACGGAACCTGTGCTTCATCGTGCCGATCCGGGTCAGCGCGGCGCGCGCGTGCCCGTCTTGCCCCTGGCCGGCGCCGCGCGGGGCTTGCGCGCGCGCGCCGGTGCGGGTGCGGTTTCGGCGGTCCCGGCCGTGTCGGGCGCGGTCTGCGGCTCGACCGCGTGCGGCGCGAGTCCGCCTCCGGCGAGCGCCGCCTGGGCAACCTGCTGGAACTGACGCTGCAGCAGGTCCCACCACAGGGCCGGATTCGGTCCGGCAGGCGCGTCGGCGCGTGTCGTGTCGGCCGCCGGCGCAGCCTCGCCCTGCGCAGTCCCGGTTGTACCCGCGGTGCCCGTGGTCGATCCGGCGGTGTGCGGTTGCGCGCGTGCGGAGGCCGACCCGGGCCAGCCGCCCGGTGCCGCGGGCGCCGGGTCCGACGGCGCCTGGGCGGACGCGGCCGGTTCGGATGCCTGGCGCCGCCCGAAGCCGCCGAGCGTCTTCTGCAGCGCGCCGAACGCGGCCAGCATCTGGGCGGCGGCGTCCCCCGCGCCGGCGGGCGTCGCGGACGCCGCCGCCCCGGTGAAGGTGCGGCCCATCTCCTGCAGCGCCGCCAGCGTCCCGCGCTGGATCTCCATCGTCTGGATCGTCCCGCGCAGCATGCCCAGATTCATGTTCAGCCACTGCTCGACCGTCTTCAGGTCGGCGATGCGCTTGTCCAGCTCGTCGATGTCCATCGTCGGTGTCATGTTCGAGGGGAGGTTGAAGGGGGCCCAGGCACGCTTCATCAGGTCGAGTCCGTCGCTCATCCCGGTGAGGCTGCCGAAGTCCAGCGGTCCGAATCCGAAGGTGTTCGACATCAGGTTCTCCAGTGCGTCGCCGCGCGCCGGGCGCGCCGTGCCGATCCCGGACGGAGGCGGCCACCCACGACACCGGCGGTGACGGTGACGGCCGGCAGCGGCACGGCCTCCGGTCGCTGCCGGCGGACGGCCGGCCCGGCACCGTGCGTCACGCAGCCGGGTTGCGCCGCGTCACCGCGCGATCCGCGGTCCGATGTGGCAAGCTTCACGGATGGCTCGCACAGAGCGGCATTGACCTTGACACCTTAGCACGGTGCTGGAGACCGGATGTCCGACATCGAAACCCTCCGCAGGATCCTGTCCTCCTGCCGCACCATCGCCGTCGTCGGCCTGTCGGCCGACTGGTTCCGGCCGAGCTACTTCGCGGCGAAGTACCTGCAGGAGCACGGCTACCGTATCGTGCCCGTGAACCCCCGGTACCCCGAGATCCTCGGCGAGAAGTGCTACGCATCCCTCGAGGAGATCCCGTTCGAGGTCGACATGGTCGATGTCTTCCGCCGTACCGAGGACGTGATGCCGATCGCCCGCCAGGCGGTGGCGATCGGCGCGCGCTGCCTGTGGCAGCAGCTCGGCGTCGTCAATGCCGAAGCCGACGCCTACGCCCGCGCCCACGGGCTCGACTCCGTGACCGACCGCTGCGTGAAGATCGAGCACGCGCGTCTGTTCGGGGGCCTGAACTGGGTGGGCGTGAACACGCGCGTCATCTCGGCCAAGCGCCCGCGCGTGCTGCCCTACTGATCAACGAGCACTTCCCTGGAGTCACCCCGATGGCGGACCGCGAGTTCGGAATCGAGACGCTTTGCCTGCATGCGGGTCAGATCCCCGACCCGGCCACGGGCGCGCGTGCCGTGCCCATCTACCAGACCACGTCCTACGTGTTCGATTCCGCCGAGCACGCGGCGAGCCTGTTCAATCTGCAGACCTTCGGCAACGTCTACTCGCGCCTGTCCAACCCCACCGTGGCGGTGATGGAGGAGCGCATCGCCGCGCTCGAGGGCGGACGCGCCGCCATCGCCACCGCCAGCGGCATGGCCGCCGAAATGGTGGCGATGCTGACGCTGTGCCGTCAGGGCGACCACATCGTCGCCGCCAACACGCTGTACGGCGGCACCTACTCCCAGTTCTCGGTCACCTTCGCACGCTTCGGCATCGACTGCACCTTCGTCGAACCCGACGACCCCGAGAACTTCCGCCGCGCGCTGCGGCCCGAGACGAAGGCCATCTTCGCCGAGACGATCGCCAACCCGCGTCTGAACGTGCTCGACATCGAGGCGGTGGCTGCCATCGCGCATGCGCACGGCGTGCCGCTGGTCGTCGACAACACGCTGGCGTCTCCCTACCTGTGCCAGCCGATCCGTCACGGCGCCGACATCGTCGTGCACTCGGTCACCAAGTACCTCGGCGGCCATGGCACCACGATGGGCGGCGTGGTCGTCGAGTCCGGCAAGTTTCCCTGGGACAACGGCAAGTTCCCGGAGATGGTCGAGCCGTCGCGCGGCTATCACGGCGTGCGCTTCTACGAGACCTTCGGCGACTTCGGGTTCACGATGAAGGCGCGCATGGAGACGGCGCGCACCCTCGGCCCGACGCTCGCGCCGATGTCGGCGTGGATGCTGCTGCAGGGCATCGAGACCCTCGCGGTGCGCATGGACCGGCACGTGCAGAATGCGCAGCGCGTCGCCGAGTTCCTGTCGGCGCACCCGGCCGTGTCCTGGGTCAACTATCCCGGGCTGGCCGACAGCCCCTATCACGCGTTGGCGCGCAAGTACCTGCCGAAGGGTGCCGGCGGCATCCTGTCGTTCGGCGTGCGGCCGCGCACGGGCACCGATGCGGCCGCCGCCCAGCGGGCCGGCGAGCGCTTCATCGATGCCGCCACGTTCATGAGCCACCTGGCCAACGTCGGCGACGCGCGCACGCTCGTCATCCACCCCGGCTCCACGACCCACCGCCAGCTCTCCGAAGACGAGCAGCGCGCCGCGGGCGTGACACCGGACATGATCCGCCTGTCGGTGGGGCTCGAGTCGATCGACGACCTGCTGTGGGATCTCGACCAGGCGCTCACACGCGCCACTTCCGAGGAGTGAGCATGAAGCGACCCCAGGCCGTGCCGACCGTCCAGGTCGACAACGAGCGCGTGATCGTCACCGAGTGGCGGTTCGCCCCCGGCGCGGAGACCGGCTGGCATCGCCACGGGCACGACTACGTGGTGGTGCCCGGCACCGACGGCGAGCTGCTGCTCGAGACGCCGGACGGCGAGATCCGGGCCCAGCTCGTCGCCGGCCAGGCCTACGCGCGCAACGTCGGTGTCGAACACAACGTGATCAACAACAGCCCGCACGAGATCTCGTTCGTCGAGATCGAGATCCGCTGACCAGGAGTGAAGCCATGGGTGCCAACGACGCCGTGAACGTGATCCGGGAGATCGGCCAGTACCTGCCGCAGATGACCGAGTGGCGCCGCCACATCCATGCCCACCCCGAGACGGCGTTCGAGGAGGTCGGCACGGCGCGGTACGTGGTCGAGCGCCTGAAGTCCTTCGGCGTCGACGAGATCCACGAGGGCATCGCGCGCACGGGGGTCGTCGCCGTCATCCGCGGCGGCACCCGCGATCGCGCCATCGGGCTGCGTGCCGACATGGACGCGCTCGACATGCAGGAGAACACCGGGCTGGCATGGCAGTCCACGCGCACGGGCAAGCACCATGCGTGCGGCCACGACGGACACACGACGATGCTGCTCGGCGCGGCGCGCCACCTGGCGCGCACGCGCAACTTCGACGGCACCGTCTACCTGATCTTCCAGCCGGCCGAGGAGAACGAAGGCGGCGCGCGCGTGATGGTCGAGGAGGGCCTGTTCGAGCGCTTCCCCATGCAGGCGGTCTTCGGCATGCACAACATCCCTGGCATCGCGCCCGGGCGCATCGCGGTGCGCCCGGGCGCGATGATGGCCTCGTACGACATGTTCGAGCTCACCATCACCGGCCGCGGCGCGCACGGCGCGATGCCGCACATGGGGGTCGATCCGGTCGTGATCGGCGCCGAGCTGGTCCAGAAGCTGCAGACGGTCGTCAGCCGCAACGTCGATCCGATCGATCCCGCCGTGCTGTCGGTGACCAAGTTCCACGCGGGTTCGGCCTGGAACATCATCCCCAACGAGGCCGTGCTGGGCGGCACCGTGCGTGCGTTCAGCACCAAGGTGCAGGACCAGATCGAGCAGCGCATCCGGCAGCTGTGCGAAGGCACGGCGGCGTCGCACGGTGCGCAGATCGCCGTGCGCTACGAACGTCGTTATCCCCCCACCGTCAACGCGCCGGC
>JAKOZZ010000297.1 GCA_029779755.1 Pseudomonadota bacterium
CATCTTCGGCAGCACGCTGCTCCTGAAGGTCATCGAGCGGTTCCCGATCATCGTCTGGCTGGGCGCGGCGCTGCTCGGGTTCATCGCCGGCGAGATCGTGGTCGAGGATCCGATCCTCGTCGACACGCTCAAGAACCTCGCGGCCTCCCTGAGCGTCCCGCAGAGCCAGCTCGCGGTCTTCTCGGGGATCGCCGGTGCCGTCCTGGTGGTCGTGATCGGCAAGATCCTGCTGATGCGCCGCGGTGGCGACGGCGGCGAGACGCACACGGCCCGCGCGTCCTGAGGCGGCCGCGGCCGGGGGAACTGCGCGGGCAGTTCCCGGCCGTGCGGGGTGTTGCGCCGCCACGCGCGGCGAACGCCGCCGGGCGGCAGTGTCGCGCCGTTCAGGAACTTGTTCCTTAGGGCCCCACGGGTCGGGCCCTAGAGTGGTCCGCATGGCGAACATCGCTCAGCACGACCTCTCACGTCCTCGGACCCCCGGCGTGTCGCAAGGGCCGTCGGCGCTGCCCGATCCCGCGCACGCGGTGCCTGCGGTCGGCTGGGCCGCTGCCACCGACGCGGGACGCAGCCGCACCCACAATGAAGACTGCTGGCGCGCGTGCCCCGAAGCGGGGGTGTTCGTGCTGGCCGACGGCATGGGCGGTTACAACGCGGGTGAAGTCGCCAGCGCGATCGCAGCCGACACGGTCGTCGAAAGCCTTGCCGGCGCGCTGCCCGGCGCTCCGGGCGAACAGGCGGCTGCCGGACTGGTGCGCGCGCTCGAGCGCGCCAACGGCGCCATCCTGGCCTGCGCCGCGCGCCGCCCCGAATGCCTGGGCATGGGCACGACGATCGCCGTCGTCGTCCTGGCGGGCCATACGGCGGCGCTGGCCCATGTCGGAGACTCCCGGGTCTATCTGCACCGTGCGGGCGAACTCGTTCGGCTCACGCGCGATCATTCGCTCGGCCAGGCGATGGTCGACGCCGGGCTGGCGGGGGAGGGTGCCGGCCGCGGCCCTGCGCTGCGTGGCGTCCTGACGCGTGCGCTGGGCGTGGGCCCGGTGGCCGATCCCGACGTCGCCGTGCTGTCCGTGCGCGACGGCGACCGGCTGCTGCTGTGCTCCGACGGCCTCACCGACCTGGTGTCCGACGAGACGATCGGGGGCCTGCTCGGGTGGGGCGAGCGCGCCGACGCGACCGCGCGGCGCCTGATCGATGCCGCACTGGATGCGGGGGGGCTCGACAACGTCACCGCGCTGGTCGTCGACGTCGGCGCCGTCACGCCGGAGCGCTGATGTCCGAGTCTCCGATGCGGCACCACGAGGAGATCGTGGCTGCAAGGCTGGTGCTCAGTGCGGCCGACGGCAACACCCGAAGCTATCCGATCCTGACCACCGACGTGCGCATCGGACGGCGCCCGTTCAACGAGGTGGTGCTCGACGATCTCACGGTCAGCGGCGCCCACGCGGTCATCGTGTCGGACGACGGCCGCCGGCTGCTGCGCGACCTCGACAGCCGCAACGGCACGGTGCTCAACCGCACGCCCATCCGCAGTGCGCGGCTCGAGCATGGCGACCTGATCGAGATCGGCGTCTACCGGTTGCGCTACCTGGTCGACCGTGCCCCGGTGGCGCCGGCGCGCGCCGCTTCCGATGCGCCGCTGACGCCGGCCGCGCTGGAACGCATGAGCGGCCCGGAGCGCGGCCGCATGCTGGCGCTGGAGCGCCCCATCACGTCGATCAGCGGCGGCGCCAGCCAGGTGGCCGTCGTGTCGCGCCGCAAGAACGGCTACTACGTCACGCATCTGGAGGGGCTGGCCTTCCCCGTCGTCAACGGCGACGTGATCGGGCTCGTGTCGCACCCGCTGCTCGATGGCGACCTCATCGAGCTCTCCGGCACCCTCTACCGCTTCCGTCAGCGCGACGCGCGCTGACCGGGCGTGACCGTCATGTTCTCCCGCCTCAACAGGGTGCTGTCGGGCGTCGGGCGTGCGGCGCTCGGCATGGCGCTCGTGCTCGTGCTCGCCGCCGCCCAGGCGGA
This sequence comes from Pseudomonadota bacterium, assembly GCA_029779755.1. Taxonomy (GTDB): domain Bacteria; phylum Pseudomonadota; class Gammaproteobacteria; order Burkholderiales; family Burkholderiaceae_E; genus Quisquiliibacterium. Next base: position 2,020 of record JAKOZZ010000297.1, read on the forward strand.
ACTGTTCCGGTTCCCGCTCGGCGAGGCACTCGACCGCTTCGTCCATGACATGCGTCTGCGGGGCACCCATGCCCCGCTCGATCCGCGGATCGTGATCGTCGACATCGACGAGGTCAGCCTTGGCGAATTCGGCCGCTGGCCCTGGCCGCGCGAGGTGCTGGCGCGCCTGATCACGCGTCTGACCCACGAGGCGGGCGCAGCGGTCGTCGGTGTCGACATCGTGTTCGCCGAGCATCAGCGCGAGGGCGGCCACGACGACCGGCTCGCCCGCGCGATCGGCAATGCGCCGGTCGTGCTGGGCTACTACTTCACCTCCGATCGCGGCGGGCGCATCAGCGGGCAGCTGCCGGAACCGGTGATGCGCTCCGACGCACTGCCGCCGGACCTCCGCCCGCTGTCCTGGGACGGGTACGGCGCGCCGATCGCGCCCCTGCAGCGCGCTGCGCGCGGCGCGGGCTTCTTCAATCCGGTGATCGACCCCGACGGTGTGGTGCGGGCGCTGCCGCTGCTCGGCGAGTACCGGGGCGGCCTCTACGAGTCCCTGTCGGTGGG
>JAKOZZ010000299.1 GCA_029779755.1 Pseudomonadota bacterium
CGCCGCCGCCCTGCGCCCCGCCGGAGGCGCCGTTGCCTGCGTCGTGGTGGGGATCGGTGCTCATAGTGCGAACCCTTTCTCGAGGTCTGCAACTGCGTGGGTGGGATGACCGATCGGCGGCGCGTAGGGCGCGCGGTCGCCTCGATAGAGCACGCCGAGGTTGAACCCGTCGTCGGTGAGGATGCGCCGCGTGGCCGCGACCGGATCGTCGGTGGGCTCGACCGGCGCGGGGCGGACGATGTTGCGCCACTCGCGCTGCTCGGGCCGGAACGTCACGCAGGGCGACAGGATCTCCACGAACGAGAAACCCGGATGGCGGATCGCCTGCGCGAGGATCTCCGCGGTGCCGTTCGGATCGCCGGAGAACGCGCGTGCGATGTAGTTGGCGCCGGCGGCCAGCGCCACCACCAGCGGATGGAACACCTTCAGCCCGGTGCCGCCCGGCGACAGCTTCGAGTCCCAGTCGGGCTCGGTGGTGGGCGACGGCTGTCCCTTGGTCATGCCGTACACGTGGTTGTCCATCACGATGTAGGTCATGTCGACGTTGCGCCGGCACGCGTGCATGAAGTGGTTGCCGCCGATCGAGTAGCCGTCGCCGTCGCCGCCGGTCACCAGCACCGTCAGGTCGGGACGCGCGATCTTCAGGCCGGTGGCGGCGGCCAGCGCCCGGCCGTGCACGCCGTGGAATCCGAACGCGGTGGTGTACGCCGGCATGCGCGACGAGCATCCGATCCCGGACACCACGGCCACGTTGCGCGGCTCCAGCTCGAGCGCGGCCAGCGCCTTGGTGATGGACGACAGCACGGTGAAGTCGCCGCAGCCGGGGCACCAGATCGGTTTGTAGTCGGACTTGAAGTCGGCAGCGGTCACGCGCTGCATCACGGTCTCGGGGGGGCTGCTCATGCTCGGCTCCAATCGACGATCGTGCGGTGGACCTCGGCCGGCCGGATGGGCAGCGGCCCGGGATGGCAGAAGCTGCGCACTTCGCCCGGCAGGTCGTAGTGGGCGCGCAGGAAGCGCAGGAACTGCGCGCCGTGGTTCTGCTCGACGACCAGCACGCGCCGCGCGCCGGCGAGCGCCGCGTCGAACACGGCCGGCCGCGCCGGCGCGATCAGCCGCACCGACACCAGGCGCGCGTGCACGCCGTCGGCGGCGGCACGGGCGATCGCCTCGCGCACGGGCCCGGTCGCCGAGCCCAGCGTGACGACGACGAGTTCGCCCTCGCCTTCGAGGTCGGCCCAGCGCGCGCCGTACTCGGCCGTCTCGAGCTTGCGCAGGCGCTTGTCGAGCTGGCGCCGGTGGTCGGTGGCCTGGCTCGACGGGATGCCGCGCTCGTTGTGCTCCAGGCCGTCCGCCGTGTAGGCCACGCCGCGGGTGCCGGGAATCGCCATCGGCGAAACCCCGGAGGCGGTGTCGGCGTAGCGTCGGTAGCCTTCGGTGTCGGCGGCCGCCACGAGGCGTCCGCCCGGCAGCACCAGCTCGTCCGGCCGGTCGACCACCGCACGGGTCTGCCCGAAGAACTGGTCGGACAGCACGATGGCCGGGGCCTGCAGCGTTTCGGCCAGGTGCACCGCCCACTGGGTGGTGGCCAGGCAGTCGGCGATCGAGTTCGGTGCCAGCACCAGGCGGGGCGCGTCGCCATGCAGCCCGCTGGTGGCGATGGCGATGTCGCTCTGCTCGCTCTTGGCCGGGATGCCGGTCGACGGCCCGCCGCGCATCACGTCCACCACCACCACCGGGATCTCGGCCGTGACGGCCAGCCCGATGGCTTCGGTCATCAGCGACAGGCCGGGGCCCGCCGTGGCCGTCAGCGCCGGCACGCCGCCGAACGAGGCGCCGAGCGCCATGTTGATCGACGCCAGTTCGTCCTCGGCCTGCACCAGCACGCCGCCGACCTTGGGCAGCGCGGGCGCCAGCCATTCGAGCAGCTCGGTGGCCGGGGTGATCGGGTAGGCCGCGACGAAGCGCACGCCCCCGCGCAAGGCGCCGAAGCCCGCCGCCTCGTTGCCGGTCAGCAGCCAGCGTCCCGCGCCCCCCTGGGCGCGCGCCAGCGCCGGCGGGTGCTCGATCGCATCGGCCGCCGCACGCCCGGCGGCGACCGCCGCCAGGCTGGGCACGAGCGCATCCTTCTTCTTCAGCGAGCCCTCGACCACCGCCGCGACGACGTCCTCGGGAATGCCCAGCAGCCGCGCCGTCAGGCCGAGCGCCACCATGTTGGGCCAGCTGCCCTTGATCGACTTTGCCGTCGCCTTGAATTCCAGCGGTGCGAACCGCGCGCCCGCCTGCGCGAAGGCCTCGGGCATCGCGCCCTCGGAGGGATCGCCGATCACGATGCTGCCCGCGTCGAGCGGGATCTCGTCGGCGAAGCGCTGCAGGTTCAGCCAGTCGACCGCGACCAGGTAGTCGAAGCGGTCATCGAGGTTGGCCACCGGATGCGGCGAGAAGCGCAGCAGCGCCGCCGCCTCGCCGCCGCGGATCTGCGGCCCGCTGGTGCGCACCATCATGCCGTAGAGGCCGGCACGTGCGGCCGCCTCCAGCAGCATCGTGCCCGCCGTCATCACCCCCGCCCCACCCGAGCCGGCAATCGCCAGCGAGAGACTGGTCGGGTCGCGCCGTCGTTCGGCTGCCTGCATCATGTATCCGGTTCTCCATCACGTGAAGGTGCCCCGCCCGCAGGCGGCGCGGGGCACGCGCGCCGCGCATTGTGTTGCGCGGGATTCCGTCGTTCAATGTCAAAGCGCAATGCGTGCACCGCGCGGATCGCGCACACTGCGCCCTCGTCCGGTGCGCCCGTGTCCCGGCGCCCCCTCCTCTGGAATCGGTTTCATGGCCCTGATCATCAACGACAACTGCACCGCCTGCGACGCCTGCCGGCCGGTGTGCCCCAACGAGGCGATCGCCGCCGACGACCCCACCTACATCATCGACCCCGCGCGCTGCACCGAATGCGTGGGCGCCGAAGACGAGCCGCAGTGCCAGCTGGTGTGCCCGGCCGCCTGCATCGACCCCGATCCGAAGCACAAGGAAACGCCCGAGCAGCTGCTCGCCAAGTACCACAAACTGCACGGCTGAGGCCTCTGCGGGCCTTCAACCACGCGCGGAGGGCGGCCGCGGGTGGCTCGACGGCGTCGGCCGCAGGTCCTGGCCACCCACCGTCGCGCGTCGCCGTCCGAGCACCACCGCCGCCAGCGTGGAAAGCACGAACGCAGCCAGCGCGACCGCATTGCCGGCCACGCCAGCCTTGTGCACCCCCGGCAGGCCGGCCACGTCGGCCACCACCCGCAGTGCCAGCGAGGCGCTCAGCAGGGCGACGGGGATCCACGCGCCCGCATGGTGACGCATCGGTACGCCCAGCAGCACCGGAAAGACGATCGGTGCATGGGCGAACACCATCGACATCACGAAGCCCAGCAGCACCGCGTGCAGCGCCGCGTCGCGCAGGCCGGGCGCAAGACCTGCCGCCCAGCCGAGCATCAGCACGCCCGAAAGCGTCAGCCACCCATGGCCGATCAGCAGCGTGCGGCCGATGAAGCCGGTCAGTCCGGCAGCGCGCGCGGTGCGCCGGGCGATGTCGTGACGCAGCAGCCACAGCCCGAGCGCGCCCAGCCCGATGCCGGTCAGCGCCTGCCCGGCCGGCGGGTGCACCGCCCACGCCGCCGCGCCCGCCACGACGAGTGCCGCGAGTGCCACGAACAGCCGGCGCGCGCCGGGCGCCGGCCGCATCAGCCGCGACAGCTCGAGCCGTTCGCCGGCGATCGTCAGCACCAGGAAGTCGATCCAGAAGCCCAGCGCGGCGTCGAACGCGCCGGAGGCCAGCCACAGCAGCGCCCCGATCGGGAAGCACGCGGCGCCGACCAGCAGCACCAGGGAGTGCAGCATCGGCTGGCGCAGATGCAGGCGCCACGTCACCCAGGTCAGCACGGCGCCGGACGCGGCCAGCAGCAGCAGCGCCAGGACCGGTGCGTCGGCGAACACCAGCGTCAGGGTCGCCGCCACCGCGCAGACCGGCGCGCCGTAGGCCGGCGCACGCCCGTGCGCCGCGGCGCGCTCCAGCGAGATCACCGTGCCGAAGAAGCCGCCGATCATCAGCGCGGCATGCAGCGCGACGTGCTCGATGCGCAGCACCGGCACCTGCAGCCCGGCGCGCAGCAGTCCGCCCAGCACGCCGGCCAGCAGCGCCAGCATCCCGCCCGCCAGCAGCGGCAGCCGCCGGCCCCGGAACGTCACTCGCCCTCCCAGCCGAAGAACGCCCGCGCCTCGTCGGTCATGCGCTCGGGCGTCCAGGGCGGATCCCAGACCAGTTCGACGTCGACCCTGGCCCGGTCGTGGAAGACGCGGGCCAGCACGGCCTCGGCCTCTTCGACGATCTCGTCGCCCATCGGGCAGGCCGCGGACGTCATCGTGAGGCGCACCCGCACGCCGTCGCCATCGACCTCCGCGCCGTAGACGAGTCCCATCGACACGATGTCGAGCCCGGTCTCGGGGTCGATCACCTCGCGCAGCGCATCCAGCACCCGTTCGTCCATCACGTCACGCTCCCTTCGGCACTGGGGCAATCATGCGCGCGGCGTCGGCGGCGCGCCTTGACCCGCGTCAACGGGTCCGCCGTCCGGGTCCGCCGTCCGGGTCCGCCGTCCGGGTCCGCCGTCCGGGCGCGCCGTCCGGGCGCGCCGCTCACGGAAACAGCAGCGTGTCGGCCTTCAGCTGCTGCACGAGGTTCTGGGCGACGCTGCCCAGCAGCCGCTCCTGCCAGTGCGGTCCGCCATGCCGGCCGATCACGACCAGCTCGGCGCGCAGCTCGGTGCAGGCCTTCAGCACGGCGGGGACCGGATGCGCCGGCACGAGGTATTCCGCGATGCGCCGGCGGCCATCGCCCTGCACCGACGCCCGGAACGCGTCGAGCGCCTCGGCCGCCTGTGCGGCGCATTCCGCACGGTATTCACGCAGCGCTGCAGGGCGGATGCCCGACAGCAGCAGCAGCGGTTCGTGCTCGGCCTGGAAGGCGTGCACCAGCGACAGCCCGGCCTTCGGCCAGAGGGCCGCGGTCCGGACGGCCGCGTCGCGCGCACGCTCGGACAGGTCGGTGGCGAACAGCACGCGCCGATAGGCGGTCTCGACGGGCGTGCGCACGAGCAGGACGGGGCGCAACGCCTGCCACAGCACCTTGAGCGCCGTGCCGCCGATCGCCCCCGCCCGGGTCGCCCCTTCGCCCCGGACACCGGACACGATCAGGTCCGCCTCGCGCGCGGCGGCAAACGCCGTGATCTCGTCGCCCGGATGCCCCGGGATCACGTGCGCTTCGGCCTTCACGCGGAACCGCCGCGCAAGCGCAGCGGCCAACGTCGAAAGACGAAGGTGGGCGTCGTCGAGCGACGTCAGGTTGCCGCCGGGCAGGTACCGGTCGAGCAGGCCGCCGCCCTGGGGCCAGCGACCCTGCGCCGGCACGTGCAGCAGGTCGAGCCGGGCGCCCCAGGCACGCGCCAGCTGGCCGGCACGGTCGACCGCCAGCTGCGCGCTCGCGGAGAAATCGGTTGCTGCGAGGATCCGCTTCATCATCGCCTCCAGTCCGCAGTCGATGCGCGCTCCCTGCGCGCCCGGTCGGCGCTCCGTGCGTGTGTGACTCGCGCTCCAGTCACCATCGGTGCGCGCCCGATGCGCGCCCGACGACGCGCTCAGTTCGCGATCACCTCGTCGACGCGCCTGTCGCCCTTGGTGTCGACCCATTGCACGGTGACCCGGTCGCCCGGCTTCGCACCCTTGACCCTGAAGTTCAGGTACGGATTCTTGGAGATGGCGGGCCCCCAGTGCGCAACCATCACGGGTCTGCCATTGAGCGACGCCGTCACCTCGGTGATGTGCCAGGCCGGGACGGTCCGGCCATTGGCATCCTTGCGCTGCCCGGACTCCATCTCGTGGGCCATCAGCACGCGCACGTCGGCGACACCGTCCTTGACGGTCGCGCGGATCTTCATCGGCTCTGCCATGTTCAGCTCCTCGGGTCGTCGGTCCCGCGGGGGGACGCGGTCAGCCGCCGCACCCGCCCAGCGTGACCTTGATCTCCCTGCGGGTCGTGTAGAAGCGGCCGTCGGCCTTCACGACCGCGTACACGTCCGAACTCTGGTTCATCTTGATGCGCATCGCGATCTCGGGCTCCATGCCGTCGAGCAGGAAGTAGGCACCGGCCAGCGCGTTCGGGTTCTTCTCGACGAGCAGCGCGATCATCTCGGTGCCGGGCAGCCGGCTGCGGACGGTCACCGGCACGAGCGCGCCATTCTCGGCCACCTCGTTGGCCACGATGGCGATGTCCTTGGAGTCGCTGGTGGCGTTCGCCCCCAGCGCCTTCAGCGTGTCGGCGATCGATCGGGTCTGGAACGCCGCCGCATTGAACGGCGGCGCGGCCGATGCGCCGGCCGGCACCAGCCCCAGCGCCGCGAGCGCCGCGTACAGGCCCACGCCACCGGCGGCCTCGAGGGTGCGACGTCGACGCGTGTTCATGCAAACGCTCCAACCATGTGTCGCCGGGTCAGTGGAAGTGCGGGGTTTCCGGCTCGGCGTCGTCGGGCATCTCGGTGTGCACGATGTCGCCCTTGCTGTTGGGGTACAGCGGCGCGCCGCAGTCCTCGCAGAAGTCGGGCTCGTTCACTTCCGGCCACACGCGGATGTCGGTCACGCCCGCCTCGCGCAGCGTGTCGCGGATGGTCTCGAGCGGCGACGGGTCGTCGCTCTCGGACTCCGCGCCCAGCAGCGGCCACACGACCCCCTGGGCGACCTGCTCGGAATCGGCCTGCGACAGGCCGATGCGGTACTCGTCGATGCGGTCGGTGCCGAACGCCGCGATCGCGGCCTGCAGATCGGAGGCCTCGACGCCCAGCGCGTGCGTGAGGAAGTGGACGGCGGCGCGGATCGCATACGGCCGCACGCGGCGGTCGGCCTCGCGCAGGTTGATGTGATACGCGTCCGGCAGCAGGCATTCGAAGCCGCACCCCGGCAGCAGCGGCTCGAGGTTGGGACGCCCCTGCTCGATCCAGCGCTCGAGACACTGCACGCGGCTGGCGTGCTCGTTCGACTCGAACTCCTGCCAGCGGAACATCGGCCGGCCGCGCGGCACCGCGACGACCCCCACGAGAAAGCGGCTGTCGGCCAGCATCTCGGCGGTTTCGGGCAGGCTCTTGAGCTCGAAGCGCGGCGCATTGCCGGCCACCGCCCCCGTGCCCAGCTTGCGCGTCATGCGGCGCAGCTCGGCGAAGTCGTGCGGCAGCTGGTCGATGCTGAACAGATACGGCACCACGCGCAGGCGCGCATCGCGGGCCAGCACATGGGCCAGCCAGTGCGCGGACAGGGTCTGCACGGCATCGGCCGGCAGTTGCCCCGACGGGATGCGGAACCGCGTCCACACGACCATCGGCGCCGACACCAGCAGGCAGTCCCACGCGGCGCCGTCGACCTCGATCTGCAGCGACTCGGAGCATTCCTCGACCGCCTCGATCAGCGCGCCGTAGGCCTCGGAGTCGGCCTGGTTGAGCCGGTCGAGCGCGTCGTGCACGCCCTGGTGGTGCGTGCCGTCGAGCAGCCGCTCGATGCGCTCGGTGAGCGCGCGCTCCCAGAACCGGTCTTCCGTCCGGCTGCCGGAGTTCGACAGGCCGAGTGCGGCGGCGACCAGGCGCTCGGCGTCGGGCGACAGATGCGACTTGCGATCCCGCATGCTGCGGGCGTGACGGGGCTCTTTCATGCGCGACCAGTTTTTTGGCTAACCTGTCAGTTTAGCCGATTTCGCTTGAAACCAGGCGCGTCCACAGCGCGGGCCCACGCGCATCCTTCTCCATCGCCTTCAGGAGCGCGTCGTGCGCCGCGATCTCGTCGTCCCGAGCCGAGAGCACGCGCAGGCCGGCAGGCGGCCAGTCGGGATCGTCGCCGGCGCCGACCGACGACTCGCCGCCGCCGTGCAGCGCGATCTCGAGACTGTCCTGGCCGCGGGTCATCGCCAGATAGACGTCCGCCAGCAGCTCGGCGTCGAGCAGCGCGCCGTGCAGCTTGCGGTGCGCGTTCGACACCCCGTAGCGCTCGCACAGCGCGTCCAGCGAATTGCGCTTGCCCGGATGCAGCTCGCGCGCCATCGCGAGGGTGTCGAGGACGCCGCCGCACCAGTCGCGCAGCAGTCCGCGCTCGCAGCGCTTCATCTCGGCGTTCAGGAATCCGATGTCGAACGGCGCGTTGTGGATGATGAGCTCCGCGTCGCGGATGAACTCGAGGAAGCGGTCGGCGATGTCGGCGAAGCGCGGCTTGTCCTGCAGCATCTCGCGCGTGATGCCGTGCACGGCCACCGCCCCCGCGTCGATGTCGCGTTCGGGGTTCACGTACAGGTGCAGCGTGTTGCCGGTGACCCGGCGGTTGAGCACCTCGAGACAGCCGATCTCGATGATGCGGTGCCCGTCGTCGACCGACAGCCCGGTGGTCTCGGTATCCAGAATGACCTGGCGCATCGTGTTCCTTCAATGTCCGGCGGGTGCGGCCGGCGGGATCGGCGCGGCCGCAGGCATCGACGCCGCCGGTGGCACGGCGCCGTCGGCCCCGCCCGCCGCGGGCGCCGTCGCGGAGGCCGCAGCCGCACCGCCCGCCTCCGGCCCGGCCACCACGCTGCGCCGGCGCGCCAGCAGCGTGTACACGGTGGGCACGACGAACAGGGTGAGCACCGTGCCCAGCGTCATGCCGCCCACGATCACCATGCCGATCTGCCGGCGGCTCTCGGCGCCCGCCCCGGTGGCCAGTGCCAGCGGAACGGCGCCCAGCACCATCGCGCCCGTCGTCATCAGGATCGGGCGCAGCCGCAGGCTGGCCGCCTCGATCACGGCCGGCAGCAGCGCCTTGCCCTGGTCGCGCAGCTGGTTGGCGAACTCGACGATCAGGATGCCGTGCTTGGTGATCAGCCCCACCAGCGTGATCAGGCCGATCTGGCTGTAGACGTTCATCGTGCCGCCCGTCCACTGCAGCAGCGCCAGCGCACCGGTCATCGACAGCGGCACGGTGAGCATGATGATGAACGGATCGATGAAGCTCTCGAACTGCGCGGCCAGCACCAGGTAGATGAAGGCCAGCGCCAGCACGAACGTGAGCAGCAGCGCCGACGACGACTGCTTGAACTCACGCGTCTCGCCGTTGTAGTCGACCGCGTAGCCGATGCGCAGGTGCTTCTTGGCGGCCGCCTCGAGCACGTCGACCGCCTCGCCCAGCGACGTGCCGGGCGCCAGGTTGGCGGTGATCGTGACCGCGCGCCGCTGGCCGAAGTGGTTCAGCTCGCGGGCGGTGACGCTCTCGCGCGCGCTCACCAGGCTCGACAGCGGCACCATCGCGTCGTTGCGCCCGCGCACGAAGATGTTCGAGATGTCGTCGGGCGTGTTGCGCTTGGACGGATCGACCTGGACGACCACGTCGTACTGCTCGCCGTCCCGCTTGAAGCGCGTGACCTGCCGCCCGCCCAGCGACGTCTCCAGCGCGCGTCCGATCGACTCGACGACCACGCCCGCGTCGGCCGCCCGCTCGCGGTCCAGGCGCACCTTGATCTCGGGCTTGTTCAGCCGCAGGTCGCTGTCCACCCCCTGCAGCCGCGGGTCGCGCTGCAGCTCGGCGATCATCGGCGCGACGACCTTCTGCATCTGGTCGTGGGTCTCGGAGGTGAGGATCACGAAGTTGATCGGCCGCGCGCGCGGCGACTGGCCCAGCGAGGCCGGCGCCACGGCGAAGGCCAGCACGCCCGGCACGCCGAGCAGCTTCGGCTGCAGCTCCTTCAGGATGTCCTGCACCTTGCGATCGCGTTCGGCCCAGTCGATCAGACGGATGAACGAGATGCCCTGCGTGACGGTCGGGCTGCCGGCCACGACGAAGATGCGGTCGGCCTCCTTGATGCCCTTGGCGATGTTCTCGATCGCGCCCGCATACCGCTGCGTGTAGTCGATCGACGCGCCGTCGGGACCGTTGAAGATGGTCACGATCGTGGAGCGGTCCTCGATCGGGGCGAGCTCGCGCTTCGTGCTCGTCCAGAGGAAGTAGCTGGCCGCCGCCACCGCGCCACCGACGAGCAGCACCAGCCAGCGGTACGACAGCGTCCAGGCGAGCGCCGCCGCGTAGCCGCGCGTCATCGCCCCCATCACACGGTTGATGCCGCGCACGAGCAGGTTGGGCCGGGCCTCGTGGCGCAGCAGGCGCGAGCACATCATCGGCGACAGCGTGAGGGCGACGAAGCCCGACACCAGCACCGCACCGGCCAGCGTCAGCGCGAACTCGATGAACAGCCGCCCGGTGCGGCCGGTGGTGAACGCCACGGGCGCATACACGGCCGCGAGCGTCAGCGTCATCGCGATCACGGCGAAGCCGACCTCGCGCGACCCGCGGAACGCCGCGGTGATCGGATCGACCCCCTCCTCGATGTGCCGATAGATGTTCTCCAGCACCACGATCGCGTCGTCCACCACCAGGCCGATCGCCAGCACCAGCGACAGCAGGGTCAGCGTGTTCAGCGAGAAGCCGGCGACCAGCATCAGCGACCCCACGCCGATCAGGCAGACCGGGATGGTGACCAGCGGGATCACGCTGGCGCGCAGCGTGCCGAGGAACAGGAAGATCACGAGGGCGACCAGGATCACCGCCTCGAGGATCGTCTTGTAGACGGAGTCGATCGAGCGCTCGATGAACAGGGTCGTGTCGTTGGCGATGTTCACCGTGACGCCGGGCGGCAGTTCGGCCTGCAGCCGCGGCAGCTCCGCCTTCAGCGCCTTGGCGAGGACCAGCGGGTTCGCCGTCGCCTGCTTGATCACGCCCAGCGAGATCGCGTTGCGGCCGTTGAAGCGCACCGCGGTGCGCTCGTTCAGCGGCGCCAGCTCCACGCGCGCGACATCCTTGATGCGCACCGGGTAGCCGCTCACGGTGCGCACGACCACGTCCTCGAATTCGCCGACCCGCTGCAGGTCGGTCTGCGAGACGACGGTGAACTCGCGCTGACGGCTCTCGATGCGCCCGGACGGCACTTCGACGTTCTGCCGGCGCAGCGCGTCCTCGACGTCCTGCGGCGTCAGCCGGAACCCCGCGAGCCGGTCCGGGTCGAGCCAGATACGCATCGAGAACTTGCGCTCGCCGAACACCCGCACGTCGGCCGCCCCGGGTAGCGTCTGCAGGCGCGGCTTCACGAAGCGGTTGGCGATGTCCGACACCTCGAGCGGGGACTTCGTGTCGCTGGAGAAGGCCAGCCAGATGATGGGGTTGGCGTCGGCCTCGACCTTGGCGATCACCGGCTCGTCGACCTCCTGCGGCAGGCGCGCACGCACGCGGGCCACACGGTCGCGCACGTCGGCCGCCGCGCCGTCCGGCTCGCGGTCGAGACGGAAGCGCACGGTGATCTGGCTCTGCTCGGGCCGCGAGATCGAGGTGAGGACGTCCACGCCCTCGATCCCGGCGATGGAGTCCTCGAGCGGCTTCGTCACCTGCGTCTCGATGATGTCGGACGACGCGCCCAGGTAACGGGTGTCGACGGTGACCACCGGCTCGTCGATCTTCGGGTACTCGCGCACCGACAGCCGCGAGTAGGACACGAGCCCGACCAGCAGGATGATCAGCGACAGCACGGTGGCGAACACCGGCCTGCGGATGCAGACCTCGGAGATGACCATGTTCAGCCCCCGTTGGCGGCCGGGCGCCCGGACGGCGCGCCCTTCCCATCGAC
>JAKOZZ010000315.1 GCA_029779755.1 Pseudomonadota bacterium
TTCGATGCGTGGCTGCAGCTGCTGATGGCCACGCGGGGTCCGGATCTGCTGCGCGTGAAAGGCATCGTCGCCCTGGCCGGCAGCACGGGGCCGCACGTGCTGCATGCGGTGCAGCACCTGATCCACCCGCTGGTCGCGCTGCCCGCCTGGCCGGACGCGGATCGCCGATCGCGGATCGTGTTCATCACCCGCGATTTCACGCCGGTCGACGCGGCGCGGTTTTTCGACGCTACTGCAGGGTAGGTTTTCATCCACGAAATCACGACGCCTCGCTTTGACAGGAGAATGTCGCGCAGTTAGCATCGAGCCCTTCAATCGGTTTCATACGACAAAAGCCCATATGCCCCGGCCAAGCAGAAGTTCCGGCACCCCTGGTGCCGATCCGAGTTCGTCCGTCCAGAAGGCCTGCTCGATCCTGCGGGTGATGTCCGACGCCCGCAATGCGCGCCTGACGGACATCGCGCTGGCGGCGGGGCTCGACAAGGCCACGGCGCTGCGCCTGCTCGACGTGCTGCTGCGCAATGGGTTCGTGGTGCGCAACCCGGCGAACAAGCGCTACTCGCTCGGCCCCGAGATCTTCACGCTGGGCGCGGCGGCGGTCGCCCGCAACGATCCGCGCGCGGTCGCACGGGCCAGCCTGATCCGGCTGGTGCGTCTGTTCGAGGACACGGCCATCCTGTCCATCCCCCGCGGCGCCGAGTCGGTGTGCGTCGACGTGCAGGCCGGGACGTACGCGATCCGCGCCAACTACCTCGAAGTCGGCAGCCGCCGTCCGCTGGGCATCGGCGCCGGCAGTCTCGCGCTGCTCGCCTTCCTGCCGGATGCGGAGATTGCGTCGCTGATGCCCCTGATCGCCGAACGCTTCGACCGCTATCCGCGCTATTCCGAGCGCTTCCTCACCCAGCAGATCGAGCAGTCGCGCCGGCGCGGCTATGCCGTGCTGTACGACGTCGTCGTCGACCGCATGGGCGGCATCGGCGTGCCCATCATGGGCGACGACGGGCGCCCGGCCGCGGCGCTCAGCATCGCGGCGCTGAGCGACCGCATCTCCTCACGCGAGCAGGCGATGGCCGACGCGCTGCGGCAGGAGGCGGCGCTGTGCACGCAGAACTGGCAGCGTCCCGTGACCGGACGCGAACCGGCCGCCAACGGTCAGGACGACTGACCGACCGCTCCACCGCGCCGCATCCGGCTGGCGTGCAGCCAAGGAACCCTCACTCATGAACACCAGTTACATCAGAGGCGCCGGTACGACGCGCTTCGGCCGATTGGACGGCAAGGGCGCCCTCGACCTGATGGCCGAAGCGGCGGAACAGGCGCTCGACGACGCCGGCCTGGCGCGCGCCGAGGTCGACGGCGTGCTGTGCGGATACGCCACCACGCTGCCGCACCTCATGCTGGCCACGCTGTTCGCCGAGCGCTTCGGCATCGAGCCGTCGTACGCGCACGGCATGCAGATGGGCGGCGCCACCGGGGCCGGCATGGTGATGCTGGCGCGCGAGCTGGTGCGCAGCGGCCGCTGCCGCAACGTACTCGTGGTGGCCGGCGAGAACCGCGCCAGCGGCCAGCAGCGCGACAACGCGATCCAGACGCTCGCGCAGGTCGGCGACCCCGACTACGAGGTGCCCAACGGCGGCTCGGTGCCCGCGTACTACGCGCTCCTCGCCTCCCGCTACATGCACGAGTCCGGGCTCACCGAGGCCGATCTCGCCGACTTCGCGGTGCTGATGCGCGCCAATGCGTCGCGGCACCCGCTGGCGCAGCTGCGCACGCCGATCACGCGCGACGAGGTCCTGGCCTCCAAGACGATCGCCTCGCCGCTGAAGCTGCTCGACTGCTGCCCGATCTCCGACGGCGGGGTCGCGATCCTCGTGTCGGACACGCCGCATCCGGCCTGCGACCTCGCGATCACGGGCGCCGGACAGGCCCACCGCCACCAGCACCTGACGGCCGTCTCGGACACGCACAACTTCGGCGCGCACGACGCGGCCCAGCGCGCGTTCAGCGAAGCGGGCAGGGCGCGCGGCGACATCGACTACCTCGCGATCTACGACTCGTTCACCATCACGCTGGCCATCCTGCTCGAAGAGACGGGATTCGCTCCGCGTGGCGGCTCCGCCGCCCGGCTGCGCGACGGCGCGTTCGCCCCCGACGGTCCGCTCGCGCTGAACACCCACGGCGGTCTGCTGTCCTTCGGCCATTCGGGCGTCGCGGGCGGCATGAGCCACGTCGCCGAGGCCTGGCTCCAGATGAGCGGGCGTGCGGGCGACCGCCAGATCAGCCCGCGCAGGCGGGCCTTCGTCCATGCCGACGGCGGCGTGCTGTCGTCGCACGTCAGCCTGATCCTCGAACGCCGGGATTGACCATGTCCAGCACAGCCAACGACAAAGCCCTGTCCTTTCCCTACGTCGACGGGCTCGCGCACGGCGTCGTGCGCTATCAGCGCTGCGCCGCCTGCAATGCGGCGCAGCGGCTCGCCCGCTTCGCCTGCACGGCCTGCGGCAGCCGCGACGTGCGCTGGCACGATGCGAGCGGACGCGGCACGGTGTTCGCCGTGAGCCGCGTGCACCGCGCGCCGACCGAGGCGTTCAAGGCGCTGGCCCCGTACGATCTCGTGCTCGTCGACCTGGCCGAAGGCGCCCGCGTGATGGGCCATGCGAGCGCGGGTCTC
>JAKOZZ010000321.1 GCA_029779755.1 Pseudomonadota bacterium
CCGAAGTTGTACCGGCCCGGATTGCGCTTGAGCATCGCGATCAGTTCCGGGGCCGTGCGCGCGGGCGAGTCGCGGCCCACGACCAGCACGCTCGGCGCATTCGCGATGTGTGCGACGGGGGCGAAGTCGCGCACCGCGTCGTACGGCATCTTCGGGTTGAGGGCCGGACCGATCGAGTGCGTGGAACTGGTGGCCATCAGCAGCGTGTAGCCGTCCGGGGCGGACTTCGCGACGGCGTCCGAACCGATCGTGCCGCCGGCGCCCGGGCGGTTCTCGACGATCACCTGCTGGCCGAGCGCGACGCCGAGCCTGGCGGCCACGGTCCGGCCGATGATGTCGGTGGCACCGCCCGCCGGAAACGGGATTACCAGCCGCACCGGCTTGGTGGGCCACACCGGCTGCGCGGCGACCCGAGGGGACATCCCCCCGAGCGACACGCCGACGACCGTGCCGACGAGTGCCGGCAGGAGCGCAGGGATCACCGCACCGAAGGCTGCCACGGCGCGCAGCAGGGATCGCCTGGGCGCGGCGTGCGGGCGGGCGGAGGCTTCCTGGGGCATGGTCGCGGAGCGAGATCCGGATTCGGGAGGAGCAGTCTAAACCACCGGCACCGAAGCCACGGTCCGCGAAGGGCCGGCCGGCCCGGAAACGAAAGGGCCCGCCGTCGGGCGGGTCGTGGGCAAAAAAAAAGACCTGCCGGGGCAGGTCTTCGGAGGGTGCCGGCCGCGTGGCCGGCAACCGTGTCAGACACGCATCGGATCAGTCGTCGCTTACGAAGGCCTCTTCGCGCTTCTTGGCGATCGCCGGCAGGAACACGATCACCAGCAGGATGCCCGCCAGGATCAGCAGCGTCAGCGACAGCGGGCGCGTGAAGAAGACGGTCCAGTCGCCGCGCGAGATCGTCATCGCACGACGCAGATACTCCTCCATCAGCTTGCCCAGCACGAAGCCCAGCAGCATCGGCGCCGGCTCGCACGACAGCTTCTTCAGCACGTAGCCCAGGATCGCGAACGGGATCGTCATGAACACGTCGAAGACGTTGTTGTTGATCGAGTACGCGCCGACGCAGCAGAACAGCAGGATGGCGGGGTAGAGCACGCGATAGCGCACCGACAGCAGCTTCACCCACAGCCCGATCAGCGGCAGGTTCAGGATCACCAGCATCAGGTTGCCGATCCACATCGAGGCGATCAGGCCCCAGAACAGCGTCGGGTTGCTGGTCATCACCTGCGGGCCCGGCTGGATGTTGTGGATCATCATCGCCGCGACCATCAGCGCCATCACCGGCGTGGTCGGGATGCCCAGCGTCAGCATCGGGATGAACGAGGTCTGCGCGCCCGCGTTGTTCGCGGCCTCGGGACCCGCAACCCCCTGGATCGCACCCTTGCCGAACTCCTGCGGCGTCTTCGAGATCTTCTTCTCGATCGCGTACGACGCGAACGACGACAGCACCGCACCGCCGCCCGGCAGGATGCCCAGCAGCGAGCCGAGCGCCGTGCCGCGGAACATCGCGGGGAAGGCGGCCTTCATGTCGGGCCAGCGCGGGAAGATGTTGTTGACCTTGTTGGTGAAGACCTCGCGGTTCTCCTTCTGCTCGAGATTCAGGATGATCTCGGCGAAGCCGAACATGCCCATCGCGACCGCGACGAACTCCACGCCGTCGGACAGCTCGGGCACGTCGAACGAGAAGCGCGCCACGCCCGAGTTGACGTCGGTGCCGATCATGCCCAGCAGCAGGCCGAGGATCACCATGCCGAGCGCCTTCCAGATCGAGCCGTGCGCGAGCACAACGGCGGCGATCAGGCCGAGCACCATCAGCGAGAAGTATTCGGCCGGACCGAACTTGAACGCGACTTCGGCCAGCGGCGGCGCGAAGGCGGCGAGCAGGAACGTCGCCACGGTGCCGGCGAAGAACGACGCCATCGCCGCGACGGCCAGTGCCGGGCCTGCACGCCCGCGGCGCGCCATCTGGTAGCCGTCCAGCACCGTCACCACCGAGGACGATTCACCGGGCAGGTTGACCAGGATGGCGGTGGTGGAGCCGCCGTACTGGGCACCATAGTAGATGCCTGCCAGCATGATGAGCGCCGTCACCGGGTCGGTCATCTTGTAGGTGATCGGCAGCAGCATCGCGATCGTGGCCAGGGGGCCGATGCCGGGCAGCACGCCGATCAGCGTGCCGAGCAGCACGCCGATGAAGCAGTAGAACAGGTTGTCGAGCGTGGCCGCCGTGGCGAAGCCGAGCGCGAGATTCGAGAAAAGCTGGTCCATGTCGTGGCTCTCCTCGCGTCAGGCCGTCAGGAATTTGGGCCACAGGGGGAACTGCAGTTCCAGCCCTTTGACGAACACGACGTAGGTCAGCACGATCAGGAAGATGGCGCCGAGGATCGTATCCCGTAGATTGAACTCGTGGCTGGCCAGCGACGACACCAGCACGAGCACCAGCAGTGCGATCACGATGCCGAGCTGCGGCAGCGTCGCGGCGAACAGGATGACCGCCAGCAGGATGAGGATCAGTTCGCGCCAGCCCGTCGGCGCGACCTTCGCCTCGTGGTTGCTCTTCGCGAAGGCGCTGAGGCTGATCGCGAGGCCGAGCAGAGCAAGCAGACCACCCAGAATCGTCGGGAAGTACCCGGGGCCCATCTTCGCAGCGGTACCGATCTGGTACTGCTGGGACAGGATCATGAAGATCGCCCCGAAGGCTATGAACATCAGTCCAGCCCACAGGTCGTGGTGGTTCCTCACTTGCATCTACCGTTCTCCTCGGGATCGAGTGTTCTCGTTCGTGTACGTGGCGAGCGAGCCCGCCGCCTGCCGCGAAGGCAAGGGCGAAGAATAGCGGGAACTTGCTCGCGGACCAACTAGGGACTGCCTGCCCCGAAGCAGAGGCGCATCGATCACATCCGTGATCGATCAGTCCACGCGTGCGCCCGACGCCTTGACGATGCCCGCGTATTTCTTCTGCTCGGCCAGCACGAAGGCGCCGAAGTCGGCCGGTGTCATCGGCGCGGGCTCCGCACCCATGCGCGACAGGCGCTGCCGGAGGTCGTCGCTGCCGAGTGCACGCTCGAACTCCGCGTGCAGACGATCGACCACGCTTTTGGGCGTGCCGGCCGGCGCGAAGATGCCGAACCACGTGCTGATGTCGAACCCGGCGAGTCCGGTGTCCGAGACGGTCGGCAGCTCGGGGAAGAAGCCGCTGGGCTTGAGGGTGGTGACGGCGAAGCCCTTGAGCCTGCCCGCGCGGATCTGCGGCGCGGCCGAGGCGAGGTTGTCGAACATGAAGTCGGTCTGCCCCGCGAGCAGGCCGAGCTGCGCGGGCGCCGCGCCGGCATAGGGGATGTGCACGGCGCTGACGCGCGCCATCGCTTTCATCAGCTCGCCGGCGAGATGTCCCGCGCTGCCGTTGCCGCCCGACGCGTAGTTGAGCTTGCCCGGATTGCGGCGCGCGTAGTCGAGCAGCGACCTGACGTCCGAGATGCCGAGCCGTGCCGCAGCCTCGGGATTCATCACGAGCACGTTCGGCACCACGGCCACGCGCGTGACCGGCGCGAAGTCGCGGTTCGCGTCATAGGGCATCCGTGCGTAGAGCGCGGGATTGATCGCGTGGGTGGCTACCGCCCCCATCACGATCGTGTGGCCGTCGGGCGCCGACTTCGCGACGTGGTCGGCACCGATGTTGCCGCCCGCGCCCGCCCGGTTCTCGACGATGACCGGCTGGCCGAGCGGCTCGCGGACGCGTTCGGCGAGCGCGCGCGCGACCTGGTCGAGCGGACCGCCCGGCGGGTAGGGCACCACGAAGCGGATGGGACGGGCAGGATAGGTCTGGGCGCTTGCGAGCGGGGCGAAGACGGTTGCCGCGGCCGCAAGCGTCAGAAGGCCGCGGCGTGCGCGGCGGAATCGGGTCGGCATGAGGGGCGTCCTCCGAGGGCGGGAGCCGCGATTCTACGGCTGCCCGACCGATGCCGGCCCGCAGGTGCAGGTCGCGTGCGACCTTCAGTGACGATGCAGGTGGTGACGATGCAGGTGGCGTTGATGGTGGTGACCGTGATGACGCCAGTGGCCGCGGGGTGCGACCATCACGGGCGCCCCGTAGCCCCAGGCCGGCGGGCCGGCACGGTACACCGGTGCGCCCCACGCGGCATGGGGCAGCGCGGCCGCCGGGTAGACGACACGGGGCGCGACGGCGACCGGGTAGGCCGGGGCCGGATACACCGGTGCCGGATACACGACCTGCGGCACCGCGTGGTAGGCGGGGCCGACCGCCACGACGGGAGCGCCGAAGGTCACGGTGGCGCCCGGCGTCGCGACGCTGACCGTCCAGGCGACGTCGCGGGCGGATGCGATGCCGGAGGCGGAAAGGGCTGCGACGGCGAGCAGCGAAGAGGCGAGGATCCTGCGCATCGTGGGTCTCCATCGGTGGTGCGTACAGTGCGGATCCTATTCATCCGCACGCCGGATGGGGCGCGTGATTACACGCGGTTACCATCCTTACCGCCGCCCGTCGAAGGCATCTCATTGCGCCGCCGTCCGTGATCGCTCCGATGTTCGTCGTCTATCTCGCAGGCGCGGCGGCCGCGCTCAACGTCGGCAAGCTCCCGCCTGCGCTGCCGTCCCTGACGACGGCATTCGGTCTGTCGCTCGTGCAGGCCGGCCTGCTCGTGTCGGCATTCCAGGTTGCCGGCGCCTGTCTGGGCCTGTTCGGCGGGCTGCTCGCGGATCGCTTCGGTGCCCGCCGTCTGATGGCCACCGGACTGCTGGTGCTGGCCGGCGCCGGCGTCGCGGGCGCGTCGGCCGACTCCGCCACGGCCCTGCTCGCATGGCGCGTCGTGGAAAGCGCCGGATTCGTGCTGTGCGTGCTGCCGGGCCCGGTGCTGATGCGGCGGGTGGCCGACCCTCGGCGGATCAGTGTCGCGCTCGGCATCTGGGGGGCGTACATGCCGTCGGGCATGGTGCTGGCGCTGCTCGTCGCGCCCTGGGTGCTGCTGGCGGCGGGCTGGCATGCCCTGTGGTGGGGCGCCGCGTCGCTGGCCCTGGTGCTGACGGTCGTGCTCTGGCGCGTGGTGCCGCCCGATCCGGCGCGTGGGGCGGTGCCCACGGCCATGCGGGCGCTGGCCGGCGCGACCCTGCGCGCCCCGGGCGCGTGGGCGCTCGCGGCCTGCTTCGGCCTGTATGCGGGACAATGGATGGTCGTCTTCAGCTTCCTGCCGACGATCTACCAGCAGGCGTCGCTTCCGCCGGCCACCGCCGCGGGCCTCACCGCGCTGGGCGTGCTGGTGAACCTCGGCGGCAACGTCGCGGCGGGTCTGCTGCTGCAGCGGGGTGTGCGGCGCGCGGTGCTCGTTGCGGCGGCGTCCGTCGTGATGGGCGTCGGCGCCTGGGTGGCTTTCGGCAGCACGGCGGGGTTCGCCGTGCGCTATGCGGCGCTCCTCGCGCTGTCCCTGGTCGGCGGACTGATCCCGGGCACGCTGTTCGCCACCGCGCCGCGGTTCGCGCCGCACGCCGGCGCGGTGTCGACGACGACGGGGCTGATGCAGCAGGGCTCGTCGATCGGCCAGGTCGTGGCACCGCCCCTGGTGGCAGCGGCCGCCGCGCTTCCGGGCGCGTGGCAGAACCTGTGGTGGGTGACCTGCGGCTTCGCGCTGCTGAATGTGGGGGTGGCGGTGCTGATCGACCGCATCGACCGGAGGCGATCCTGATGGCTGTGGTGTTCAAGCGGAGGCGGATCCTGCCCGCACTGTGTGCCGTGTTGTGCGCGGGCCTGGCCGGTGCGCCGGGCGCGCAGCCTGCGTCGCCCGTGTCGGGCGCGACCGTGTCGAACACGTCGACCGCGTCGAGCACGTCGAACACGTCGAGCGGCGCAGACGGCGCGGCGCCCTCCGGACCGCCGACCGGCCGTCCGCGGATCGCTCTGGCGCTGTCGGGAGGCGGGGCGCGCGGCGCGGCGCACATCGGCGTGCTCAAGGTCCTCGAGGAGCTGCGCGTGCCGATCGACTGCATCGCGGGCACCAGCATGGGGGCGATCGTCGGCGGCGCCTATGCGGCGGGCACGCCGGTCGCGACGCTCGAGGGCGTGATCCGCGACACCGACTGGCGCGCCGTGTTCGAAGACACGCCGCCGCGTGCCGAAGTGTCGGTGCGTCGCAAGGCGGACGACTATCGCGGCTTTGCCGAGGGCGAGTTCGGCGTCGGGCGTGACGGGATCCGTCTGCCGAAGGGCGTGGTCGCCGGGGTTGCGATCGAGAGTTTCCTGCGCCGGCTCACCGAGACCGTCAGCGACGTGCACGACTTCAGCCGCCTGCCGATCCCGTTCCGCGCCGTTGCCACCGACATCGTGACCGGGGATGCGGTGCTCCTCGACGCGGGCAACCTGTCGCGGGCGATGCGCGCCAGCATGGCCATTCCCGGTGCGGTCGCGCCGATCGAGGTCGACGGCCGTCTGCTGGTCGACGGCGGCGTGTCGAACAACCTGCCGATCGACGTGGCGCGTGCCACCTGTGCCGCCGACGTCGTGATCGCCGTGAACATCCAGACGCCGCTGCTCAAGCGCAGCGAGATCACCTCGGCCGTGACGGTGGTCGGCCAGCTGATCAACTTCCTGGGCAAGAACACGGTCGACCGCCAGCTCGCCCGTCTCACCGACCGCGACGTGCTGATCAGTCCGGAGCTGGGGGACATCACCGCCGGGAGCTTCGAGCGCACCCCGGAAGCCGTGCGCGCGGGCGAGGCGGCCGCACGCCTGGGGGCGGACGCACTCCGGCGCTACAGTGTCGAGGCGCTGACCTATGCGGCGACGCGTCAGTCGCAGCTGCGACGCACCGTCGGCCTCGGCGAGATCCAGGCGGTCCGCTTCGAGGGGATGCAGCGCTCCAATGCCGACGTGCTCGACAGCCTGGTGCGCGCGCGGCCCGGGGTTCCGTTGTCGGAGGAAGAACTCGCGCGCGACCTGCGCCGGCTGTACGGTCGCGGCGACTTCGAGTCGGTCGACTACCGGCTGGTCAACGAAGTCGGCCAGCGCACGCTGCTGTTCAACGTCCACGAGAAGGAGGTCGGTCCCCGGTTCCTGCGGCTCGGGCTGGGCTTCGCGACGGACTTCCGCGGCGAGTCCAGCTTCAACCTGCGCGCCGCGTACCGCCACACCTGGCTCAACCGCTTCGGCGCCGAATGGCTCGTGGACGCGCAGGTCGGCCGGCGCAACACGCTGCTCACCGAGCTGTACCAGCCGATCGATCCCAGCGGCCGCTTCTTCGTCGCGCCGTACCTGCAGTTCGACGAGAGTCTGCGCGGGTTCTATCTGGACAGCCGCCGCATCGCCGACCTGCGCGGCACGGATTCGCGCGCCGGGATCGACGCCGGCGTCGTGCTGGGCACCGTGGCCGAATTCCGCCTGGGCCTGGTCGGACGTCGCGTCGGTTCGACGACGGTCACGGGCCCGAGCCTGCTCGCCGATGTCGACGAGACCGTCAGAGGCGTGCGGGCCCGGCTGTTCCTGGATCAGCTGGACCGGGCCTACTTCTCGCGCAGCGGCTATGCGCTGGTGGCCAATGCGTTCAGCGGTCGCCGCGCCGGCGGCGTCTCCGAAGGGGCCTACCGCCGGGTCGACGCCCGGTTCGACTACGCGACCAGCTGGGGTGCGCACACCTGGAACCTGTCGCTGCAGGGCGGCTCCCGGCTGGGCACCGAGCTGCCGGTCTTCGACCTGTTCAACCTGGGCGGACCGTTCGCCCTGTCGGGCTACCGCATCGGCCAGTTCCTGGGCGAGGGCTTCGCGTTCGGGCGCATGACCTACCAGCACCAGTTCTTCCGGTTGCCGAGCCCGCTCGGCACCGGTGTGTATGCGGGCGTGTCGCTGGAGGCGGGCCGGATCAAGCACCGCATCCCCGGCCTGGCACCCGAAGGCACCCTCGGCTCGGCCGGCCTGTTCCTGGGGGCGGACACCTTCATCGGCCCGCTGTTCCTGGTGGCCGGCTACGGCGCCGGCGGCAACCGCGCGATCTACCTGTTCTTCGGCGTGCCCTGATGCCGCGTCATTCGTCGAGCAGCGCGCGTGCGCGGCGCAGCGCGGCATCGTCCGTGCGCGCGGCCGGCGCCGCGGCCTCCGCGACACCCGCGGCTCGCGCCGCGCCGCTGCGCCGCTGCACCAGCCACCAGATCAGCACGCCCACGAGCAGCAGCGCGAACGGGCCGAACCACAACAGCAGCGTGTTCCGCTGCACGGGCGGCCGATACAGCACGAAATCGCCGTAGCGCTCGACCAGGTACGACTTGATCTGCTCGTCGCTGCGTCCGCTCGCGATCAGCTCGTGGACCTGGTTGCGCAGGTCCACGGCGAGATCGGCATTGGAGTCGGCGAGGGTCTGGTTCTGGCACACGAGGCAGCGCAGTTCCTCGGACAGCACCTTGTAGCGGCGCTCGGCTTCGGCGGACACTGACGGCGTCGCCGACGACGGCGCCGGTGGCATCGCCGCCGGCGTGGCGGAGGGTACCGCGGGTGCAGCCGTCGCCTGCGCTGCCGTGCCCGCCGCCGGCGGCGACGGCGCGGCTGCGCCACCGGGCGGCGCGGTGGTGGCGGCGGCGGACAGCGACACGGCGCAGGCGAACGCCAGCGCCGCGAGCGGACGGAGGGCGCGCACGGGGCTCATTGCGCCTGCAGCCTGCGCATCAGCGGCACCAGCCGGCCGGCGAGCACCTCGGGCGTGAGCGGGCCGATGTGCTTGTCGCGGATGACGCCGGCCTTGTCGATCACGAAGGTCTCGGGCGCGCCATAGACGCCCCAGTCGATCGCGGCCTTGCCGGTCTGGTCGGACACGTTGAGCACGTACGGGTCGCCGAGCTTCGCCAGCCAGTCCTTGGAGGCCTGGGGGCGGTCCTTCCAGGCGAGGCCGACGATGGGGGCGACGTTCTGGCGCGCGAGATCCAGCAGCACCGGATGTTCGACCTGGCAGCCCGAGCACCACGAGCCCCACACGTTCAGCAACCAGACCTTGCCCTTCATCTGCTCGGGCGACCACGTCCGGTCGGGTTCGTTCAGCAGGGCGATCGGGGTGGCGGGCGCCGTCCTGCCGACCAGCGGAGACGGGATCTCGCGCGGGTTGTTGCCGAGTCCTGCGTACAGGAACCACCCGATGCCCAGCGCGATCACCAGGGGGATCAGGAACTTGAGCGAACGCATCCGGACTCCTCAGGCATTCGCGACCGCGGCACGCGACGCGACGTCGGCGCGCGCGGCACGCCGGTAGCGGCGGTCCGACGCCGCCAGGATCCCGCCTGCGCCCATCAGCACGCAGCCCAGCCAGATCCAGTTGACCCAGGGCTTGACGTGCACGCGCACCGCCCATGCATTGCCGCCCAGGGGCTCGCCCATCGACACGTAGACGTCGCGCGCGAGGCTGCGGTCGATCGCAGCCTCGGTCATCGGCTGCCCGTTGCTGCGGTACAGCCGCTTCTCGGGGTGCAGCACGGACAGCACCTGCCCGTTGTGCGACAGGGTGAACACGCCGCGCACCGCGTCGTAGTTGGGGCCCTTGACGTCGGTCAGGCGGTCGAGCCGGACCGAGTAGCCGTCGACGGTGATCGCCTGTCCGACCTCGACACGGCCGTCGATCTCGGTCTCGTAGCTGTTGACCATCGTCACGCCGAACACGAATGCGGCGACGCCGACGTGCGCCAGGTGCATGCCCCAGAGGCTGGGCGACATCAGGCGCATGCGCGACAGCGCGACGCGGCCGTCCGCGCCGCGCAGGCCGTCGAGCACCACGGTCACCGCGCTGGCGACGATCCAGCAGCTCAGCAGCAGGCCCAGGCTGGTCAGCGGGCGGAAGCCGTCGATCGTCAGCGGCAGCAGCAGCGCGACGACGACGGCGACCGCCATCGCCCACTTCAGCCGGTGCGCGATCTGCGGCAGCTCGGCCTTGCGCCAGCGCGCGATCGGACCGATGCCCAGCAGGAACAGCGCCGGCGCCATCAGCGGGAAGAACACGGATTCGAAGTAGGGCGGACCGACCGAGATCTTGCCCAGGCCGAGCGTGTCCATCGCGAGCGGATACAGCGTGCCCAGCAGCACCGCCGCCATCGCCACGATCAGCAGGATGTTGTTGGCCAGCAGCATCGATTCGCGCGAGACCGCACCGAAGCCGGGCCCGGTGCCGATGCTCGGCGCACGCCAGGCGAAGAGGCTCAGCGAGCCGCCGATGACGATCGCCAGGAAGATCAGGATGAACACGCCGCGCGCCGGATCGGTCGCGAACGCGTGCACGGACGTCAGCACGCCCGAGCGCACGAGGAAGGTGCCGAGCAGGCTGAGGCTGAACGCCAGGATCGCCAGCAGCACGGTCCAGCTGCGGAAGGCGCCCCGCTTCTCGGTGACCGACAGCGAGTGGATCAGCGCCGTGCCGGCCAGCCAGGGCATGAACGAGGCATTCTCGACCGGATCCCAGAACCACCAGCCGCCCCAGCCGAGCTCGTAGTACGCCCAGAAGGAACCGAGGCAGATGCCCAGGGTGAGGAAGCTCCAGGCGACCGTCGTCCAGGGGCGCGCCCAGCGCGCCCAGGCGGCGTCGAAGCGCCCCTCGAGCAGGCCTGCGATCGCGAAGGCGAAGGCGACGGCGAACCCGACGTAGCCCATGTACAGCAGCGGCGGATGGAACACCATGCCCGGATCCTGCAGCAGCGGATTCAGGTCGCGGCCTTCGGCGGCCGCGGGCACCAGGCGCTCGAACGGGTTCGACGTGAACAGCAGGAAGAGCAGGAAGCCGAATCCGATCAGCCCCATCGTGCCGAGCACGCGTGCCCGCAGCGTGGCCGGCAGCTGTCCCGAGAGGAGCGCCACGGCCGCCGTCCAGCCGGCGAGCATCAGCACCCACAGCAGCATCGAGCCTTCGTGCGACCCCCAGGACGCGGCCACCCGGTAGGCGAGCGGCAGGTTGCGGTTGGAATGCTGCGCGACCAGCTGCACGGTGAACTCGTTGCCGACGAACAGCGCGATCAGGCACGCGAACGCGAGCACGACCAGCGCGAACGCGCCTGTCGCGGCCGGCGCGGCCACTGCCATCAGGCGTGCGTCGCGCCGCCAGGCGCCGACGAGCGACAGCACGCCGAAGACCAGGGTCAGCGGCAGTGCGAGGATCAGTGCGAAGTGTCCGATCTCTGCGGTCATGATGGGCTGCGATCCCTACGGCTTGACCGATTTCGACGCCTGGTCGACGAACTGCTGCGGTGCGCCGACGGGGTGTCCGGCACGCTTGAGCGCTTCGGCGGCCTCGGGGGGCATGTAGTTCTCGTCGTGCTTGGCCAGCACCTCGCTCGCGCGGAAGCTGCCGTCGGGCTGGATGGCGCCCTGGGCAACGATGCCGCGCCCCTCCTTGAAGAGGTCGGGCAGGATGCCGGTGTAGGCGACGGCGATCGACTTGGCGTTGTCGGTGACGTTGAACACCACGGTGGTGCCGTCGCGCTTGACGCTGCCGGGCTCCACCAGGCCTCCGACCCGGAAGGCCTTGCCGCGCGGCGCCTCGCCGGCGGCGATCTGGGTCGGGGTGAAGAAGAAGACCAGGTTGCTCTGGAACGCGTTGAGCACCAGGGTCGCGGCGACGCCCAGCGCGGCGACGCCGCCCAGCACCCAGATCAGGCGTTTGTGACGGGGGTTCATGCGGATTCCGCGTCCTCGGCCGACACGCGCGCGTGCTCGCTCGCCCGCGTGCGGCGGCGGCGGATCAGCCGGAGTGCGACGGCGACGGCCAGCGCCAGCCTCAGGTACGACGCCCAGATGTAAGAGCCGTGTCCGCCCATGGCGCACCAGTCGCTCATTGCGGGCTCCGTTGGACGAGCGCGCGCACCCAGTCGGTGTGCGCCTCGCGTTCGAGGATAATCGACCGGACCCGGTGCAGCGCCACGGCGATCGTATAGAACCAGGCGGCGAAG
>JAKOZZ010000322.1 GCA_029779755.1 Pseudomonadota bacterium
GCGGCGCGGCGGTATCCTCGCCGCAATGGCGATGTCACCGTTCAATTGGTACCTCATCACGCTCGCGTCAATCCCAAACGCGGCATGGGCGGGCACGAACTCGCCGCTCCCGGGTCAGTTCGTCGACGCGCTGCAAGCGTCTGGCAGCATCCGTGTGTTCTGCTTGGCGGATGCTGGCCTCGGCGGTTCGGCGCAAGTTTCATTCCTTGGCGGTGAAGCGACCATCCCGTCCGGCGCGGTGTCTATCGTGTCGACGCCGACGCAGAACGTCCAGACGATGGACAACGGCGAGACGTGGTACAGCATCCGGGTCGGCACGGCCGGGTGGTACTGGTACGGCGACCAGGCTGGCATCGTTCGAGCGCTGAGCGACTCGACGTTCCTCGGCGCCTTCATCTCCTGACGCCGAGGCAAGACCGCGTCACTTCGCCCAGAGGCACCCGTCGACCGTGCACGTCTGGCCGGCGGCGCAGTCGGTGATGCCGGTGCACTGGTAGAGGCACACATCGCCGAGGCTGGTCCCGCCGCACGTGGGCAGGTTGGCCGCCTCCATGATGCATACGTCGGCGGCGCACGGGTTGCCACCGTCGCACGACGCGGCGCAGATGTCGGCGGTGGCAGTGCCGACGCAGACAGAGCCATCCTTGCAAGTGCCGTTGTTGCACGGGCCCCACGCATCGCCGGCCTTCGGCGCGCACGCCTTGACCTCCGGCCACACGCACGCGCCGACGTCGGGCGCGCACTGCATGCCAGGCACCGGGCACGGGTCGCCGACCGCGACGCACGCGGGGACGCAGGCGTTCTCGGCGCTGCACGTCCCGCCGAAGCAGCCGAGGTTCGGGCACCCGCAGTCGTCGCACGCCGGGGCGCACACGTTGCCAGCGGCACCGACGATGCACGTGAAGCCCAGCATGCAGGACGGGTCCTCGGCGCACGGCCCCCACATCTCGCCAGCGCTCGGGACCGCGGCGCAGATGAGCGCGTCGATCGGCGGCACCGGGCACATGTCGCCGGTGCTGCTGTCGCCGGTCGTGGTGCTCGTGCTGCCATCGTCGCACATCTCCTCGGCGGGGATGATCGACGTGTCGGCGAGGATGGTGGGGGGGCAGGGGTCGCCGCCGCATGCGAGGGGAGATGCCGCGAGTGCGAGCGCAAGGATGGCGATGGGGGTGATGGTCGTCTTGAGATTCATGGTGGTCTTTCACGCGTCGATGTTGAGGTCGTGGTCGGCCGCCCTGCACAGGCAATCGGCCATGATGAAGTTGCAGTAGTCCTCGCCGTTGCCGAGTTGCTTGCAGGTCGAGGCGATGAGGTAGCACGCTTGGCACGGCGGGACCGCGGGGCATCCGCTGCTGACGATGGCGCAGTAGTCCGTGCCGGTGCCGCCTGGGCCGATGCCAGCGGCGATGCAGATGTCGAGCAAGTCCTCGCACCACTCGCGCTTGATGCTGATGCACTCGGCGGCCGGTTCGCCACAGGAGATGGGCGGGGCTTCGCCGGTCGTGCTGCTCGCTTCGGTCGTCGCAGTGACCTCGGCGCCAGTCGTTGACGTGGTGACCCCGATGTCGCCGGTGCTCGCGTCGCCGGTGCTCGTGTCCACGTCAGTCGTGACGAACTCGGGGGATTGCGGGCAGGCGCCGAGGGCAAGGAGCAAGAGGCAAATCATGGCCTTGTGAATGTCGCGTCTCATGGTCGGCGTGGTATCGCACAACTCGCGCCGCCTCGCACAATTTTTCAGCCTAGCATATCACCCTACGGGGACAATACCAGGATGCGGACGGCCACCGCTGCGAACAGTGCCCATTGCAGACCCCAGATGAAGCGCGCCGAAATGGGGGGCGGCTTTCCCCGCGCGGTGTCCCCATCAGCCCTCACGATGCGAATGGCGGCGGCGGATGCTGCGCGCCTCGATGCGTGCACCGGGTCGACCTCGATGTCGTACTGCGGAGCCGAGTGCACACGCGGCGAGCGCGGCGCCAGGAACAGACCCGAGTGGCCCGAGTCATCGGCCATGAAGATCATCGACATCGTCCGACTCCTCCCCTCGGCGTGCTCGCTCAATCCCTGGACCCCGCGGGAATTGCCTCGGTTCGCCGCCTGCCTGTTGTGCTGCTGACGCGATGGCATTCTGACGCTGAACGTATCCCATAGCCGGGCCGTATGCGACAAGCATCAGGGCTAGCGTCTGGGCTATGTCTGCAAGTTTCGCAGCAACGGTGGCCCCGAGCGGCTCGCCGAGCAGATTGTGGAGTGCCGCGGTGGCGCCCGCAA
Source organism: Pseudomonadota bacterium (assembly GCA_029779755.1). Lineage (GTDB taxonomy): Bacteria > Pseudomonadota > Gammaproteobacteria > Burkholderiales > Burkholderiaceae_E > Quisquiliibacterium. Next base: position 2,272 of record JAKOZZ010000322.1, read on the forward strand.
TTGCAAACACCACGAATGGCAGCGCGAGCAGATAGATGGACGGCGCGTCATCCATGCGCCTGCGCTGGCGCTTGACTGGCGGCGATGGCGACGGGGGCGGCGGCACACGCAGAGGGTACGGTTTGCATCCGTTACCCTCGGCGCATGTCCGGTCCATCCTCGTCCATCGCGCGCCCGTTCCTCGGTGCGTTCCTCGGCGCCGTTGCTGGCGTGGTCCTGTCGGTCGTCGTGATGCTTGCAGCCAAGTGTCCGCCCGTCCCGGCGCCTGCGTCGACTGTCGCCCCGTCCGCCCCGGTCATCGTCCCCGCGCCCGCGCCGACCCCCTCGCCCGCTCCGGCCGTCGTCGTGCCTGTCGCACTGGCGCCCGCGGTCGTCGCACCCATCGCCGAGGTCCGGTCCCTGTGAGTCGCTCGCCGCACGTCATCGACCTCCGCACCGAGCCGAACATCCTCGCGCCGGGGAAGTGGACCGCGCTGGAGTCCCGCAACCCGGCGACGATGCGCGGCGTGGTCATCCACTCGTGGGCCTCGCCGGTCGGCACCACGGCGGCGCAACGCCAGGCCCACGGCAGCCAGCGCATGGCCCTCGCGCACCGGGCACGCGAGGCAGGCTACGGCATCAGCGCCGGGGTTGACGAGCGCGGCGTGCCGCTCGTGGTCCTCACACATCCTGTCGAGCGCTACACGTACACGTCCGATGCAGGATGCCGCGACTTCGTGTCCATCGGCGTCTTCGGCCTCTTCGCGTACGACGACCGCAAGCGCTCGCCGACGCGGCACACAGCCATCACGGACGCGCTACGCGAGGCCGTCGACATCGCCTTGCGCGAGGCCGCGGCGCAGATCGAGAACGACGGCCCGCGCCTGCTCATCACGCATCGGCAGTGCTGCAACGGACGACGCGACCACTTCGC
>JAKOZZ010000331.1 GCA_029779755.1 Pseudomonadota bacterium
CCGGCGCGCTGGCCGGACGGCACCACGCCCCGGGCGCCGCTCAGGCGCCAGCCGCCGCCCACGCGTTCGGCGGTGACCGCATCGGCGTCGCCGCGCTCGAGCAGCGCGGGCGCCAGCAGCAGTTCGCCGGTGCCGATCGCCGGCAGCCAGCGCTGACGCTGCGCGTCGGAGCCGCAGGCCGCCACGAGACCGGCCGCCAGCACGATGCCCGCCGCATACGGCTCGGACACCGGCCCAGCCCCCAGCGCCTCCGCCACCACGCACGCCTCCGCCAGGCCCTGTCCGAGGCCGCCGTACGCCTCGGGCAGCGTCATGGCCAGCCAGCCGAATCCGGCCATTTCGCGCCAGCGCGCCGACGGCGCGTCGCCCGCACCGGCAACGGCGGCCTGTCCGCGCTCGGCCACCCATCGCACCACGCTGTCGCGCAGCAGGGTCTGTTCTTCGTTCAGTTGAAAGTCCATGGTGTCTCCCGATCAAGCGTCCGCTTCCAAGTGCAGCCGATGATACGGGAGACGGCACGCGGCGCGGACCGGGGCCCGGGGGCACCGGGGCACCGGGACTTCGGGACGCCGTGGCACCGTGGCACCGTGGCACCGTGGCACCGTGGCAACCGGGTGCCGGGTGCCGGCTCTGCGGAGGGGGCCGGTTCAGCGCGCCGCGATCGTCCAGCGCAGGCGCGGCGTCTGCGCATCGACGATCTCGACGCTCAGGTCCAGCATCGCCGCGTGGGCACGTACGGCGCCCACCCACAGTTCCTTCCAGCAGTCGAACAGCAGGGCGGCGTCGGCCGCATCGAGGCCGTGCACGATCCGCGATCCGGTCTGCTCGACCACCGCCCGGACCGGCGAGGCGCCCGGCGCGACCTCCGCATGGTCGCCCATGCCCAGCGCCATGCGGGCGAGCAGGTCCGCCGCCCGGTCGGCGCCGCCGTCCTGCGCACCGACCAGGTCGCCGATCTCGCGGCAGTACTGCATGCCGATCAGGCGTGCGGCCAGACCGGCGTGCGTGCGCGCCGTGTCCTCGCCGACGACGCGGGCGAGCTCGCACACGCCGTTGCGCACGTACTCGATCGCATAGTTGCGCGCCGCCTTCTGCAGCCGCTCGGCCGGCCACTGGGCGCTCGGCGGCGCCGGCTGGCGCGCGGGATCGAACGCCGGCGGCAGCTCGTCGCGCGCGAACTGCAGACGCTCGTCCTCGGACAGGTCGTGGTCGAACTCGCGGAAGTAGCCGCAGAAGCCGAACTCGCCGGTCATGTCCTCGCTCACGCACACGAAGCCGAGGCGGGGATTGCCGAGCGACACGCCATTGTGCGCATACCACCCGCGCAGGAAGCCGCGGCTGGCCTCGACCGGCACGCCGCAGATCGTGGGGCCGTGGTACATCCAGCGCGGGTAGCGGAACCGCACCCAGGCCTTGCGGTCGCTCTCCTCCATGTATTCGACGGCCACGCCGCCGATGTCGTTCGACAGCACGTGATAGCGCGCGCACGCCACCGCATGCGGCAGCCCGGTCAGCCCCAGCTTGTCGAAGCTGGACAGGAACTTCTGCAGGTGCTGGCGGCGGAACAGGCGGAACATCCAGTCGCCGGTGACGGCCGGGCCGAGACGCGTCGACACCATCAGCTGCAGCCCGAGCAGATAGGCGTGGTGCAGCCGCTCCTGGGCGCGGATCGCGGCCGACGTCGCCGCGTCGATCGCGGGCAGGTCGCGCGTCGGCTGGTCTTTGGTGCCGGACTGGTTCAACATCGTGGGTTCCCTGTCGTGAGTTCTCGAACAACCCGTGAAGATACCCGCGAACACCTCCCTCGACGCCCCGGTGCGCATCGACGACGAGCTCGACCTGATCGCGTCGGTGATCGACCTGCGCGACCGCGACATCATCGAACTGGGCTGCGGCAAGGCCCAGCTCGCACGCAACCTGCTCGCGCGCTGGCCCGGCAACCGGGTCGTCGGACTCGAAGTCGACGCGCGGCAGCACGCGCAGAACGTTGCCGATCCCAGCCCCGGCCTTGCGTTCGTCCATGCCGGCGCGCAGGCGATCCCGTTCGACGACGCGCGCTTCGACCTCGCGCTGATGCTCAAGTCCCTGCATCACATCCCGCTGCCGCTGATCGACCGGGCGCTGGACGAGGCCGCCCGCGTGCTGCGCCCGGGCGGGCTGCTGTACGTGTCGGAGCCCGTGTTCGCCGGATCGCTCAACGAGGTGATCCGCCTGTTCAACGACGAAGCGCAGGTCCGCGCCGCGGCCCAAGAGGCGCTGCGACGCGCCGAAGCGTCCGCACGCTGGGAAGCGGCGGGCGAGATCTGGTTCGAGACGCTGGTGCAGTTCCGCGACTTCGATCAGTTCCGTCAGCGCATGATCGACGTCAGCTTCGCCGAGCGGCGGCTCGACGACGCCACCCTGGCCGAGGTGCGCCGGCGCTTCGAGCCGCACATGACCCCCGAAGGCGCGCGCTTCGTGCGGCCGATGCGGGTGAATCTGCTGCGCCGCCGCGCCTGACGGCGTCCCCGCGGCGGCGGCACGTTCCGACCGATGACGTCGCCACGGGCGCGCGAGGCGCCACCGCTGCCGGTGCTCGCGATGACGCTCGCGCGCGCCGCCGTCCCGCTCTGGGGGGTGTTCGTCCAGGACTGGTCCGCGTCGCGCCAGCTGCTCATGTACTGGATCGACACCGGCATGAGCCTGGTCGGCGCGTTCTCGGTCGTGCTGCTGCGGTTCCTGCCGCGACCGGACTCGGCGTCCGAGCTGGTGAACACCGTGGGCGGGGCGCTGCTGGGCGGGCTGTTCCTGGCGGCGGTGACGATGCCCGTCCTCGGGCTACCGCTGCTGTTCCACGCGCCGCTCGCCACGTTCGCGCGCCTCGCGGTGTCGGATCCGGCGTTTTCCAAGGCCCTGATCACGCACGCGGGCGTGCTGTGCGTGATGATGATCTGGGTCTACGCCGATCGCGACGTGTGCGCGCGCGAAGCGTCGCAGGCACGCGATCGCTTCGTGTTCGCGTTCGTGCGCTGGATCGCGACGTATCTGGTGCTGGTCTCGCCCCTCGCGACCGTTTCCGGATGGAGCCTTCGGATCGCCGTGCTCGCGTACATTGCGCTCGGCGTCTGGCAGGAACTCGCGCCGCACCGGCTGCACGCATGGATCGACCGGGTGATGCCGCCGGCCCGCTGACCGGTCCGTCGGGCGTGCGCCGGCGGGCGGCAACGCGCGCATCGTGGGGCCGTGCGAAAAAAACGGGCGGACCCGGAGGCCCGCCCGAACGTCGCGCAATCGTGAATCGGGGGTCGTACGCTGCGGACGTCCCCGCGTCCGCAGCGATCTCGCGGTTCAGTGGCTGATCTGCCAGGGCCGGCGGCCGGGAAAGCTGCGCGCGCCGTTCGGCAGCTCGCGCGCGGCGGCCCGCTTGCCGCCGCTGCAGCAGCCGCAGCCGGGCACGTGCCGCAGACGCTGGTAGTCGCGCGAGCTCTGCGGCGCGTGCGCGCTGCGCTCGTTCAGCGCGTACGCGGCGCGCGACTGCGCATCCATCTGCCCCAGCATCGGCATGGCGAACAGCACGCGGGAGGATTCGGCGGCGCACTCCGGACAGACGGCCGGCCGGTCGCGATCGGCGATGCGGCGGACCTCGCTGAAGTCGCCGCAGGTGGTGCATCGGTAGTCGTACGTGGGCATCGCGGCCTCCTTGCCGGACCGGGGCGTCACGCGGTGCGCGTGCCGCCCCGCAGGGGGTTCAGACGACGTCGGGCGACATCGGGATGTCGTCGGTCGACGTGATGTGCTTGACCGGCCCCGACGCCGACGGCCGGATGTCGAAGTCGAAGATCTGCGTGGGCAGCCACAGCGTCGCGCAGGCGTTGGGGATGTCGACCACGCCGCTGATGTGCCCCTGCACCGGTGCAGTGCCGAGGATCGCATACGCCTGGGCGCGGGTATAGCCGAACTTGGTCAGGTACTCGATCGCGTTCAGGCAGGCCTGGCGGTAGGCGACGTGCACGTCGAGGTAGTGCTGCCTGCCCTGCTCGTCGACCGAGATGCCTTCGAAGATCAGCCAGTCGTTGTAGTTGGGCGTGATCGGGCTCGGCTTGAAGATCGGGTTACGGATCCCGTACTTCGCCATGCCGCCCTTGATCAGGTCGACCTTCATGTGCACCCAGCCGGCCATCTCGATCGCACCGCAGAACGTGATCTCGCCGTCGCCCTGGCTGAAGTGCAGGTCGCCCACCGACAAACCCGCGCCGTCGACGTACACGGGGAAGTAGATCTTCGAGCCGCGCGAGAGGTCCTTGATGTCGCAGTTGCCGCCGTGCTCGCGCGGCGGGACGGTGCGGGCGCCCTCGGCCGCCGCGGCCGCCTTGGCGGCGCCACCCAGCTTGCCCATGTGGGCGGTCGCCGCGAACGGCGGGTTGGCGAGCGGCGGCACCCGGTCGGGCTCGGTGGCGATGAACTCGATCTCGCGCCGGTTCCATTCCGCCAGCATCTTCTTGTCGGGCAGACAGCCGATCAGGCCCGGATGGATCAGACCGGCGAAGTTCACACCCGGCACGTGGCGCGAGCTGGTGTACAGGCCATGGAAGTCCCAGATCGACTTCTGCGCCAGCGGGAAGTGGTCGGTGAGGAATCCGCCGCCGTTCTTCTTCGAGAAGAAGCCGTTGAACCCCCACAGGCTCTCGGGCTTGGCGCCCACGTCGAGCAGGTCGACCACGAGCAGATCGCCCGGCTCGGCGCCCTTCACGCCGACCGGCCCGGACAGGAAGTGAACGATCGACAGGTCGATGTCGCGCACGTCGTCGGCCGAATCGTTGTTCTTGATGAAGCCCCCGGTCCAGTCGTAGGTCTCCAGCACGAAGTCGTCGCCGGGCTTGACCCAGCAGGCCATCGGGATGTCGGGATGCCAGCGGTTGTGGACCATCTCGTTCGCGTACGGGGACTGGGCGAGATCGACCTTGATCAGGGTGTCGGGCATGGTGCGCCTCCTGGTGCGGTGAAAGAGAGGGTGGGGACGGGTCGGCCGCGGCTAGACCGACAGGTACTGCTTGATGCGGCTCACGTCGGTGTCGGCGCGCGCGCTCTCGTGCACGAGCCGGCCGCCCTCGATGACGAACAGGCGGTCGGCCACGTCCATCGCGAAGCTCAGCACCTGCTCGGAGACGACGATCGCGATGCCGCGGGTCTTGCGGATCTCGTTGAGCGCCCGCGCGATGTCCTTGATGATCGACGGCTGGATGCCTTCGGTCGGCTCGTCGAGCAGCAGCACCTTGGGGTCGGTGACCAGCGCCCGCGCGATCGCGAGCTGCTGCTGCTGACCGCCCGACAGGTTGCCGCCGCGCCGCTTGCGCATGTCGAACAGCACGGGAAACAGCGCGTAGACGTCGTCGGGGATGCGCTTGACCTTCGCGTTCTCCAGCCCGGTGAGGATGTTCTCCTCCACCGTCAGCGTCGGGAAGATCATGCGGCCCTGCGGCACGAACGCGATGCCCTTGGCGACGCGGCGGTGGCTCTCGTCGCGCGTGACGTCCTGCCCGGCCACCTCGATGCGGCCGGACTTCGAAGGGATCATGCCGATCAGCGACTTGAACAGCGTGGTCTTGCCCATGCCGTTGCGCCCCATGATCGCGACGGTCTCGTTCGCGCGGGCCTCGAACGACAGGCCGTGCAGCACTTCGCTCTGCCCGTAGGCGGTGTACAGGTCCGTGACTCTGAGCATGGTTCGGCTCCGGGGATGCGGGATCGGGGAATGACGGCGGCGGGCGCTTCAGTGCCCGAGATAGACGTCGATGACCTTGGGATCGGCCTGGACCCGTTCCATCGGTCCCTCGGCGAGGATCTTTCCCTGGTGCATCACGGTGACCTTGTGCGCGATGCGCTTGACGAACTCCATGTCGTGTTCGATCACGATCATCGAGCGGTTGCGGCAGATGCGCTCGAGCAGCTCGGCGGTGAGTTCGCGCTCGCGCACGCTCATGCCGGCGATCGGTTCGTCGAGCATCAGCAGCTCCGGGTCCTGCATCAGCAGCATGCCGATCTCGAGCCACTGCTTCTGCCCGTGCGACAGCAGGCCGGCCTCCATCGTCAGGTGCTCGCGCAGCCCGATCTCGCCGGCGACCTCGTCGACCCGCGCCCGGATCTCGTCGGTGCACCGGAACGCCAGCGCGCCGAACACGCCGCGCCCGCTCGGGTACGACACCTCGAGGTTCTTGAACACGCTCAGGTTCTCGTAGATGGACGGCGTCTGGAACTTGCGCCCGATGCCGCACCGCACGATCTCGTGCTCGTTCAGCTTCGTCATCTCCTGGTCGCGGAACCGGATGCGGCCCGCGCTGGCCTTCGTCTTGCCGCAGATCAGGTCGAGCAGCGTGGTCTTGCCCGCGCCGTTCGGACCGATGATCACGCGCAGCTCGCCCTTGTCCACGTACAGGTTCAGCGCGTCGATCGCCTTGAATCCGTCGAAGGACACGGTCAGGTCCTCGATCGACAGCACCAGTTCGGCCTTGCTCATCGTCGTTCTCCTCGCAGGCGTTGGGGTCAGGCGGACTGGCCGCCGATCGCGGGCTTGGCGCCCGTCCCGCCGCCGGCCGCGGGGGCCTGGCCCGCCGGGGCGGAGGCCGCGGCGGCGCGCGCGGCCGCGGAGCGGCGTGCCAGCCGCGGCTTGACGTGGCGCTCGTACAGGCCGGCGAGACCGTCGGGGAAGGCCATGACCACGCCGATGAACAGCGCGGCCATCAGGAACAGCCACAGCTCCGGGAAGCTCTCGGAGAAGTAGGTCTTGCCGAAGTTCACCAGCAGCGTCCCGTAGACGGCGCCGACCAGCGACATGCGCCCGCCCACGGCGGCGAAGATCACCATCTCGATCGAAGGCACGATGCCGACGAACGACGGCGACATGAACCCCACCTGCAGCGCGAACATCGCACCGCCCACGGCCGACAGCGCCGCCGCCAGGCAGAACACGAAGACCTTGAACATCGACACGTCGTAGCCGGAGAAGCGGACGCGGTCCTCCTTGTCGCGCATCGCCAGCAGCAGCGTGCCGAGCTTGCTGTCCTGCACCCAGCGGCACAGCACGATCGCGCCGATCAGCAGGACGGCATTGACGAAGTACAGGATCGTGCGCGCGCTCTCGGTGCGGATGTCCCAGCCCAGCAGCGTCTTCAGGTCGGTGATGCCGTTGACCCCGCCGGTGTAGCCCTGCTGCCCGATGATCAGCACCGACAGGATCAGCGCCACCGCCTGCGTGATGATCGCGAAGTACACGCCGCCCACCCGCCGCTTGAACATCGCGAAGCCGACGACGAACGCCAGCAGGGTGGGCACCGCGATCACGGCGAACAGCGCGAACGGCAGATGCCGGAACGGCTCCCACCAGACCGGCAGCGCGGTCAGCTGGTTCCAGTCCATGAAGTCGGGGATGCCGGGCGTGGACTGGATCTTCGTGCTCTCCGGGTCGGACGCCTCGAGCTTCAGGAACATCGCCATGCAGTAGCCGCCGAGCCCGAAGAACACGCCCTGCCCCAGGCTGAGCACGCCGCCGTAGCCCCACAGCATCACCAGGCCGATCGCCACGAAGCCGTAGGTCAGGTACTTGCCCACCAGGTTCAGGCGGAAGACGTCGAGCGTCAGCGGGAAGACGACCAGGATCACCAGCGCGAGCAGTGCGAGGCTGCCCAGTCCGCGCTGCGAGAACCATCGGGCTGCGGGATTCATGTGTTGCTCCTCGAGGTGCGGTTGAACCGTGCGGAATGCGGGGACGATGCGTGGCCGGACGGATGACCGCTCAGCGGCGGACCTTGGCGGCGAACAGGCCCTGCGGGCGGATCATCAGGATCGTGATGACCAGCATCAGCGTGAGCACCTTCGCGTTCGACCCGGTCATGAAGAACTCGGAGACCGACTGGGTCTGGGCGATGCCGAAGGCGGAGGCGACCGTGCCGAGCAGGCTCGCCGCGCCCCCGAAGGTGACGACCAGGAACGCGTCGACGATGTAGAGCGAGCCGCTGGTGGGACCGGTCGATCCGATGGTGGTGAAGGCGGCGCCGGCGACCCCGGCGATGCCGCAGCCGATCGCAAACGTGATCCGGTCGGTGCGGCGGGTGTTGATGCCGGCGGCGTTGGCCATCGCACGGTTGCTCACCGTGGCGCGCACCCGCAGCCCCCAGCGCGAGCGGTACAGCGCGAGCAGCAGGCCGCCGGTGACGGCCAGCGTCAGCGCCATCACGAACAGGCCGTTGATGGGGATGTCCAGCCCTTCGGCGGGCGCCCACGAGCCCATCAGCCAGTCGGGCACCGTGGGGCTCACCTCCTTGGCGCCGAAGGTGGACCGGAACACCTGCTGCATGCCCAGCGACAGGCCCCAGGTGGCCAGCAGCGTGTCGAGCGGCCGGCGGTACAGGTGCCGGATCAGGGCCCACTCGGTCAGCCACCCGACGGCGAAGGCGATGCAGAAGGCCGCGGCGATCGCGACCAGGAAGTACGCCTGCATCAGCTGCGGCGCGAAGCGCTCGGTCAGCGTCGACATCAGGTAGATCGTGTAGGCGCCGATCGTCATGAACTCGCCGTGGGCCATGTTGATCACGCCCATCTGACCGAAGATCACGGCCAGTCCCAGGCCCATCAGCAGCAGCACGCTGAACAGGCTCAGCCCGGCGAAGCCCTGCATCAGGCCGATGTTGAGCATCTCGTTCAGTGACATGACGACTCTCCCGTGTCGGTTCGTGGGGCGCCGGGTGCGGCGCCGCAGTGCAATGAGGGGGGCTGCGCCACCCGGGGGCGCGACCGGCCGGGGCCGGCCCGGGCGGGCCCCGGCTGCGCGGGCCGTGGCGACGGCCCGCAGGCCCGGTTACTGGTAGCCCTTCGGGAACGGGTTGGGCTCGATCAGGTTGGGCGACTCGGCGACGACCTTGAACTGCCCGTCGGTCTGCGCCAGGCCGACGCGCGTCTTGCTCCACAGGTGATGGTTCTTGTGGATCTTCACGTAGCCCTCGGGCGCTTCCTTGAACTCGATGTCGGGAGACGCGGCGGCCACCTTGTCGACGTCGAAGCTGCCGGCCTTCTCGACGGCCATCTTCCAGAGCCACGGTCCGAGGTAGGCCGCCTGCGTGACGTCGCCGATCACCGACTTCGGTCCGTACTTGGCCTTGAACGCTTCCACGAACTTCTTGTTGTTCGGGTTGTCGAGCGACTGGAAGTACTTCATCGCGGCGTAGAAGCCGTTGATGTTCTCGCCGCCGATGCCGAGGACCTCGTCCTCGGTGACCGAGATGGTCAGCAGGAACTGCTTGTCCGCCGTGATGCCCGCGGCCTTGAGCTGCTTGTAGAACGCGACATTGGAGCCGCCGACGATGATCGCGTAGATGCAGTCGGGCTTGGCGACCTTGATCTTGTTGATCAGCGAATTGAAGTTCGTGTGGCCCAGCGGGTAGTACTCCTCGCCCACCACCTTGTTCTTCTGGAAGTTCTCGATGTGCTTGCGTGCGATCTTGTTCGACGTGCGCGGCCAGATGTAGTCGGAGCCGATCAGGAAGAAGGTCTTGGCCTTCTTCTCCTTCGCCGCCCAGTCCAGGCCCCAGATGATCTGCTGCGTGGCCTCCTGACCGGTGTAGATCACGTTCTTGGACTGCTCCAGCCCTTCGTAGAAGGTCGGGTAGTACAGCATGCCGTTCTCCTTCTCGAAGATCGGCAGCACGGCCTTGCGCGACGCCGAGGTCCAGCAGCCGAAGACGGCCGCGACCCGGTCGTTGACGAGCAGCTTCTTGGACTTCTCGGCGAAGGTCGGCCAGTCGGAGGCGCCGTCCTCCTTGATCACCTTGATCTTGCGGCCCAGCACGCCGCCCATCGCGTTGATCTGGTCGATCGCCAGCTGCTCGGCCTGGATCGATCCGGTCTCGGAGATGGCCATCGTGCCGGTGGCCGAGTGGAGCTGGCCGACCGTCACCTCGGCGTCGGTCACGGCCAGCTTGGTCGTGTTCACCTTGGCGGTCGGGAACTGCTGGGCCAGCGCCCAGGCCGGCAGGCCGGCGAGCGGCATGGCCGACAGGCCCTGCAGGATGCGGCGGCGCAGGGAGGAGAAGTCGTTCGGGTCGAAGGTGTCCATCGTCGGTGCTCCTGGAAGTGCGTTGGCGGAGAGGCTCGTTGCGCGGCGGAATGCGTTCTTGTTGCGTTGCATCATGCGCACTCGCCTTCCGGCCCGGAATACGTCGATTGACGTACTGCACCGGCAGGTGGCGCCACGCACACTCGCTGGGCATCGGGCGGGGATCTGCGCAGGCACGCGCCTTGCCTGTCCGAGGGCGATCTCCCCATCGCGCATCGAAGAGGGCCCGTGAGCGAAACGATCGAAGCGGCGCGACCCGTGCAGCGGATCAGCAAGATCCGCCGCGACTACAACCGCTGGGTGGCGGACGAGTCGCTGGAGGACTACGCGCTGCGCTTTGCGCCGCGCAGCTTCCGGAAGTGGAGCGCCTTCCGGGTCGCGAACACCGCGTTCGGTGCGGTGTCGTTCCTCGCGCTCGAGGCGATCGGCGCCGCGATCACGCTCAGCTACGGCTTCACCAACGCGATGTGGGCGATCGGCGTGGTCGGCCTCGTGATCTTCCTGACCGGTCTGCCGATCGCCTACCGCGCCGCGCGCCACGGTCTCGACATGGACCTGCTGACCCGCGGCGCGGGCTTCGGCTACCTGGGCTCGACGCTGACCTCGCTGATCTACGCGGGCTTCACGTTCATCTTCTTCGCCCTGGAGGCGGCGATCATGGCGCAGGCGCTCGAGCTGTGGTTCGGCATGCCGCGGCCGATCGGCTACCTCGTCAGCGCACTGGCCGTCATCCCGCTGGTGATGCACGGCATCACGCTGATCTCGCGCCTGCAGCTGTGGACGCAGCCGCTGTGGCTGGTGCTGCTGGCCCTGCCGTTCGTCGCCGTGGCGCTGAAGGACCCGGGGGCGTTCGTGCGCTTCGGCTCTCTGAACGGCCGCAGCGAGGACGGCTCGGACTTCTCGTGGGCGGCGTTCGGCGCGGCCGCGACGGTGGCGGCGTCGCTGATCGCGCAGATCGGCGAACAGGTCGACTTCCTGCGCTTCATGCCGGAGCCGACGCCGCGCAACCGCGTGCGCTGGTGGCTGGCCGTGATCGTGGCCGGCCCGGGCTGGATCCTCCTGGGCGCCGCGAAGATGGTCGGCGGGGCCTTTCTCGCCTTCCTGGCACTCCAGCACGAGGTGCCGATCGCGCGGGTGCTCGAGCCGACCACCATGTACCTCGCGGGCTTCGAGTACGCGCTCGGCCCCGGCATGCTGGCGATCGCCGCCACCGGCGTGTTCGTGATCGTGTCCCAGGTGAAGATCAACGTCACCAACGCGTACGCCGGGTCGCTCGCCTGGTCGAACTTCTTCGCCCGCCTCACGCACAGCCACCCGGGGCGGGTGGTCTGGCTGGTGTTCAACGTGCTGATCTCGATGCTGCTGATGGCGATGGGCGTGTTCGAGGCGCTCGAGCAGGTGCTCGGCCTGTATGCGCATCTGGCCGTCGCCTGGGTCGGTGCGATCGTCGGCGATCTCACGATCTCCAAGCCGCTCGGGCTGTCGCCGCGCCAGATCGAGTTCCGGCGGGCCTACCTCTACGACATCAATCCCTCCGGGTTCGGCGCGATGCTGGTCGCGTCGGCGCTCTCGGTCGGTGTCTATCTGGGCCTGTTCGGCGACACGCTGCGGCCGGCGTCGGCGGCGATCGCGCTGGGCGCCTCGCTGTGCCTGGCGCCGATGATCGCGGCGGTGACGCGGCGCCGATTCTTCATGGCCCGCACGCCGGCCGACTTCGGCGCCCGGCACGCGACGCTGCGCTGCGTGGTCTGCCGCAACCGGTTCGAAGCCGACGACATGGCACGCTGCCCGGCGTACGGCGGCGTGATCTGCTCGCTGTGCTGCACGCTGGACGCGCGCTGCGGTGACCGCTGCAAACCGGGCGCACGCATGCACGAGCAGATCGCGCCCCTGCTGGCGCGTCTGCTGCCCGGGCAGACGACCCCTACGATGGTGCGCCGCATCGGCCTGTACCTGCTGGTGCTGGGAGGCATGGTGACCGTGATCGGCTCCACGCTGTGGCTGCTGCACGCGCAGGAGGCGCTGCGCGCGCATGCGACCCCGGCCGTGCCCGCGGCGCTCGACCCGCATCTCGACGCGCTGTTCCTCAAGGTCTTCGCTGCGCTGCTGATGCTGGCCGCGGTCGCCTCCTGGTGGCTGGTGCTCGTCAACGAGACGCGGCACGTTGCGCAGCAGGAGTCGGAGCGCCAGAACCAGCTGCTGATGCGCGAGATCGACGCGCACCGGCACACCGATGCGCTGCTGCAGGCGGCCAAGGAGACCGCCGAGAGCGCCAATCTCGCGAAGAGCCGCTTCCTCACCGGCATGAGCCACGAGATGCGCTCGCCGCTGAACAGCATCCTCGGCTACTCGCAGGTGCTGCTCCGCCAGGACCGCCTGGGCGCGGAGGAGCGCGCCGCGATCGGCACGATCCGGCGCAGCGGCGAGCACCTGGGCAGCCTCGTCGACGGACTGCTCGAACTGTCACGCATCGAGGCCGGCAAGCTCAGGCTGGAGCGCGAGCCGCTCGATCTGGCGGATTTCCTCGCCCAGATCCGGCGCATGTTCGAGCCCCAGGCGCAGGAGAAGGGGCTGGCGTTCCACTTCGAGATCGAAGGCCGGCTGCCGCCCTGGGTCAACGCCGACCCGAAGCGCCTGCGTCAGATCCTCATCAACCTGCTCGGCAACGCGGTGAAGTTCACGCGCCACGGCGCGGTGCGTGTACGGGTGCGCTACCTGCGCGAGATCGCCCACATCGAGGTGGCGGACACCGGCATCGGCATCGCGGCCGCCGACCACCAGCGCATCTTCCAGCCGTTCGAGCGGCTGCCGTCGGGCGCCGCCATCGAAGGCACCGGCCTGGGCCTGACGATCACGCGCCTGCTGGTCGACCTGATGGGCGGCGACCTGCGCCTGGACAGCGCGCCCGGGACGGGCAGCCGGTTCACGATCCGGCTGTACCTGCCGGCGATCGACGGCTACGTGTCGCCGACCGCGGGCACCGGCATCACCGGCTATCAGGGCCGCCGGCAGACGGTGCTGGTGGTCGACGACGAGCCCGCGCACCGGGCGGTGCTGCGCCAGACCCTCGCGCCGCTGGGGTTCGACGTGTACGAAGCCGAGACCGGCGCGGGCTGCCTCGCATGCGCGCGATCGCTGCAGCCCGACCTCGTGCTGCTCGACGTGAACCTGCCCGATGCGGCGGGATGGGACGTGGCGGGCCGCCTGCGCGGCCAGCACGCGCACGTGCCGCGCATCGTGATGGTGTCGGCCAACGTGCACGAGAACACGCCCGCCGCGCGCATGGCGGCCGGCGTGAACGGGTTCGTCGCCAAGCCCTTCGCCGAGACCGACCTGCTCGAGGCGATCCGCGACGCACTCGGACTGACGTGGACGCTGGCGCCCGTGGCCTCGCCCGAGCCGCCGCTGGCCGACCTGCCCGCCGACGTCGCGCGCGAGCTGCTCGCGCTGTCGGCGCGCGGGCATCATCGGGCGCTGGTCGCGCGGCTTGCCGAGATGGCCGACGAATCGGACGCGCTGGCCGCCTGGGGACGGCGTCTCGCGTCCCTGCAGGCACGCGACAGCCGGATGCTGCGCGACACGCTGATGGAGGTGCTGAATGCCGCAGCGCGCCGCTGATGCGTCGCTCGAAGTGCTGGTCGTCGACGACGACGACGACACCCGCGCACTGCTGCGCACCGCGCTGGAGCACGCGGGCTACGGCGTGCGCTGCGCCCGGGACGGCCACGAGGCGCTGCGGGCGGTGGAGACGCGCACACCGGATGCGGTGCTGCTGGACGTGGTGATGCACGGGCTCGACGGGTTCGAGACCTGCGCGCGCCTGCGCGCCTGGAACGAAGAGCTGCCGATCGTGTTCATGACGGGGCTGGGCGACACCGAGCACGTGGTGCGCGGATTCGAGGCGGGCGCGAACGACTACGTGACCAAGCCGCTGTCGCTGCCCGAGGTGATCGCGCGGCTCGCCGCCCACACGCGCACGGCGCGCCTGGCCCGTGCCGCCCGCGAAGCGCTCGACGCGAATGCGCAGCCGATGGTCGCGAGCGACGGCGAGCGGATCCTGTGGATGAACCAGGCGGCGCGCGCCCTGCTGCACGGGCTCGACGCCCCGGACATGGGCCGGCACCTGGCGGCCGCGCTGATCCCGTTGTCCGAGGAACCGGCAGCGGGCGAACGCATGCAGTTCGCGCTCGCGGGGCGCGCGCTGAGCGCCACGCGGGTGGCCGAGCCGAACGGCACGCTCGTGGTGGCCGCCCTGGCGCCGGACGGGCGCGAGATGCCGGGTGCCGATGCACTGCCGCGGCTGACCGCCCGCGAAAGCGAAGTGCTGCTGTGGGTCGCCCGCGGCAAGACCAACCGCGACATCGCCGACATCCTGGGGATGAGTCCCCGGACCGTGAACAAGCACCTCGAACACATCTTCGAGAAGCTGGGCGTCGAGACACGCACGGCCGCGGCGGCGGCGGCCCGGCGCTTCAGGCTCGACGGCGCCCCGTGAGATTGCGCGCTTTATGGAATGCGGCGCATCGGAACGCGCATTCACTTTGGTTGTTTTGTACTTAATAGACACGAATTTCGCCATATGAGGCGGCGCTGGCAACGTGTTCCGCCGATTCCGACCTGAGGGTGCGCCGGGAGAATCCGGCTCATTCCCCCATCGGATTCGACCGTACGCATGGACACGACACCGCAGTGCAGCCCCCGCTCCGGCCCCCAGGGTGCCGAGCCCCTTGCCGGCGCCATCGTCGAGGCGATGCCCGTCGTCGTGGCCCACCAGCTGCGCACGCTCGGCGCGCATCAGCGGCGTCATGCGCTGCGCGACGACTTCACGCTCGGGTATCTGTTCGGCCTGCTGTACGGGCTGTCCAGGCAGCTGCCTGAAGCCGCGCGCGAGCGGTTCCTGCTGTCCGTCGCCGCCCCGACGTTTTGCGTCGTGTACGACGGCGACGGCACGGCGATGCTCGAGCGATCGCTCGGCGGACTCGCGGCGCTCAACCCGCGGATGCTGGGCGGCTCGCGTGCCGGCGCCCAGGATGCCCGCAGCTGGATGTCGGGCGGGGCGCGCACCATGCGCCTTGAGACCGAGTTCTCCATGCCGCGCCGCGGCGACGCCGCCGCGCCCCCCGCGCCGGCCCCCGCCTGTGTACCGGAGGGGCACTGACGCCCCCGCCGGCCTCCCGTCTGTCCACCACCGAAAAGGAAGCATGATGCATCGGACCCTTCTGCACCTCCTGCGCGCAGGCGCGCTGAGCGCGTCCCTGGTCGCCACGGCGCACGCCGCGGTGCCCGAGAGCATCGACCGGGTGAAGGTCGTCACCGCCGAGCAGGCCCGCGACCTGCAGGCCAAGGGCGCGCCGATCGTCGACACGCGCGTCGCGGCCGAGTTCGCCGAAAAGACGATCAAGGGCGCGATCAGCATCACCTACCGCGAGAAGAGCCCGAAGACCCCGGAGTTCGACAAGTCGGTCGACAGCT
>JAKOZZ010000343.1 GCA_029779755.1 Pseudomonadota bacterium
AACGCGAAGCCCTGGCTGCTGATGTCGCCGTGCCGCGTGCCCAGGGCCAGGATCAGGTCGCTGCGGCGGAACGCGTCGATCTGCGCCTTCGGGTTGGCCAGTCCGAGATCGCCCGCGTAGAGCGGGTGCGCGTTCGGGAACAGGTCCTGCCGGCGGAACGACACCACCACCGGACACTGCCAGTGCTCGGCCAGCCGCCGCAGCGCGGCGCGGCCGCCCGGCACGTCGAACATGCCGCCCGCCACGATCAGCGGGCGCTGCGCCGCGGTCAGCCGGTCGCGCAGCGTGTCGATCGCATCGGGCGCGGGCAGCGCGGGCGCGTGCGGCTGCGCACGCCAGTCGGGGCAGGCCACCGGCTGCTGCTGGATGTCCTCGGGCAGCACCAGCACCACCGGCCCGGGCGTGCCCGTGGTGGCCACACGCACGGCGCGGAAGGCGGCCTCGGCCATCTGCGCCGGATCGGTCACCTCGAACACCCACTTGGCGATCGTGCCGAACATCTGCTGGTAGTCGATCTCCTGGAAGGCTGCGCGGCGCAGGTCGCGCTTCGGGATCTGGCCGACGACGAGGATCAGCGGCACCGCATCCTGCTGCGCGGTGTGCACGGCGATCGACGCGTTGGTGGCCCCCGGTCCGCGGCTGACCAGCACCACGCCAGGGCGGCGTGCCAGGCGCCCGTCGGCCACCGCCATGAAGCCGGCGCCGGCCTCGTGGCGGCAGGTGACGACATCGATGTCCGGGAAGTCGCTGAGCGCGTCGAGCACGCCCAGGTAGCTCTCGCCCGGCACCAGGAACACCCGGTCGACACCGTTGGCGGCGAGGATCTGCAGCAGCGCGTGCGCCGACGTGCGCGACGGGGAGGTCGAGGTCATGATGGGAGGCTGGTGCGGCCGTGAGGCCGGCGACCCGCGGCCCATGGGGGCTTGAGCAGGTGTCCGACGAGAGGATGGGAACGGGCGGGCCGTGCGGCCCGCCCGGGCGCCGGTCACGCGAGCGCGACCGGCGCGCGCGCCGTCAGACGCGCTCGATGATGATGGCCGGTGCCATGCCGCCGGCCGCGCACATCGTGACCAGACCGCGCTTGAGGTCGCGGCGCTCGAGCTCGTCGAGCAGGGTGCCGATCAGGATCGAGCCGGTCGCGCCGATCGGGTGGCCCAGCGCCATCGCGCCGCCGTTCACGTTGACCTTGTCGCGGTTCAGCTTCAGGTCGCGGATGAACTTCTCGGCCACCACGGCGAAGGCCTCGTTGATCTCCCACAGGTCGATGTCGTCGACCGTCAGGCCCGCCTTGGCCAGCACCTTGCGGGCGGCCGGCACCGGGGCGTTCAGCATCAGCGTGGGCGAATCGCCCATGTTGGCGGTGGCGACGATGCGCGCACGCGGCTTCCAGCCGTTCTTCTTCGCGTAGGCGGGCGACGCCAGCAGCAGCGCGCCGGAGCCGTCGACCACACCCGACGAGTTGCCGGCGTGGTGCACGAACTTGATGTCCAGATCCGGGTACTTCGCCAGGATCAGGCTGCGGAACGTGGTGCCCTGCTTGTCGATCGGCGTGTCGGCCAGCGCGGGGAACGCGGGCTTGATCTGCGACAGGCCTTCGAGCGTGGTGCCGGGACGCGGGTACTCCTCATGGTCGAGGGCGAGCGTGCCGTCGGCCTTGTAGACCTTGATCAGGCTGCGGTCGAAGTGGCCGCCGGCGATCGCCTTGGCCGCACGCTTCTGGCTCTCGAGCGCCAGTGCGTCGAGGTCCGAGCGCGGGATGCCTTCCAGGGTGGCGATGGCGTCGGCGCACACGCCCTGGTGCGACTGCGGATGCGAGGCGCGCAGGCGCAGGTTGCCGGCGTCCATGGTCGACGGGCCGTCCTCGGCCGAGCGGCGGCCGCTCATCGACATCATCTCGCAGCCGCCGGCGATGACCAGGTCTTCCATGCCCGACATGATCGAGGCTGCGGCCAGGTTCACCGAGGTGATGCCCGAGCCGCAGAAGCGGTCGAGCGTCACGCCGCTGGAGCGGATGTCGTAGCCGGCGTCGAGCGCCGACATGCGGCCGAGGTCGCCGCCCTGGCCGCCGCGCTGTGCGCTGCAGCCCCAGATGATGTCGTCCACCTCGGCGGTGTTGATGTTGTTGCGCTCGGCCAGCGCCTTGAGCACGGCGGCACCCAGGTGCTGCGGGTGCATGTCGGCCAGCGCGCCCTTGCCTTGCTTGCCGATGCCGCGCGGGGTGCGGCAGGCGTCGATGATGAGAGCTTCGGTCATGTTCGGGTTCCTATGGAGAGTGATCGGGATCCGGATGTTCGTCGTGCGCGGCGGGCGCAGGCCCCGGCAGCGGTGTCGCTTTCCGGGGTTGCGTCCGCGAACGCGTCCGCGGCGACGCACGCGGAACCGTCGGGACGATACCATCGCACCTGTCCGGCGGGATCGTCCGTTCCGACAGATTTCGCGCGCCCGGCGCCGTCCGTGCCGGGCCATCCTCCCAGTTTCTCATGGTCGCCGCGATCGACATTTCAGGCCGCCCCCTGCCGGTGGTGGGCGCAGTGGGGACGATGCCGTCGCGCGCCGGGTCGTTCCGGCGCATGCTCGCCCGTGTGCTGCCGCAGCTGGACACGCTGTTCGTGTACCTGGACGGATTCGACCGGGTGCCGGACGACCTCGCCGCCGACCCGCGCTGCCGCTGCGTGCTGACACCGGGCACGGGCAGCCTGCACGCCGCCAGCCGGTTCCTGGCACCCGCGGCCCTGGGCGCCGACGCGGTCTTCTGCCTGTTCGACGACGACATCCTGTACCCGCCCGACTACGTCGCGACGATCACCCGCGCGCTGGCGTCGCTGGACGGTGCGGCCCTGGTCGGCTATCACGCGACCGTGTTCGTGCCGCCGCACCGCAGTTACGTCCGCGACCGCCGCACCCTGCATTTCGCGCAGGCGCTGGCG
>JAKOZZ010000350.1 GCA_029779755.1 Pseudomonadota bacterium
CGCCATGCGCATCGGCGACACCACGTGGGACCGCTTCTATCACGTGCTGCTGATGTCGGACCTCAACACGCGCGCCCTGGTCGACGAGCTCGGGCTGAGCGATCGTCTGCGCTGGGGCCGCACGCGCACCGGGTTCTTCACCGACGGGCGGCTGCACTCGATGTCCAACAGCGTCGAGTTCCTGCGCTTCCCGCCCTTGTCTCTGATCGACAAGCTGCGCCTGGGCGGCACCATCTTCCTGGCCTCACGGCTGCGCGACGTGCGCCGCCTCGAGTCGGAGCTCGCGGTCGACTGGCTGCGCCGCTGGTCGGGCGAGCGCGTGCTCGAGCGCATCTGGCTGCCGCTGCTGCGCAGCAAGCTCGGTGAGAACTATCGCATCGCCAGCGCCGCGTTCATCTGGGCGATCATCGCGCGCATGTACGCCGCGCGCCGCTCCGGCCTGAAGGAGGAGATGTTCGGCTACGTCGACGGCGGCTACGCGGTCGTGCTGGACGCGCTCGCGGCGGCACTGCAGAAGGCGGGCGTCCAGTTCCTCGGGTCGGCGACGGTGCAGCGGATCCACGACCGGGGCGACGGCGTCGACGTGAGCCTGGTCGACGGCGGCGCCCTTTCGTTCGACCGGGTCGTCTCGACGGTGCCCGCCGGCGCCTTCGCGCAGGCGTGTCCGCAGCTCCAGCCCGAGGAACGCGAGCGCCTCGACCGCGTCGTGTACCAGGGCATCGTCTGCGGCGCGCTGCTCACGCGCACGCCGCTGTCGCCGTACTACGTGACCAACATCACCGACCCCGGCATCCCCCTGACGGGCATCATCGAGATGACCGCGCTGGTCGACCGCGAACGCTTCGGCGGCCATTCGCTGGTCTACCTGCCGCGCTACCTCGCCCAGGACGACCCGGCCTGGTCGGCGAGCGACGAGCAGTTCACCGAGCAGTCGCTGGCGGCGCTGTCGTGGATGTACCCGCACTTCGACCGCCGCGACGTCGTCGACTTCAAGGTCGCGCGCGCCCGCCGGGTGCTGGCGATCTCGACGCTGGGCTACACCGAGCGGGCGATGCCGCCGCTGACCACGTCGTTGCGCAACGTCTTCCAGCTCAGCTCGGCGCAGATCGCGCAGGGCACGCTCAACGTCAACGAGACGCTCGGGGTGGTGCAGACCCGCCTGCCCGAGCTGATCGCCCGCATGGAGGCCGCGTGAGCCGTCCCCTCGCCAGCCTGTCCCTCGACCTCGACAACCTGTGGTCGTACCTGAAGATCCACGGCGACCCGGGCTGGCAGGCCCGGCCGTCCTACCTGGACGCGGTGGTGCCGTACGTGCTCGAGGTACTCGAGCGCGAACGGCTGCGCATCACGTTCTTCGTGGTCGGCGCGGACGCCGCCGAACCGCGCAACCACGCCGCGCTGCGCGCGCTGGTCACGGCCGGTCACGAGGTGGGCAACCACTCGTTCGAGCACGAGCCGTGGCTGCACCTGTACAGCCGCGCGCAGCTCGAGCGCGAGGTGGAAGCGACCGACGATGCGATCGAGGCCGCCACCGGCGTGCGTCCCACCGGCTTCCGCGGCCCGGGCTTCAGCTGGTGCCCCGAGCTGCTCGAGGTGCTGCAGGAGCGCGGTCACCTGTACGACGCGTCGACCCTGCCCACGTGGCTGGGGCCGATCGCACGCACCTACTACTTCTGGACCGCGAAGCTCAGCGCCGAGGAGCGCGAACGCCGCAAGGGCCTGTTCGGCGCCTTTGCCGACGGGCTGCGTCCGAACGCGCCGTACCGCTGGGGGCTGCGCGGCGGGCGCGAGCTGCTCGAGATCCCGGTCACGACGATCCCGGGGCTGCGCACGCCGTTCCACTTCAGCTACCTCGCGTTCCTCGCGCGCTTCTCCGAGCCGCTGATGATCGCGTACCTGCGCACGGCGCTCACCGCCTGCCGCCTCACCGGCACCGAGCCGAGCTTCCTGCTGCATCCGCTCGACGTCGTCGGCGGCGACCAGGCGCCCGAGCTCGGCTTCTTCCCCGGCATGGACATCTCCAGCGCCGAGAAGACCCGGCTGCTGCGCCGTGTGCTGCACGAGCTGGCCCGGCACTTCGAGCTGGTGCCGATGGGCGTGCATGCCCAGCGTGTGCGCGAACGACCCGCGCCGCGCCTCGTGCCGGCCGTCGCCGGCGCCTGACCCCATGTGCGGCCTCGTCGGTCTGTTCCAGCGTTCGGGTGTGCCCGATGCGCGCCTGCTCGCGCGCATGGGGGCGACGCTGGCGCACCGCGGGCCTGATGGCGAAGGCACGTACCTGACCGAGGGCGTCGGGCTGCATCATCGCCGGCTCGCGATCATCGACATCGAGGGCGGGCGCCAGCCGATGACGGCCGACGGGGTGACGCTGGCCTTCAACGGCGAGATCTACAACTACGTCGAGCTGCGCGACACGCTGTGTCGGCTCGGTCACCAGTTCGCCACGCAGTCCGACACCGAGGTGCTGCTGCGCATGTACCTGCAGTACGGCACCGACTGCTTCGCGCGGCTCGACGGCATGTTCGCCGTGCTGCTGCACGACACGCGCCGCCGGGTCGCGATCGCCGCGCGCGATCCGTTCGGCATCAAGCCGCTGTACTGGTGGTCGGGCGGCGACCGGCTGTCGTACGCGTCGGAGATCAAGGCGCTGCTGCGCGATCCCGCGGTGGCCCGGCGGGTCGACCCGCAGGCGCTGGAGGACTATCTCGCGCTGCAGTTCGTGCTCGGCGGGCGGACCCTGTTCGAGGGGATCCGGACGGTCGAGCCGGCGCACTGGCAGCGCATCGACCTCGGCGATCTGAGCGTGCACGAGGAGCGCTACTGGGCGCCGGACTACAGCGGCGCCGGGACGCCTCCGGGCGAGACGGTCGAGGACGCCGCCCGGCGCGTGCGGGCGCTGATCGACGCGGCGGTGGCGCGCCAGATGCGCAGCGACGTGCCGGTCGGGGCGTACCTGAGCGGCGGCATGGACTCGAGCCTGGTGTGCGCGCTGGCGGCACCGCGCGCCGACGGACCCATGCCCGTGTTCACCGGCGCGTTCCGCGAGGGCCCGGCGTTCGACGAGAGCGCGCATGCGGCCAGCGTCGCCCGTCACGTCGGTGCCCGGATGCACCTGAGCTGGATCGGCGAGGCGCAGTGGATCGACGCGCTGCCGCGGCTGGCCTGGCACATGGACGAGCCCGCCGCCGGACCCGGGCTGTTTCCGCAGTACGTCGTGTCGACGCGTGCGCGCGAAGCGGTCAAGGTCTGCCTGGGCGGGCAGGGCGGCGACGAGATCTTCGGCGGCTATGCGCGCCACCTGATCGGCGCGCTCGAGGACGCGATGCTGTCGGCGATGCGCGGGCAGCCGCCCGCGCCCGGGGCGCTCGGCCTGGGCGAACTCGAGGCCGGCCTGGGCACGCTGGGGCCCTATCTGCCCCTGGTGCGCCGCGCCTGGGCCGGGGGCGTCGATGCGCCGCCGCACCTGCGCTACCTGCGCCTGGTGGACCGCAGCGACGCGGCCGGCCCGACGCTGGCGCCAGCGATGCGCGAGCGCATGCGCACCACCGGTGTGGCGGAGCGCTTCCGGGCGGTGTTCGACCGTCCGCGGGAGGCGTCGCACCTGAAGCGGATGCTGCACTTCGACTTGGCCGCCAGCATGCCGGCGCTGCTGCAGGTGGAAGACCGCGTCAGCATGGCCGTGTCGCTCGAGTCGCGCGTGCCCCTGCTCACCACGGCCCTGGTGCAGGCGGTCGCCGCGCTGCCCGACGCGCTGCTGCTCGCCGGCGGGCGCCTGAAGGGGCTGATGCGGCGGGCGGCCGCGCCGCACCTGCCGGCGTCAATCCTCGCACGCACCGACAAGATGGGCTTTCCCGTGCCGATGCAGCACTGGGCCCGCGGCCGTGCGCGCGACTTCGTGCGCGACGTGCTGCTGTCGCGGCGCGCCCGCGAGCGCGGACTGTTCGACCCGGCCGCGCTCGAGCGCCTGATCGACCACGAAGGCGAGTTCGGGCGCGCGCTGTGGGGGGCGCTGCAGCTCGAGCTGTGGCACCAGACGATGATCGATCCGGCCACGCTGTGAGGAGCACGATGCCACCCGACTACTTCGCCCACGAGACCGCCGTGATCGACGCGCCGTGCCGCATCGGCGCCGGCACGAAGATCTGGCACTTCAGCCACGTGATGCGCGACAGCGTGCTGGGCGAGCGCTGCAACCTCGGCCAGAACGTCGTCGTGTCCCCGGGCTGCACGATCGGCAACGGCGTGAAGATCCAGAACAACGTCTCGGTCTACACCGGCGTGACGATCGAGGACGACGTGTTCTGCGGCCCGTCGATGGTGTTCACCAACGTGATCAATCCGCGCGCGTTCATCGAGCGCAAGCACGAGTACCGGCCGACGCTGGTGCGTCGTGGCGCGTCGATCGGCGCCAACGCCACGATCGTGTGCGGCGTGACGCTGGGCGAGTACTGCTTCGTCGGCGCGGGCGCCGTCGTCACGCGCGACGTGCCGCCCTACGCACTGATCACCGGAAACCCGGCGCGCCAGCGCGGCTGGGTGTGCACCTGCGGCGTGCGGCTGTCGCTGCCCGTCGCGGCCGACGACGGCGCGCAGGCCGAATGCACGGCCTGCGGCCATCGTTTCGTCCGGCGTGGCGCCGGGCTCTCCAGGCAGGACTGAACCGTCATGAACGCACCCATCGAATCCCCGCGCCTTGCCGTCGAGCCCGTGCCGCTGCTCGACCTGAAGCTCCAGTACGACGCCCTGCGCGACGAGATCCTGCCCGCGATCGAGGCGGTCTG
>JAKOZZ010000376.1 GCA_029779755.1 Pseudomonadota bacterium
CCCCCGCATTCGAACGCACTTCGGAGGAGAGAGTCGATGGAATATTTCGTCACCGGCGCGTCGGGATTCATCGGAAAGCGCCTCGTCAGGAAGCTGCTGGAGCGCCGTGGCGCGGTCGTGCACTTCCTCGTCCGCGACGCCGATCCCGAGAAGGTCGATGCGCTGCGCGCGTACTGGGGCGTCGATGCCCGGCGTGCGATCGCCGTGCAGGGCGACATCGCCCGTGCGGGGCTCGGCCTGAAGCCGGCCGACCGCAAGGCGCTCACCGGCAAGATCCGGCACTTCTTCCATCTGGCCGCGCTCTACGACCTGAAGGCCGAGGCCGACGAACAGATCCGGGTGAACGTCGAAGGCACGCGCAACGTCGTGCGCTTCGCCAACGAGATCAAGGCGGGCTGCTTCCATCACATCAGCTCGATCGCCGCGGCCGGCATGTTCGAGGGCATGTTCCGCGAGGACATGTTCGACGAGGCCGAGAACCTCGACCATCCCTATTTCTCGACCAAGCACGACGCCGAGAAGGTCGTGCGCACCGAGCTGAAGGTGCCGTTCCGGGTGTATCGGCCCGGTTCCGTGGTCGGCGACTCGAAGACCGGCGAGATGGACAAGATCGACGGTCCCTACTATTTCTTCAAGCTGATCCAGCGGCTGCGCCAGGCGCTGCCCCCGTGGATGCCCACGATCGGCATCGAGGGCGGCCGCATCAACATCGTGCCGGTCGACTTCGTGGTCGCAGCGCTCGACCACATCGCGCATGCGCCCGGCCACGACGGCAAGTGCTTCCACCTGGTCGACCCGGAGCCGATGCGCGTCGGCGACGTGCTCAACACGTTCGCCGAGGCCGCCCACGCCCCGTCGATGACCCTGCGCGTGAATGCGGCGCTGCTCGGGTTCATCCCGCGCGGGGTCAAGAAGAGCCTGATGGCGCTGACCCCGGTGCGCCGCATCAAGAACGCGGTGATGAAGGACCTGGGGCTGCCGGACGACATCCTCGACTTCGTCAACTACCCGACGCGCTTCGACTGCCGCGAGACCACCGCCGCGCTGAAAGGCTCCGGCATCGAGTGTCCGCGGCTGCGCGACTATGCGTGGGTGCTGTGGGACTACTGGGAGCGTCACCTCGATCCCGACCTGTTCATCGACCGCACGCTGCGCGGACAGGTCGCGGGCAAGGTCGTGCTGGTCACCGGCGGCTCGTCGGGCATCGGTCTGGCGGCGGCGCGGCGTGTCGCCGAGGCGGGTGCGATCACCATCGTGTGCGGCCGCGACCAGGACAAGCTCGACGAGGCGCGCGCGATCGTCGCGGCCGACGGTCACGAGCTGATCACGTTCTCGGTCGACCTGGCCAGCATCGAGGACTGCGACCGCATGGTGAAGTGGCTGGTCGAGACCCACGGCGGCGTCGACGTGCTTGTGAACAACGCGGGCCGCTCGATCCGGCGGGGCATCGAGAACAGCTACGACCGTTTCCACGACTTCGAGCGCTGCATGCAGCTGAACTACTTCGGCGCGCTGCGCACGACGATGGGCCTGCTGCCGAAGATGGTCGAGAAGCGTCACGGACACGTGATCAACATCTCCTCGATCGGTGTGCTCACCAATGCGCCGCGCTTCTCCGCCTACGTGGCGTCGAAGTCCGCCCTGGACGCATGGACCCGCTGCGCGGCCTCCGAATTCGCCGATCGCGGCGTGAAGTTCACCACCATCAACATGCCGCTGGTGCGCACGCCGATGATCGCGCCGACGAAGCTGTACAACAGCGTGCCGACGCTGTCCCCCGAGGAGGCGGCCGACCTCGTGGTGCAGGCGATCGTGCACAAGCCGGTGCAGATCGCCACGCGCCTCGGCATCTTCGGGCAGGTGCTGCATGCGGTGATGCCGCGGGTCGCGCAGATCGTGATGAACACGTCCTACCGCATGTTCCCGGACTCCGACGCCGCCAAGGGGGCGAAGGAGGGCGCGCGCCCGCAGCTCAGCGCGGATCAGATCGCGTTCCAGCAGCTGATGCGGGGCATCCACTTCTAGGCGGCAGACCCGGACGCTTCCGGGCGGCCCGCCGCTTCCGGACGGGCGCCCGCCTCCGGAGCGCCGGCCGCCTCGCCGCCGGCCCGCGCGCCGGGCGACAGCAGCCCGATCACCGTGCGTCGGACCGCCGCGTCGTAGGCGAGGCTGATGTGGCCCATGCCCGAGAACTCGACCGTGTGCGCGCCCGGCAGCGACTGCGGGGCCTGCGGTGCCACGATGTTGTCGTGGTGGCTCAACAGCACGTGGAAGCGGCCGAGGGTGTGCGCGTCCTCGCCGGCCGCCAGGGCGGCGAGCCAGTCGCTGCCGGGGCGCATCTGCCGGGTGTTCACGCCATGGCCCAGACGCGCGAGCACGGTGCCCTGGTGCGGGGTGCCCAGCGTGACCACCCGGGCCACGGCCTGCGGTCCGAACCTGCGCAGGTAGGCGCGCGCAGCCAGCCCGCCCATGCTGTGACACAGCAGGTGCGCTGCCGGCGCGCCGGTGCGCGCCATCAGCGCGCGCAGCGCGTCGTCGATGCGTGCCGCGTACGCATCGATCGAACCGAACACCGGCTCGAGATCCACAGCGCCGATCGCATGGCCCTGCGCGGCCAGCGCCCGCGCAGTGGGCCGCCACAGCTGCCGGTTGCAGAAGTAGCCGTGCACCAGGAGCACGGGCAGGGGGGACCCGGGCGACCACGGGCGGACCGTCTCGCCGGCCAGCGGGCGACCCGCCATCAGCGGCTGGGCCAGCTGGAACGTCCGCACCGAGTCGATCAGCTCGCGCGCGTACAGCGCCAGCGCGGCGCCCGGCCCGAGCCGGTGCGCCGCGGGGGTCGGGCTGCCGGCGGCGGTCGTGATCGCGAAGTCGATCGCGATGATCGCGGCGTGCGTGCCGAGCGGTGCGGCCGCGCCGAGCGCGACCGCCGTCACCCAGCCCGTCTGCAGGTCGACGTGCAGCCACACCGCGATCGCCGTGGCGCCGGCAAGCTCCACGAGCAGCAGGATGCGCAGCAGCGTGGCGAGTGCGCCGATCGGTGCGGCCGGCGCCTCCGCGTCCGAGGGGGAGGGCGGCGCGGTCATGCGGCGGGCGCCCGGCTGGCGTCGCGCGCCGCGCCGGTGCCGGCGAGTCGCTGCGCGAGCCCCGCGGCCAGCCGCGAGGTGATCCCGTAGATCGACAACTGCGGATTGGCGCCGATCGACGTCGGGAACAGCGCGCCGTCGTGCACGGACACGTTCTCCAGTGCGTGCAGCACGCCGTCGGGGCGCACCACGCCCTCGCGCGGATCCGTCGACAACGCGCAGCCGCCCATCACGTGCGCCGACACCACGCGCGTGCGCAGCGCCTGCATGGGCAGCGCCTCGATGGCTGCGCGCGCCTGCCGCCACGATCCGTACTCGCCGGCATCCTCGTGCACCGGCTGCACGGTCAGCGCGCCGGCGGCGAACTGGATCTCGGCCATCGCCAGCAACGCGCGGCGCGCGCCGTCGAGCAGCGTGTCGGTCAGCGGATAGTCGAGCACCGGGCTGCCGTCGTCGCGCAGCTGCACGCGCCCGCCGGCGGCCTCGGGGTGGAACCCGTCGCGCATCAGAGCCAGCACGGCCTGGGTGTGTGCGAACTGCCGCATGCGCTGCGCGTGCGCCGGGCCGTATCCGGGCGTGGTGATGGCGAACAGCAACGGATGGATGGGCGGTGCCTCCAGCTTGAAGCCGATCGGGCCGTCGATCGGGACGCTGTCGAGGAAGTGGTCCGAGTACACGCTCTGCGGCGCGCCTTCGAACGCTTCGATGCGTTGCTCGAACCGTGCGGCCGACACCAGCGTGGGGTGCAGGAAGGTGCGCACGCCGATGCGCGCGTGCGGATCGGGCACCGACGAGCGCAGCAGGATCGCCGGTGTGTTGATCGCGCCGCCCGCCAGCACGTAGTGGCGCGCGTGGATCATGGTCGTGCGACCGTCCGGCCGAAGCCCGGCCGCATCGAGCCAGCGCACCTCGAGTCCCTGCGCGCGGCCGTCGGCCAGCTGCATGCGGTGCACGCGGGCGCGCGTCAGCAGCGTGGCGCCGCGCTCGAGCGCTGCCGGAATCGTCGTCACCAGCATCGATTGCTTGGCGTTGGTCGGGCAGCCCATGCCGCAGTAGCCGAGGTTGAAGCAGTGGGCGACGTTGCGCCGGATCGTCGCGGTCGGGATGCCCAGGGCGGCGGCGCCGCGGCGCAGCGCGTCGTTGTTCTCGTTGGGCGGAACGTCCCACGGCGCGATCGACAGCCGACGCTCCACGCGCTCGAACCATGGCGCCAGCGCGGCTGGCGTGAAGTCGTCGAGGCCGTGTCGGGTGCGCCAGTGCTCCAGCGTGCGCGCCGGCGTGCGAAAGCTCGACGTCCAGTTGACGGTGGTCGATCCGCCGACGCAACGGCCCTGCAGGATGGTGATCGCCTTGTCGCGTGTCTTGCGCGCGGCCGACTCCTGGTACAGCGTCGGATAGGCGGTGGCCTCGCGCATGTCGAAGTCGCGCGAGCTGCGCAGCGGGCCCTCCTCGACGATCACGACGGAGAGCCCGGCTTCGGCGAGGATCTCGGCGGTGATGCCGCCGCCGGCGCCCGAGCCGACGATCACCACGTCGCAGTCGATGCGCGCAGGCGGTGGCGTGGGGTCGCGCGCGTCGCGGACGTTCCATCCGCGGGCGAGGCCGGCGGCGATCGGATCGGGAAATGCGCTCATGCTCGTGGTGTCGTGTGTTGTGCGCCGCCTGCCGTCACAGCCGGACCGGCCCGCCGTATCCCATCGCCATCCAGTGCGTGTCGTCGCCGTACCAGGCGCCGAGCAGAAGGTCGTGCAGCGCCTGGTACGCGGCCTGCATCAAGGCCAGCCGATGAGCGCGCCAGCCGTCGAGCGCGGCCCGGACCTCCGACGGCGCCGCCTGCGCCCAGGGATGCGCGAGACCGGCCAGCAGCCGCCGGCCGGGGGCGAGCGACAGCAGCATGAACAATTCCGCGAGTTCGTCCTGCGCGGCGGGCGACAGGCCGTCGATGGCGGTGCCGGTGGCGGACACGCACCGCGCGAGCGCGGCCCGGGCGGCCGCCGGGTCGTCGGGCAGCGCGCCCTCGAGCACGGCGCCCGCCAGGGCCGTCAGCACATCGTGTCGTTCGGCGCGCGGATCGCGTCCGGCGATCAGGGCCACGAGACCGGCGCCGCCGAGCAGCAGGCCGCCCGCCAGGCCCGTCTTGAGCAGGGTGCGTCGCGAGATCATGTTCGCCATCTTAGGCGCGCCAGAGCGACCCGCCGCACGGTGTGCATAGAGGACGCGCTCTACGCGAGCGGGCCGTCCGTCCGGGGATCCGACCCGTTGCACCGACCGCTGCCGCGTATCATGCGGCCCGAAGCGACCGCCTTGCGCAGGACGCGACCGCATCCCGCCGATCCTTTCCGCGACCATGTCCCACAGCGAGCGACTCCTCGAGGCGTCCCATGCCGTCGCGGCGGGCCGGCGGGCCGTTGCGGCCGATCCCGAGCTCAGCCGGTGGGTGCACGAGGTCAAGCACTGGCAGTCGGCGCGGCTGGCGCGCACGCATGCCGACCTGCTCGAGATGCCGCGCTATCGCGACGCCGCCCGGTTCTTCCTCGAGGATCTGTATGGCGCGAAGGATTTCTCCCAGCGCGACGCCGAGCTGCTGCGCGTGATCCCCACGCTCACCCGGCTGCTGCCGGATGCAGCGCTCGCCACGCTGGCCGACGCGGTGGAGCTCGACGCCCT
Source organism: Pseudomonadota bacterium (assembly GCA_029779755.1). Taxonomy (GTDB): domain Bacteria; phylum Pseudomonadota; class Gammaproteobacteria; order Burkholderiales; family Burkholderiaceae_E; genus Quisquiliibacterium. Next base: position 5,754 of record JAKOZZ010000376.1, read on the forward strand.
GTCGGAGCGCCTCGACGCGGCGCTGGCCACGGCGTTGCGGCCCGGCGCCACCACCCCGCTGACCGAGGCCGCCTATGCGCGCGCCTACCGCGTCAGCGCCGCGCGTGCCGAACGCACGCATCAGCTCGACCTGGTGCTGACGGTCGGGCGTTCGCTGGACCGCCTCGTCCGGCATCCGCTGATCGGCCGTCTTCTGACATCCATGGGCGGGCCCGCGCGCCTCGCGGGGCTGTCGGCCATGCATCGGTTCCTGGTCGACGGGTTCGAGGCGTTCCGGCGGATCGGCGGCGCCAGCGATTTCCTTCGGCGCATCGACGCGCGCGAGCGGCTGATCCTGGGGCGGTTGTTCGACGGGATCGAGTCCGACTGGACGATTCCACCGGTTTCCTGATAGAGTCTCGGGTTCCCTTGCCGCCCGGAAAGACGCCAGCGGGCGGCCGTTGCCACGAACGTCGTGGCCCATGTCCGATCGGGACCCCTCCGGGGGGATCGTGCGGCGTGGTCAATGTCCACAAGGAGAGTCAATGCGTCACTACGAAATCGTATTCATCGTCCACCCGGATCAGAGCGAGCAGGTGCCCGCGATGATCGAGCGCTACAAGGCGCTTCTGGAGTCCCAGCAGGGCAAGGTCCATCGCATCGAGGACTGGGGGCGTCGCCAGCTGACCTTCCCGATCCAGAAGATCGCCAAGGCCCACTACGTGCTGATGAACATCGAGTGCGGTCCGGCCACGCTGGGCGAGCTCGAGCATGCGTTCCGCTTCAACGACGCCGTTCTGCGCCACCTGACGGTTGCGATGCGCAAGGCCGAGACCGGCCCGTCGCCGATGTGGAAGCAGATCCAGAAGGAAGAGGCCCGCAAGGCGACCTCGGAGCCCGCGCCCGCGGCTCCGGCCGCTGCGCAGTAAGGCCGCTTCGGTCGCAACAGCATCCTGGAGGATTCCCGTACGCGTCCATCGACCCCGACCGGCGACGCCCGCCACGGCACTCCGCCTTCGGACGGTCGTGCCGGCGAAGCGGCGAACCGCGTCGAACTCGATGCGGTGCTCGAGGGGCGCGACGCGCTCAGGTACAGCCCGGCAGGGATTCCGCTGCTCGGTGCGCTCCTGAGCCACGGCTCTTCCCAGCGTGAAGCCGGCGCTCGGCGCGACGTCTCCCTCGAGATCTCCGCGCTGTTCGCAGGCGCGGTCGCCGAATCGGCCGACCGGATCGCACTGGGCGCGCGACTGCGGGTACGGGGCTTTCTCGCACGCAGGCGCAGGGACTCGAAGGTGCTGGTGCTCCACGTAACTGAATTTGAATTGAACGAGGTGTGACATGGCGTATTTCCGCCGCGGTGCCAAGGACAACAAGAAGAAGCGTCCGACCCAGAGCGCGCTGTTCAAGCGCAAGAAGTTCTGCCGCTTCACGGCCGACAAGGTCGAGTGGATCGACTACAAGGACATCGAGGTGCTGAAGGACTTCATCACCGAGACCGGCAAGATCATTCCGGCCCGTCTGACCGGCACGAAGGCCAAGTATCAGCGTCAGCTGACCGACGCGATCAAGCGCGCGCGCTTCCTCGCGCTGCTGCCCTTCACCGACAACCACTGAGCACGGGGAGAACACAGATGCAGATCATCCTGCTCGAGAAAGTCGTCAACCTGGGCGCGCTCGGTGACGTGGTGCGTGTCAAGGACGGCTATGCACGCAACTTCCTGATCCCGAAGGGCAAGGCCCGTCGCGCGACGGAAGTCGCCATCAAGGAGTTCGAGGCCCGTCGCGCCGAACTCGAGAAAGTGCAGGCCGACAAGCTCGCCGCCGCACAGTCCGTGGGCCAGAAACTCGAAGGTCTCACCGTTCAGGTCTCGCAGAAGGCTGGTGTCGATGGCCGTCTGTTCGGTTCGGTCACGAACTTCGACATCGCCGATGCGCTGGGCAAGCAGGGTTTCACGGTCGAGAAAGCCATGGTGCGTCTGCCGGCCGGTCCGCTGAAGATCGTCGGCGACCACAAGGTCACCGTTGCGCTGCACTCGGACGTCGCGGTCGAGATCACCATTGCGGTGCTGGGCGAGACCGCCTGACGCCGTAAGGGACTCGGTCGATCGGGACGGCGCAGCGGCGTCGTTCCTGCACGAAGGCGCTTCGGCGCTGTGCGTGCCGGGCGGTGCTTCGGTGCCGCTCCTGCAAGAGGGCGCTTCGGCGCCCTCTCTGCTTTTTCCGCTTCGCTGAACCCCGCTTCGGTACCATACACGCATGTCTGCGATCCTTGCCTCCAATGCCAGCTCCGGTCCGCAGCAAGGGGACCGCGAGGTCGCCGCATTGCGCGTGCCGCCGCACTCGATCGAAGCCGAACAGTCGGTGCTTGGCGGGCTGATGCTCGACAACCAGGCGTTCGATCGGGTCGCAGACCTGCTGCGCGAAGAAGACTTCTATCGCTACGACCACCGCCTGATCTGGCAGCAGATCGCGCGGCTGATCGAGCGCAGTCAGCCGGCCGACGTGGTGACCGTGTTCGAGGCCCTCAAGACCCTCGGCAAGGCCGATGAAGTCGGGGGGCTGCAGTACCTGAACGCCTTGGCGCAGGAGACACCGTCGGCGGCCAACATCCGCCGTTACGGCGAGATCGTTCGCGACCGCGCGATCCTGCGCAACCTCATCGCCACCTCCGATGAGATCGCGTCGAATGCATTGAATCCCCAGGGCAGGGACACCAAGCAGATCCTCGACGAGGCTGAATCCAAGATCTTCCGCATCTCCGAGGAAGGCTCGCGCGGCAGCGCGGGGTTCCATCCGCTTCAGGACCTGCTGACCAAGGTCGTCGAACGCATCGACCAGCTCTACAGCCAGGGCAACACCGGCGACGTGACGGGCGTCGCCACCGGCTTCGCCGACCTCGACAAGATGACCTCGGGCATGCAGCCCGGCGACCTGATCATCGTGGCCGGCCGCCCTTCGATGGGCAAGACGGCGTTCTCCTTGAACATCGGCGAACACGTCGCGGTCGAGGAGGGCCTGCCGGTGGCGGTGTTCTCGATGGAGATGGGCGCCACCCAGTTGGCGATGCGGATGGTGTGTTCCGTCGGCCGCCTCGACCAGCAACGTCTGCGCACCGGTCGCCTGGTCGACGACGACTGGCCGCGGCTGACCAGTGCGATCCAGAAGATGCAGGAGGCGCAACTGCACATCGACGAGACGCCCGCGCTGAACGCACTCGAACTGCGCGCGCGCTCGCGCCGTCTGTCGCGCCAGTGTGGCCAGCTCGGCCTGATCATCGTCGACTACCTGCAGCTGATGTCGTCGGCCACCGGCGGTGGCGAGAACCGCGCCACCGAGATCTCCGAAATCTCGCGCGGCCTCAAGGCCCTGGCCAAGGAACTGCACTGCCCGGTGATCGCCCTGTCCCAGTTGAATCGATCGCTCGAGCAGCGCCCCAACAAGCGCCCCGTGATGTCCGACCTGCGCGAATCCGGCGCCATCGAGCAGGACGCCGACGTGATCCTGTTCATCTACCGCGATGAGGTCTACAACGCCGACTCGCCGGACAAGGGCACAGCCGAGATCATCATCGGCAAGCAGCGCAATGGCCCCATCGGCAGCGTCCGCCTCACCTTCCTCGGCCAATACACCAAGTTCGAAAACTTCATGGGCGGCAGCGGTAGTGGTGGTAGCTACGAATAGCCATCGCCCATGAAGTTTCGGTGAAGGCTGACTTCGGCGCAGCCGAAGTCAAGGCGCGCAGCGCCGGCCGGAGCCAAAACGTCCATGTTCAGGCGGCAGCGGTAGTGGTGGTAGCTACGAATAGCCATCGCCCATGAAGTTTCGGTGAAGGCTTGGTGAAAGTCCTGATGCCGTGCGTTTCATCCAGTGCAATGCAAACCGCATGTGCGGGTGTCCTCCGCGCGCGTTCGCGTCTACATTGATCTTCGTGCCGGTTCTGTCCGGACATTCATTCCAACAACGTGGAAGGAGACAACATGAAGATCAGAAGGCGAGTCATCGGGGCCGTGGTTGCGGCCGTCGCGGCGTTCGCGGCAGTGCCGGCGTCGGCGAAGGACGTGTGGAAGCTGGGGACTGCAGCGCAGCCGGGATCCGTGCTGCACGACATCGTGATGAAGTTCATCAATGACTTCAATGCCGCCGCCGGCAACGAGGCCATGATCGAATTCCAGTTCATCGGCAACGAGCAGGAGATGTGGCAGCAGGTCGTGCGCGGGCGGGTGCAGTTCGGCGCGTCGTCGTACGCGGCCGGAGCGGTCACGATGCCCGAGGGCGCCGTGATGAACACGCCCTACCTGTGGAAGAACGACGAAGAACGTGCCTGGGTCACCGACAACTATGCCGTGCCGCTGACGAAGAAGTACTACGCAGAGAAGGGCATCGAGCAGCTGCTGATCGCCGACGTCGGCTGGAACGACGTGGTCTGCACCTGGGCCTGCCTGACGCCCGACAGCATCAAGGGCCAGAAGATCCGGGTCTCGCCGTCACCCGCGTCCAAGAACTTCTTCAAGTCGATGGGCGCGAACGGTGTCCAGCTGCCGCTGTCCGAACTCTGGCCGGGTCTGCAGAGCGGGCTCGTCAAAGGTGCGGACCTGCCGTTCCTGTTCTACGTGACGACGCCCGCGGCGCAAAGTGCGCCGCACTACGTGATGACGCGCCACTACCACCACCCGTCCGTGTTCCTGATGAACAAGGCGCTGTTCGACGGTCTGAAACCCGCGTTGCGCGAGAAGCTGCAGAAGGCGTTGCCCGATGCGAACTGGGCGCGCAAGCAGGTGATGGACACCGAGCGGCCGAAGATGGAGGAGTTCCGCAAGAAGGGCGGCTTCGTGCACGAGCTGACGGCCGAACAACGCGAAGCTTGGGCCAAGGTCGCGCGGGTCGGTCAGGGCGAGCTGATCAAGGAGATCGGTGGCAAGGCGCCCGAGCTGTACAACGCGATCATGGAAGGCAAGAAGGTCTGGGCCGAGAAGTTCGAGAAGAAGTGATCGTGCCCGAGCAGCGCGCGTGACACGTGCGCGCGCGTGTCGAACATCGAGGGGCGGCGCCTGGCGTCGCCCCTTGTTCGTTCTGGAGCGGCGCCTCGGGCGAACGGCGCCGCGCCTGGACGCACGCTACTTCTTGCGCAGCAGCCCGCTCATCATGTTGTCGAACGGCAGGTCACAGAACTGTTGCCACATCACCTGCTCGGCGCGGAACTTCGACCAGTGCGCGAAGATCTTCTTGAACGCGGGGCTCTTGGCCGACATCTCGTCGAACAGTTCGTTGGCCGCGGTGTAGGACGCCTGCGTGACATCCTTCGGGAAACTGCGCAGCTGTGCGCCGCCCGCCACCAGGCGACGCAGCGCCTGCGGATTCTCGGTGTCGTACTTGACCGTCAGCCACTGATTGGCTTCGGCGGCGGCCGTGCGCATCGCTACCTGGTAGAGCGGCGGAAGGGCTGCCCAGGCCTTGCGGTTGATGAACAGTCCGAGCGAGGCGCCACCTTCCCACCAGCCGGGCGCGTAGTAGTACTTGGCCACCTTGAACAGACCGAGCTTCTCGTCGTCGAGCGGCCCGACGAACTCGGCGGCGTCGATCACGCCTTTCTCGAGTGCGGGGTAGAGGTCGCCTGCCGCGAGCTGCTGCGGCACCACGCCGAGCTTCTGCAGCACCATGCCGGCGAGGCCCCCCACCCGGAACTTCAGTCCCTTGAGATCGTTGACGCTCTTGATCTCCTTGCGATACCAGCCCGCCATCTGGGCGCCGGTATTGCCGACGGCCATCGACATCACGTCGTAGTCGGCATAGAACTCGTCGAGCAGTTCCTGGCCGCCGCCTTCGTACAGCCACGCGTTCTGCGCGCGCATGTTCAGGCCGAACGGCAGTGCCGTATGAAAGCCGAACGCCGGATCCTTGCCGATGTAGAAGTAGCTGGCCGTGTGCCCGGCTTCGACCGTGCCCTTCTGCACGGCGTCGAACACGCCGAGCGCCGGCACGAGCTCGCCCGCGGCATGCAGCGTGACGTTGAACCTGCCGCCGGTGAGTTCGCCCACACGTCTGGTCAGCATCTCCATGGCGCCGAAGATCGATGTCAGCGACTTCGGATAGCTCGACGCGATCCGCCATCGGATCTCGGGCGTCCCGGTCTGCGCGATGGCGGGGGCCGCGCCGGCGGCAAGCACGCCGCCGGCGGCGCCGGCGCGGCTGAGGAATTTCCTGCGCTGCATCTGTGATCTCCTGGACGGGGGCGGGATGGAGGCGCGATGGTACCGGACCCAATTCGGCGCCCCGACCACCCCCGTTCCGCTTCAGCGCTTCGGCAGCGTCTACAGCGCTTCGCCGGCGAAGTCCGCCAGACGCGAGCGTTCGCCGCGCTGCAGGGTCACATGCCCCGAATGCGCCCATCCCTTGAAGCGGTCGACCACGTACGTGAGGCCGGACGATCCCTCGGTGAGGTAGGGCGTGTCGATCTGCGCGATGTTGCCCAGGCACACGACCTTCGTGCCCGGACCGGCGCGCGTGATCAGCGTCTTCATCTGCTTTGGCGTCAGGTTCTGCGCTTCGTCGATGATCAGGAACTTGTTGATGAACGTGCGTCCGCGCATGAACGACAGCGCCTTGACCTTCACACGCGTGCGGATCAGGTCGCTGGTTGCCGAGCGACCCCACTCGCCCGCCGCGCGGTCCCCCTGGTTGAGCACCTCGAGGTTGTCCTCGAGCGCACCCATCCAGGGCTGCATCTTCTCTTCCTCGGTACCGGGCAGGTAGCCGATGTCGTCGCCGACCGGCACGGTCGCGCGCGTCATGATGATCTCGGTGAAGCGCTTGGCTTCGATCACCTGCGACAGACCGGCGGCGAGTGCGAGCAGCGTCTTGCCGGTGCCGGCCTGGCCCAGCAGCGACACGAAGTCGATGTCGGGATGCATCAGCAGGTTCAGCGCGAAGTTCTGTTCGCGGTTGCGCGCGACGATGCCCCAGACCGCGTTCTTGTGGTGCGCGAAGTCGCGCAGCGTCTGCAGCACCGCCGTGCGTCCGTTCAGCTCCTTGACCTGCGCGACCAGCGGCATTTCGCCGTCGAGGTACACGAACTGGTTGATCATCATCGAAGGCACGAGAGGCCCGCTGATGCGATAGAAGGTCGAGCCGGCCTGCTGCCACGACTCGACCCCCTTGCCGTGCCGGTCCCAGAAGTCGGGCGGCAGGGCGAGCAGGCCCGAGTACAGCAGATCGGTGTCTTCGAGCACCTGGTCGTTGCGGTAGTCCTCGGCGGGCAGCCCGAGGGCGCGCGCCTTGATCCGCATGTTGATGTCCTTGGACACCAGCACGACCTGACGCGCAGGCGATTCCTTCTGCAGCGCCTTCACCACGCCCAGGATCTGGTTGTCGGCCTTGCCGACCGGCAGCGAACCGGGCAGTTCGGCTTCGATCATCCGGGTCTGGAAGAACAGCCGGCCCGCGGCATCGCGATTGCCGAGCGAGGCCAGCGCAATGCCTTCGTCGATCGTCGATTCGCCTTGCGCGATCAGTTCGTCGAGCGTGCGGCTGACCTGACGCGCGTTGCGCGACACCTCCGACATGCCGCGCTTGTGGTTGTCGAGTTCCTCGAGCGTCATCATCGGCACGAACACGTCGTGCTCGGCGAAGCGGAACAGGCTGCTGGGGTCGTGCATCAGCACGTTCGTGTCGAGAACGAACAGCTTGCGTTCGCCTTCGGCGACCGGCGTGCGCGCAGCGGCGACCGGTGCGACCCGGCGCGGTTCGGGTGTCTGGCGCACGGCGCGTGTGTCCGAAGGCGCGGCGCTGGCATCCGGCGGGTTGACGCCTGTCGGTGCCGTGGGCGCCTGCGTTGCACGTGGTGCCGCCAGCGTGCCCGCGGCGTCTTCGGGTCGAGTGATCGCCGCAGGAGCGCGTGCGGTCGGACCGCCCGGCGCGGCCTTGCGACGCGTCGTGCGTGTGGACTCGGTCGTGACGACGGCAACGTCGGCAATATCGGCGACTGCGGCTGGCGCAGTCGCAGCGGTCTGCGACAGGACGACCGGAGCGACCGGAGCGACTGCGGCGACAGGGACGATCGCGGCAGATGCCGCCGCCGGCGCCTCGGGCGGCGGCTGGACGCCGATACGCCGCGCGCGCGCCTTGGAGGCAACCGTCATGTCGAGCAGGGTGGCGGGCTTGCTGGGAGGTTTGGGCAGCGGCATCGGAGGGGGGAGGAGGTCAACAAAAAAGCCGTCGGGTCGGTCGACGCCGACGCTCGACGGCCGCGGGCGGCGCGATCAGGAGGTCTGGGTTGGGCCGGACATGCGGCGCAGCGGTCAGATTGATTGCACGAACTCCAGGACTTCGTCGACGTGGCCCGGCACCTTCACGGCACGCCATTCGCGCACGAGCGTGCCGTCGGCACCGATCACGAACGTGGAGCGTTCGATGCCGCGCACCTGCTTGCCGTACATGTTCTTCATCTTGATGACGTCGAACAGCGTGCACAGGGCTTCGTCGGGATCGGAGATCAGTTCGAACGGAAAACCGAGCTTCGACTTGAATCCTTCGTGGGATTTCAGGCTGTCGCGCGAGACGCCGACGACCACGGTGCCCGCTGCGCGGAACCTGTCGATGCGCTCGCCGAAATCGGTGCCTTCGTTCGTGCAGCCGGGCGTGTTGTCCTTCGGGTAGAAGTACAGCACGACCTTGCTGCCCTGGTGGGCCGACAAGGTGAAGTCTCCGCCCGTGCAGGCGGCAGTGAACTCGGGGACGGATTTGCCGACGGCGACGGCCACGAAACGGACTCCTTCGAACGAATGCGGCACACGATAGCACAGCCCCGTGTCGATCCCGGGTCGGTCTTCGGGCGGCGGCGCACGCCTGCGCGGAGCGGTCGGTTCAGAGCGGCAGCAGCGCCGCGACGACCTTGCGGCCCTCGCTCATCAGGATGTTGTACGTGCGGCACGCCGCCCGCGTGTCCATCGCCTCGACCCCGATGCGCACGGCGGTCAGGGCCGCCGTCAGGCGCGGGTGGGGGAAGCGCTGGCGATCACCTGTGCCGAGCACGACGAGTTCCGGTCGCTGCTCGAGCAGCGACTCGAAATCGGCGGCCGCCAGTGCGTCGAAGGACGCGGGCGCCCACGCCAGGACTTCGCCCTGGGGGCGCACCAGCACGGCACCGGAATGCCTCTGGCGATTGATCTCGACGTACCCGACGCCGTAGGCCGTGACGGTGTTCAGCGCGGTATTGACGTCGACATGCAACTTCATGGGTCGATGTTCCGTGGATTATGCGGGCGGGCCGCGCGGTGCGAGGCCCGAAGTTCGTGATCTAAGTTCCTGATAATGCTACATTATTGAGTTCGTTGCAGCGCAGCGCAATCCGTTGCGGCAGCGAACCCCGCGGCCTTTCCCGAAGAAGGGCCTTGTCGCCTTTCCTGATCGAAGGGCACCCGGCCTTTCCCCGTCGAAGGGCCACCGTTCGGGCCGCCGTGCCCGATGGAGATGTGATCGTGGCTTCGTCTCGCGAGTTCTCGCGCATCAAGCGCCTTCCCCCCTACGTCTTCAACATCACCGCCGAGCTCAAGATGGCCGCGCGCCGCCGTGGCGAGGACATCATCGACATGAGCATGGGCGATCCCGACGGACCGGCCCCGCAGCACATCATCGACAAGCTCGTCGAGGCGTCGCAGAAGCCGCACACCCACGGCTATTCGGTGTCGAAAGGCATCCCGCGCCTGCGCAAGGCGATCTCCGACTGGTACCGCCGCCGCTACAACGTCGAGATCGACCCCGAGACGGAAGCGATCGTCACCATCGGGTCCAAGGAAGGCCTGGCCCACATGATGCTGGCCACGCTCGACCAGGGCGACGTGGTGCTGGTGCCCAACCCCAGCTACCCGATCCACATCTTCGGCGCGGTGATCGCCGGCGCGCAGACGCGCGCGGTGCGCATGGCGTCGGGGGTCGACTTTCTTGCCGAGCTCGAGACGGCCATCGCCGAGACCAACCCGAAGCCGAAGATGATCATCATCGGCTTCCCGAGCAATCCCACCGCGATGTGCGTCGACCTGCCGTTCTTCGAACGGGTGATCGCGCTGGCGCGCCAGCACGACATCATCGTCGTGCACGACCTGGCCTACGCCGACATCGTCTATGACGATTTCCGTGCGCCGTCGATCATGGAAGTGCCCGGCGCGCGCGATGTCGCCGTCGAGTTCTTCACGATGAGCAAGAGCTACAACATGGCCGGCTGGCGCATCGGCTTCATGGTCGGCAACCGCGACCTGGTCGCGGCGCTCGCGCGCATGAAGAGCTACCACGACTACGGCACCTTCACCCCGATCCAGGTGGCCGCGATCGCCGCACTCGACGGTCCGCAGGACTGCGTCGAGGAGGTGCGCCAGAAGTACCAGAAGCGGCGCGACGTGCTCGCCAACGGCCTGCACGAGATCGGCTGGATGGTCGACGTGCCCAAGGCCTCGATGTACATCTGGGCGAAGATCCCCGACCACTATCGTGCGATGGGTTCGCTCGACTTCGCAAAGAAGCTGCTGAACGAGGCACGCGTGGCCGTGTCGCCGGGCGTGGGCTTCGGCGAGCATGGCGACGACCACGTGCGCTTCGCGCTGATCGAGAACGAACACCGCATCCGCCAGGCAGTGCGCGGCATCCGCGAGATGTTCCGCAAGGACGGCGTGCTGCCGAAAGCGGCCGCCTGACGCACCGGCCGTGACCGGCGCCGCGGCCCCCGCGGGCCGCGGTGCCGGTCACGCTGCCTCTCCCCTGAACCGCAACAACAAGCGAAGACGACGATGAGCGTAGAAAAGTTCGG
>JAKOZZ010000408.1 GCA_029779755.1 Pseudomonadota bacterium
GTGTTCCCCGCGCTCGCCGACGGCGAATCCTGACCCAGCCGCAGGAGGCCGACACCCGCCGGCGGCGGCAGCGAAACGGCCGCTTTGACATCCGGCAGGAGCGTCGCTATAGTTCGCCCCCTTCGGCGCATTAGCTCAGTTGGTTAGAGCGACGGAATCATAATCCGCAGGTCCGGGGTTCGAGTCCCTGATGCGCCACCAGATCAAAATTGCATTGAGGCCAACTCTTCGGGGTTGGCCTTTTTGCTTCCGGCGGCTTGCCGGCGCCCTGCCGACGCCGGTGCGGTCCACATCCTTGCAGTTCTCCCGATGACACCGCGCGGCATCCACACAATGGTGGATGGAAGTGCGGTGGCGCACGCCTTGATACTGGCTGGTAGCTTCGTTGCGCATCCGCCTTCTTCCCGTCTCGAGGTCCCTGCATGATCCCCGCCGCTCCACCCCCCGGGGCCGCGCCATCGTTCGCGATGGACGAGGTCGTCGCCGCCGCCTACGAGGCGGCGGCCGGCGTGCGCCCGTGGCGGGACGCCTGCGATGCGGTGTGCGCCGCCATGGACCTCTGGTGCGTGCAGATCCTCGGCATGCTCCGGCGCAGCGGCGCCATCACCTTCGCACTGGAGGGTGGGCCGCGTGCGCCGGAAGCCGCACTGCAACACCTCACCCGCTATCACGAGATCGACCCGCGCCGGTCGTTGCTGCCGCACCTGCGGGTCGGCCATTGGGTGCACGACCACGAGCACTTCGATGACGACTTCGTTGCACAAAGCCCCTATTTCCAGGAGTACCTGATCCCCCTGGGCGGCCGACACGCGTCCACGACGCTGCTCTTCGCCGACGAGGAGCGGCTCGTGCTGCTGAGCCTGTTCAAGGGGGTCGGCAGCCCGCCGCTGGACGATGACGGGGTGATGCGCGTCGAGCCGATCCGCGTGCACCTCGAACGCGCCGTGCGCATCCACCTGAGGCGACAGGCAAGCCGGCCGATGTCGGTGGCGGGACACACGCTGCTGGAGGTCATGCCGCAAGGCGTGATCATCGTCGACGCCGCCCGCCGTATCACCTATCGGAACCCCGCGGCGGCTGAATTGATTGCATCCGGCTCGACACTCGTCGATCGCAGGGGCCATCTCGACGGCGTGCACCTGCGGGGCAGCCAGGCACTCGCATCCGCGATCGAGTCGCTCGGTCTGGCCTCGCCCCGAAGGCCCGAGGCAGCCGTGGATCGCGGCGCCATCGTGCTCCCTGGCGCGCCGCCGGACGACCGGACGGATCGCGCACTGCTGCGGATCGACGGAGCGGCCGGCGCGGCCGACGTGCTGGTGTTCGCCATCGCGGTGCGTCCCAACGACACCATGCGATCGTTCGGCGACGAGGCCTGCGCGGTCCTCGTCGTCCATCCGCTCGACGCCCCCACCCGGCTGGATCCGCTGATCGTGTCACTGGCGTTCGGCCTGTCGCCCGCCGAGGCGCGGGTCGCCACCGCAATCGCCGAGGGCGCATCGCCCGAAGAGGTCGCCCGATCGCGCAGGGTCAGCCTGACCACCGTGCGCACCCAGCTGCGCGGGGTGTTCGAGAAGATGGGCGTGCGCCGGCAGTCGGAGATGGTGCGGATGCTGCTGGAACTGCCCCGACTGCGGCCCGCGACTGCCGGCCAGTCCGCGCGCATGCAATGACCGCACACGACCCGATGACCGCACACGACCCGACCACACCTGGAACCGACCCGCTGGACGGCCTGGTGGCCCTTGCCTACGAGGCCGGCGCCGGTGCACGGCCCTGGGCGGATGTCTGCGCGGCCCTGATGGACGTGTTCGGCCTGTGGAGTGTCCAGATCCTGGGCGTGTTCAAGGCGAACGGCTCGCCGATGTTCTCGTTCGGACGTGGCGGACCGCCGGCGGCCGGATGGCTGCAGTACATCACCACGTATCACGCGATCAATCCGCGCATTCCGCTGGCCACCCCGATCCCGCTCGGCGCGTGGTTCCACGACCACGAGCATTTCGACGACACGTTCGTCGCCACGCACCCGTTCTTCCGGGACTACCTGGTGCCGTGGGGCGGGCGGCACATGTCCGCAACCAAGCTGATCGACACCGACGAGTTCGTCGTGTTCGTCGGGCTGCACCGCTCCGTCGACATGCAGCCGATGTCGGCCGCCGAGATCGCCCGCTTCGAACGCGTGCGCAGCCACCTGAGCCGTGCGCTCGCCCTGTTCGTCGCGGTGCAACGCGATCATCCGCGCATGCTCGCCGACCATGCGCTGCTCGACCCGCTCGACCAGGCGGTGCTGGCCGTGCACTCCACTCGCCTGATCGGGTACTGCAATCCCGCTGCCGACCGGCTGCTGCGCTCGGGCGGCGCACTGTGCGAGCGCGACGGATTCCTCGACGCCCAGGAGATCGACGGCAGCCGCGCGCTGGCCTCCGCGCTGTTCGAACTCGAACTCGATCTCGACGGATCGGCACCGTCACCGGCGGCATCGCCCTCAGCTTCTCCTCCGCACGCGGCGCCCGAAGCGCCACGCCGCGTCGTCCGACTTGCGCCCGTCGGGGGTCAGCCGGGGCAGATCGTCGTGCTCCTGCCGGTGCACCCCGACCCCTCGCTCCATGCCTTCGGTGATCACCCCTGTGCGGTGGCGGTCGCCCGCCCGCTCGGCGGCGAGGTCTGTCTCGACCCGCTGCTGATCTGCACCGCCTACGACCTCACGCCGGCCGAGGCGCTGGTGGCGATCGGCGTAGCGCAGGGGCACACGCCGGAGCGCATCGCCAGCGACCGGCGGGTGTCGATCGCCACGGTCCGCACCCAGCTGCGTCAGGTCTACGAGAAGCTCGGCGTGATCCGTCAGTCGGAGCTCGTACGGGTGCTGGTGCAGATGCCGCGCTTTGCCAGCGAAGGACGCCCGGGCTGAACGCGGCGGGCGGCCGGCCGCGCACGCGCCGGACCTCCCCCGAAGCGTTGAGCACCGCGCATTTCGTCGCCACCGTGCATTTCGTCACATTCGAACCGTGATTTTTGTCATGTGGAACGAACTGACCGGGTTCGCCGCCGTTTATCCCCCCGCTTCCTGAACCGTCCCCTCTCGAAAATAGCCACAACAACCACGAATCCCCAAAGGGACGCGTCCTTCCGGGCTGTTGGCCCGGAGCCAGGGTCGAGATCGGCATTGCCCACGATCCCGCCCCCTGGATGCTTCCGCGATCCGTGGATGGGCACCTCCAACACGGGACGCATACATGGCACTGGACACCGGAGCAGCACAGAACACCCTCATCTTCGTCGACGCACGGATCGAACAGCATGCACTCATCGCAGCATCGGCCCAGGGTGCGGAGGTGGTCGTACTGGAGGCCGGCAGCGACGGACTCACGCAGATCCTGGCCGCGCTCGTCGGCCGCACGAACCTGTCGTCGATCCAGATCTTCTCGCACGGCGAGCCGGGTCGCCTGATCCTGGGCGGCAGCACGATCGACGCGCAGGCCCTGCAGGCGGGCGCCGCGCAGTGGCAGGCCGTCGGCGAAGCGCTCGCCGCGGACGGCGATCTGCTGCTGTACGGCTGCGACATCGGCGCCGGACAGATCGGCGCGTCGTTCCTCGCACTGCTCTCGTCGCTGACGGGTGCCGACGTCGCGGCGTCCGCCGACGCGACCGGCGCGGCCGCGCTGGGCGGCGACTGGGTGCTCGAGACCACGATCGGCAACGTCGAGACGGCGGCGATCGACGTCGCCGGGTTCTCCGGTCTGCTGGCGCCGAGCATCGGCAGCCTCGACGGCACCATCGCGTACACCGAAGGCGGCGCCGCCTTCACGCTCGACAGCGACATCACCGTGTCGGGCGGCAGCACCTTCACCGAAGGCTACCTGCGCTTCAGCCTGGCCAGCCCCAACAGCGGCGACCAGTTCACGCTGACCAGCAATCCGACGCCCAATGCAGCCGGCGCGATCTCCATCGACGGCACCGACGTCTACCTGGGCAACGGCAGCGGCCGCGAACGCATCGGCTCGGTCGACGCGGTCGAGAACGGCCAGAACGGCCAGGCGCTGAAGATCCTGTTCTCCAGCCCGCTGCCCAACGCCGGCTTCGAGGAAGGCGAGAACAACTGGACGGTGGTCGACGGGCAGTACGGCGACAGCGCCGGCGAGATCAACCTCGACGGCCTCAGCGTGCCCCTGGCGAACAATTCGGACGGCAACAGCACGTATTCGGGCGGCACCGGCACGGTGAACATCCAGTCGTCGGATGGCATGTCGTTCAACGGGTCCGTGGCTGCCGGCCAAGGCGTCAACGGCACCAAGGCCCTGTATCTGTCCAGCTCCGGCAACATCGTCCTCGGTGACCAGAACTCGCCCGGAAGGTTCCAGCCCGACGGATACGGGTCGATCCACGGTCCGTACGCCACGAGCACGGTGTTCTCGGCCGAGGCCGGCGACTCGCTGTCGCTGGAGTTCAAGGCGGTGGGCAGCGGCGACGACTACGAGGTCTTCGGCCTGCTGCGGCGCGTCGACGGCAGCGGCAACTTCATCTCGAACAGCACGCCTTCGACCAGCACGTCGGCCGACAACATCATCCTGTTCGCGCAGCGCGGTGCCGACACCGCCGGCTTCGTCACCGTCACCAAGACGGGCCTGGTCGCGGGCGACTACCGCTTCGAGTTCGTCGGCGGCACCTACGACGGCTCGGGTGGCCTGTTCGTCGGCTCGAACCTGTACATCGACAACATCCGCCTGATCTCGGCCACCTCGGTCAACGACACGATCGCGCAGACGATCGCCCGTCAGGTGCAGTACCAGAACACCGGCACCGACTCGCTGGTGTCGCGTACGCTCACCGTCGAGGCCGTGGCCGGAGACGGCAGCAGCTCGTCGGCCACCAGCACGCTCAGCATCACGCAGGTCAACAACCCGCCGTCGTTCACCAGCGGCGCGACGCTGGCGGCCGTGAACGAGGACACCGCCAATCCGGCGGGTGCAACGGTCTCGAGCCTGTTCAACAGCCGCTTCAGCGATCCCGACACGGCCTACACGCCGGCCGACACACTGGGCGGCGTGGCCATCACCGCCGATGCGAGCGTGAGCGCCACGCAGGGCGTGTGGCAGTACACCACCGACGGCAGCACCTGGTACGACGTGGGCACGGTCTCGACCAGCGCCGCCCTGCTGCTCCCGTCGAGCAGCCTGGTGCGCTTCCTGCCGGCCGCCAACTACCACGGCACGCCCGGCGGGCTCACGGTCCACGCCGTCGACAGCTCGGGCGGGCTGACCTTCACCTCGGGCGCAACGCGCAGCACCTTCGACACCACCAGCGACGGCAGCACCTCGCCGGTGTCGGCGGCCGGCGTCGCGCTGGGCACCAGCATCACCTCGGTCAACGATGCGCCGACGTTCACCTCGGGCGCAGTGACCGGCACGATGGCCGACACGGCCGCGCCGGACACCTACTCGAGCCTCACGGGCACCTTCACCGGCAACGACGTCGACGGTGACGGCATCACCTGGAACATCACGGGCGGCACGCTGAATGCCGGCGTATACACGCGGGTCGGCACGTATGGAACGCTGACCGTGAATGCCGCGACCGGTGCGTACACGTACACGCCCAATGCGGCGGCGGTCAACGCGCTGACGGGCGGAACGGCCAGCGACACGTTCACGGTCAACGCCACGGATGGATCGCTGTCGACCGGGCAGACGTTCACGGTCAACGTGAGCGGCACGAACGACACGCCGATCGGCGTGGACGACACCGGCACGGCCAGCGAGTCGGGCGGCGCCGGCAACGGCGCGGGCGGCAGCGACGCCACCGGCAACGTGCTGACCAACGACACCGACGCCGACACCGGCAGCAGCTTCACCGTCACCGCGGTGCGTGGCGGCGGCGTCGAGGGCGCCGGCACTGCCGGCACGCTGGGCAGCGCGCTCGCAGGCGAGTACGGCACGCTCACGCTGAACGCCGACGGCACCTACACCTACGCGGTCGACGAGACCGACGGCGACGTCCAGTCGCTGCTGGGCGGCGCGACGCTGACCGAGGTGTTCAACTACACGGTGACCGACAACATCGGCGCCAGCGACACCGCGCTGCTGACGCTGACGATCGGCTCGGCCAACGACGCGCCGGTGGCGCAGCCCGACTTCGCGAACGTCGTCGAGGACGGCGCCGCGTTCGCCGGCAACGTGCTGAGCAACGACCTCGAGCTCGACGTCGGCGACGTGCTGGCGGTCACGAACCCGGGCACCTTCGCGGGCGCCTATGGCGCGCTGACGCTGCGCGCCGATGGCAGCTACGTCTACAGTCTGCACAGCTCGCTGCAGCAGGTGCAGGCGCTGCGCTCCAGCGCGACCCTGCTGAAGGACACCTTCACCTACACCATGCGCGACAGCGCCGGCGCCGCCAGCAGCGCGGTCCTGACCGTGCGCATCGCCGGCTCCAACGACGCGCCGACGATCAGCTTCGCGATGGCGCCGATCGTGGCGACCGAAGACTCGCCGCTGTCGTACATGCTGCCCGTCAGCGGCATCTCCGACGTCGACGACGGCGACACGATCACCTTCGAGGCCACGCTCGCCAACGGCGACCCGCTGCCCGGCTGGCTGAGCCTCGATCCCGTCACCGGCCGGCTGTCCGGCACGCCGGACAACGAAGACGTGGGCGTCGTGGAGCTGCGGATCACCGCACGCGACGGCGGTGGCGGATCGGTGTCGCAGACCGTCGCGCTGACGGTGCTCAACGTCAACGACGCGCCCGAGTTCCGCTCGCCGGCCGCGATGGACCTGGCCGAGAACCTGACCGACCTGCCGCCGATCACCGCGATCGACGTCGACGGTGACGTCGTCACCTTCAGCCTGACCGGTGGCGCCGATCTCGCGTTGTTCTCGATCGACCCGGTCACCGGCAACCTGCGCTTCCGCGAGGCCCCCGACTTCGAGAACCCGCGCGACGCCGGCGGCGACAACAGCTACGAGATCGAAGTCGGCGCGTCCGACGGCCAGGGCGGGCTGATCAAGCGCACGTTCACCGTGCAGGTCCGCAACATGGACGAGAACGCCGGCGGTGGCACCGACGACAACCAGCTCGACGACGACGACGACGACAACGACGGCATCCCCGATGCCGAGGAAGGCGACGTCGACAGCGACGACGACGGCGTGGTCGACCGTCTGGACGACGACTCCGACGACGACGGGCGCAGCGACAGCAGCGAGGCGGACCGCGACTCCGACGGTGACGGCAGGTCCGACACGGTCGAGTCCGACGACGACAACGACGGCACGCTGAGCAGCATCGAGAGCGTGGTCAGCGGGCTGGCCGGCAACGGCGCCGGCGACGGCAACGGCGACAACATCGACGACGCGCGCCAGCAGCACGTGAGCTCGCTGCGCCTGTCCGAGGCGGCCGCGCCCGGCAACGACGGCAGCGCGACGCTGCAGGCGCACACCGCCACCGGCGCCGAACCCGCACCCGGCTCGCTCGTCGACCCGCTGCTGGTCCGACTGGCGAACACCGCCGCCCCCGACGACCTTCCGGAGGGGCTGTCGATGCCCTACGGCCAGTTCGACTTCCTCGCCCGCATCCCCACGGTCGGCGGCACCCAGAGCTTCACGCTCTTCGTGCCCGACGACGAGGCGATCAACGGCTACTGGACGCAGGACAACACCGGCGCGTGGCACGACATCGCCACCGAGATCGTGCACGGCGAAGGCTTCTACAAGGTCAGCTTCGCGATCACCGACGGTGGCGTCTTCGACGAGGACGGCGTGGCCAACGGTTTCATCCAGGACCCGGGCGCGCCCGGCTTCATGGACGAGACCGGCACCGGCACCGGCGGCAACCTGATCGCCGTGCACGAGCTGCTGTCGGTCGCTGCCAACGGCCGCGTCCAGCAGCTGCTCACCCCCAGCGACGCGGAGAAGACGGCGGTCGACGCAGCACCGGGCTGGACCTACGACGGGGTCGCGTTCCGGGCACCGGGCGAGAACGAAGGGGCTTCGGTGTGGCGCTTCTTCCACAAGGAGACCGGCGACCACTTCTACACGATGAACGTCGCCGAGCGTGACGGCCTGATCGCCGGCGGCTACGGTTACCGGTACGAGGGCGAGGGCTTCCGCGCACTGGCCGAGGCGACCGACGGTGCGATGGCGATCCACCGGTTCTTCAACGGTGAGGCCGGCGGCCACCTGTACACCACGTCCGAGGCGATGAAGACCGAACTCGTCGGCGAGGGCTACGTGTACGAGGGCATCCTGGGCTACGTGTTCGCCTGACGCAGCCCCCGGGCACCGCGGCGCCGCACCGGCGTCCGCGACGCCGCACGGCCCGCCGGAGCCCCCCTCCGGCGGGCCGTTCCGTTTACGGGGTTTTGGGCGGCCGGCCGCAACAGGCATACTTCGGCCTCACGCACCGCCCCGCCCCGACGCCATGCACCGTACCGCACGCTTCCTCGCATCGCTGCTGGCGATGCTGGCGCTGCTCGCCCCCTGGGCCGGGCCGCACGCCCAGAACCGGACGATCCCGGCGGCAGCCCGCCTCGGCGTGCTCCAGGTCACCCAGTTCCCACAGGGCATGCTCGACGAGAAGCCGATCCGCCTCGCGCCCGGCGCACGCGTGTTCAACGAAGGCAACATCATCATCCTGCCGACGGCGCTCGCCAGTCCGACACCGGTGCGCTACCGCCTCGACGGCACGGGCCAGGTGCTCGACGTCTGGGTCCTCACCCCGGCCGAGCTCGACCGGGCACGCGCCGACGCAGCCAGCAAGGAAAACGCAGCACGATGACCCGCAAGGTCTACATCCGCACCTTCGGGTGCCAGATGAACGAATACGACTCGGCCCGCATGGCCGACGTCCTGCAGCAGTCGGAAGGCGCCGTCGCCACCGACGATCCCGAGCAGGCCGACATCATCCTGCTCAACACCTGCTCGGTGCGCGAGAAGGCCGAGGACAAGGTCTTCTCCGACCTGGGCCGCATCCGCCAGCTCAAGCAGGACAAGCCCGGCCTGCTGATCGGTGTCGGCGGCTGCGTGGCCAGCCAGGAAGGCGAGGCGATCGTGAAGCGCGCGCCCTACGTCGACGTGGTGTTCGGCCCGCAGACGCTGCACCGGCTGCCCGACCTGATCCGGCGCCGCATCGACAGCGGCCGCGCGCAGGTCGACATCAGCTTCCCCGAGATCGAGAAGTTCGACCACCTGCCGCCCGCGCGTGTCGAGGGTGCGACCGCGTTCGTCTCCATCATGGAAGGCTGCAGCAAGTACTGCAGCTTCTGCGTCGTGCCCTACACGCGGGGCGAAGAAGTGTCGCGCCCGCTGGAGGACGTGCTGATCGAGATCGCCGGACTGGCCGACCAGGGCGTGCACGAGGTGACGCTGCTGGGTCAGAACGTCAACGCCTACCGGGGCCGGATGACCGGACGCGAAGGCGGCGTGACCGGGCTGCCGGTCGGCGACGAGACGGCCGACTTCGCGCTGCTGCTCGAGTATGTCGCCGAGATCCCCGGCATCGAGCGCATCCGCTACACCACGTCGCACCCCAAGGAGTTCAGCGCGCGGCTGATCGAGGCGCACCGCACGATCCCGCAGCTGGCCACCCACGTGCACCTGCCGGTGCAGTCCGGCTCCGACCGCGTGCTGGCGGCGATGAAGCGCGGCTACACCGCCCTCGAGTACAAGTCCATCATCCGGCGCCTGCGCGAGGCGCGTCCCGACATCTGCATCGGCTCCGACTTCATCGTCGGCTTCCCCGGCGAGACCGACGACGACTTCGAGCGCACGATGAAGCTGATCGAGGACGTCGGCTTCGACAGCTCGTTCTCGTTCATCTACAGCGCCCGGCCCGGCACCCCCGCGGCCGACCTGCCGGACGACACGCCGCACGAGGTCAAGCTGCGCCGGCTGCAGCGCCTGCAGTCGACGATCGACGCCAATGCGCGACGCATCAGCGAAGCGATGGTGGGCAGCGTGCAGCGCGTGCTGGTCGAAGGCCACGCGCGCAAGGATGCGCGCGAGCTCGCCGGCCGCACCAGCAACAACCGCATGGTCAACTTCGAAGGCCCCGAGCGCCTGATCGGACGCATGATCGACGTCGAGATCACCCGCGCGTACCCGCATTCGCTGCGCGGCCGCGTGCCGATCCAGGACTGACCCGCATGGCCCGGACGGTCGAATACGCGCTCGACGACAGCGCACACCAGCGCCTGGCGAACCTGTGCGGCCCGCTGGACCAGAACATCCGCCAGATCGCCGAGGCGTTCGACACCCGCATCCAGCGGCGTGGCGCGCGGTTCGCGATCGACGGGCCGGCGGCGGCGGCGCGTGCGACCGCCGCCGCGCTCGCACACTTCGCGTCGCTGGCAACCCGGGCGCTGTCGGTCGACGACATCCAGCTCGGGCTGGTCGAGCTGCAGAGTGCGGCCGCGCGCCCGCGCCCGGCCGTGCGATCGACGGCGGCCGCGCGACCGGCGGCGGGCGCGAAGCGCGCCGCGGCATCGCGCGCGCCCCGGGCGGCGCAGGTAACGGCAGGGGCCGAGGCGTCTGCGCCCGCGGCCATGCACCCGGCCTCGACGCCGCCTGCGACCTCGACGCCGTCTGCGCACGCCACCGCGGCCGAGGCCTCCGACCTGGCCGTGGCCGTGGCCGGTGCCCTGGCCGCTTCCGGTGCCGCGACCGCGGGCCGGACCGGGACGCCGCTCGAAACTCCCGATGCCGCGGACACCCGCCATGCGGCCCCGGCGCACGCCGAGGGCCCTGCCCCCATCGACGAATCGCCGGTGCTCCACACGCGGCGCACCGATCTGCAGGGGCGCACGCCGCGTCAGCGCGAGTACCTGCGCAACATCCTGAGCCACGACGTCACCTTCGGCACCGGTCCGGCCGGCACCGGCAAGACCTACCTCGCCGTGGCCTGCGCGGTCGACGCGCTGGAGCGCGACGCGGTCAAGCGCATCGTGCTGACCCGCCCCGCGGTCGAGGCCGGCGAGCGTCTGGGCTTCCTGCCGGGCGACCTGGCGCAGAAGGTCGATCCCTACCTGCGGCCCCTGTACGACGCGCTCTACGACCTGCTCGGATTCGAGCGCACGGCGCGCATGTTCGAGAAGCAGGCGATCGAGATCGCGCCGCTGGCCTACATGCGCGGTCGCACGCTCAACCATGCGTTCATCATCCTCGACGAGGCGCAGAACACCACGCCCGAGCAGATGAAGATGTTCCTCACCCGCATGGGCTTCGGCTCGCGGGCGGTGGTCACGGGCGACATCACGCAGGTCGACCTGCCGCGCGCGCAGACGTCCGGTCTGCACGAGGCGCGCCGCATCCTGCGCGCCGTGCGGGGCATCGCGTTCACCGAGTTCGACAGCAGCGACGTCGTCCGGCACCCGCTGGTGGCGCGCATCGTCGACGCCTACGAGCGCGACGCGCGCAATGCCTGATCCCGAGCAGCCCCTGCTCACGCTGGACATCCAGTGCGGCGCGACGATCCCGGCGTGCCCGGTCGATCGCCGCCGCGTGCGACGCTGGGCGCAGCGCGCGCTGCAGCGCGACGCACGGCTGACGATCCGCTTCGTGGGCAGCCGCGAGGGCCGCGCCCTGAACCGCACGTACCGCGGCCGCGACTACGCCACCAACGTGCTCACCTTCCCCTACGACGAGGACAGCGCCGACATCGTGATCTGCCTGCCGGTGGTGACGCGCGAGGCGCGCAGCCAGGGCAAGCGCTTCGATCACCACCTCGCGCATCTGGTCATCCACGGCGTGCTGCACGCGCAGGGCTTCGACCACGAGCAGGAGGACGAGGCCGCGCGCATGGAGGCGCTGGAGGTCGCGCTGCTGCGGCGGCTGCGCATCCCCGACCCGTACCGCGACACGGACACGCGTCCGGGCTGACGCCGCGCATGCCTCGGCGTGCGTCCGCGGTTTGGCCCGCCTGCGGCAGTTCGGTTATCCTGCCCCGATCTTCCACTCCCCGATCATCCCAATGTCGGAGCCTCTGTCGGGCAACGAGCCGAAGCGCTCGCTGTTCGAACGACTGTCGGCGCTTCTGCTGCGCGCGCCGGAAGACCGGGAACAACTGCTGAGCCTGCTGCGCGCGTCGCACGACCGCGAACTGCTCGACGCCGATGCACTGTCGATGATCGAAGGCGTGCTGCAGGTGTCCGAGCTGGCGGCCGGCGACGTGATGGTGCCGCGCTCGCAGATGGACGTGATCGACGTGTCCGATCCGCCTGCGTCGTTCCTGCCGCGCGTGATCGAGACCGGGCACTCGCGCTTTCCGGTCATCGAGCACGAGCGCGACAACGTGATCGGCGTGCTGCACGCCAAGGACCTGCTGCGCCTGTACGGCAGCGATCCGCCCGCACTGCGCACGCTGCTGCGGGCGCCGTTCTTCATCCCGGAGTCGAAGCGGCTGAACATCCTGCTGCGCGACTTCCGCGCGAGCCGCAACCACATCGCCGTCGTCGTCGACGAGTTCGGCAGCGTGTCGGGCATGATCACCATCGAGGACGTGCTCGAGCAGATCGTCGGCGACATCGAGGACGAGTTCGACCTGCACGAGGCATCCGACGACATCGTCGCGGCCGAGCCGGGTGCGCACGGCCCGCGCTGGCGCGTGCGCGGCATCACCGAGATCACGCAGTTCAACAAGGTCTTCGGTGCGCACGTGCCCGACGACCGATTCGACACGATCGGCGGCCTCGTCACCGACGCGCTCGGGCGGGTGCCGCATCGCGGCGAATCGGTGGTGCTCGACGGCATCCGCCTCGAAGTGCTGCGCGCCGACGCACGTCAGGTGCACCTGCTGACCGCGGAGCGGCTGCCCGATCCGGGCACGGCGGATGAGTCCGGGCGCCCGGCTGCCTGAGCGCCTGAGGCTGCCGGCGGCGGCGCTGCTGGGCGCGCTGCACGCGCTCGGCTTCGCCCCGCCGCTCGACCA
>JAKOZZ010000412.1 GCA_029779755.1 Pseudomonadota bacterium
GCCCCCTTCGTCTGCGTGGCCGGCAGCGCCGCCTACGAGGCACTGGCCGACGGACCGCCGATGGCGTGCGCCGAGGTCGCCCCCACCGACCTCGCCTGGATCTTCTACACCAGCGGCACCACCGGCAAACCCAAGGGCGCGATGCTCTCGCACCGCAACCTGCTGTTCATGACGTTCGCCTATCACGCCGACATCGAGCGCGTCGAGCCGGGCGACACCAAGCTGCATGCGGCGCCGCTGTCGCACGGCTCGGGTCTGTACGGCCTGCCGCACCTGTTCGCCGGCGGCCATCAGGTGGTGCTGGGCGGGTTCGAGCCCCAGGAAGTGCTCGAGGCGTTCGGGCGCCATCCCAACGTCACGATGTTCGCCGCGCCCACGATGATCACCCGCCTGGTGCAGGCGGTCGGCCCCGGCTTCGACCCCGGCGGCCTGCGCACGCTCTACTACGGCGGCGGCCCGATGTACGTGAGCGACCTGGTCAAGGCGCTCGACCGCTTCGGCCCGCGCCTGTACCAGCTCTACGGACAGGGCGAGACGCCGATGACGATCACCGGCCTGTCCAAGCGCGACCACGTCGGCGACGGCGGACCCGCACACCTGCAGCGCCTGGGCTCCTGCGGCACGCCGCGCACCGGGGTCGAGGTGCGCGTGGTGGACGACGCCGGCCGCGACCTGCCGTACGGCGAGCCGGGCGAGGTGATCACGCGCAGCGACTGCGTGATGGCCGGCTACTGGAACAACCCGGCCGCCACCGCCAGCGCGCTGCGCGACGGCTGGCTCTGGACCGGCGACATCGGCGCGATGGACGCGCGCGGATGCCTGACCCTGCGCGACCGATCCAAGGACATGATCATCAGCGGCGGCACCAACATCTACCCGCGCGAGATCGAAGAGGCGCTGCTGTTGCACCCGGCGGTGCTCGAGTGCTCGGTGGTCGGGCGGCCGCATCCCGACTGGGGCGAGGAGGCGATCGCATTCGTCGTGCTGCGCCCGGGGACGACCGCGGGTCCCGCCGACCTCGACGCGGTGTGCCTCGAGAACATCGCCCGCTTCAAGCGCCCGAAAGGCTACCGCTTCGTCGCGGCCCTGCCCAAGAACAACTACGGCAAGATCCTCAAGACCGATCTGCGCCAGACCCTCCAACAGGAGAACGATCATGCGTGAAGTCGCCATCGTCGGCATCGGCTCGACCCCGTTCGGCCGGCACGCCGGCACCCCCATCGAACAGCTCGGCGTGCGCGCCGCGGCCGAGGCCCTGCTCGATGCAGGCATCGACCGCGCGCGCATCGGCGCCGTCTATCTCGGCAACTTCATCAGCGGCCCGCTCAACGGCAAGGAGGTGCTCGCCGGCATCGTCGCCGACCAGCTGGGCCTGCCCAACGTGCCGTGCACGAAGGTCGAGGGCGCGTGCGCGTCGGGCGGCATCGCCTTCCGGCACGCCTGGATGGCGATCGCCAGCGGCCAGTGCGATGCGGCGCTGGTCGTGGGTGTCGAGACGATGACGCACGCGAACACCGCGCAGACCACCGCGGCGCTGAACTGCGCGATGGACAACGAGCACGACGGCCCCAGCGGCCTCACGTTCCCCGGGCTGTTCGGGCTGGCGTGGCGCATCCACGCGGAGCGCCACGGCACGACCCGCGCGCAGGTGTCGGCGGTCGTGCGCAAGAACAAGCGCAACGGCCTGCTGAACCCGCTCGCCCAGATGGGCGCCGACCTCTCCGACGACCAGATCGCCGCTTCGGCCTCGATCTGCGACCCGCTGCAGCTGTACGACTGCTGCCCCACCAGCGACGGCGCGGCCGCCCTGGTGCTGGTCGCCAAGCCGCTGGCGCGCGAGGCCACCGGCATCCCCGTCGACGTGCTCGCCACCGTGCAGACCCGCGGCGCGTCGCGCATCGCCGGCCACCCCGACCTGTGCTCGTTCGACGCCACCGTGTCGGCGGCCCAGCGCGCCTACGCGATGGCAGGCGTAACCGCGGCCGACATCGACCTCGTCGAGCTGCACGACTGCTTCTCGATCGCCGAGATCATCGACAGCGAGGACCTCGGCCTCGCACCGCGCGGCCAGGGCGCGATCTGGGCCGCGGAAGGCCGCACCGCGGTCGGCGGCCAGGTGGCGATCAACCCCAGCGGCGGCCTGCTCGCCAAGGGTCACCCGGTGGGCGCCACCGGCGTCGGCCAGCTCTACGAAGTGGTGCGCCAGCTGCGCGGCACCCACGCGAACCAGGTCAAGGGCGCCGAGATCGGCATGACCCACAACCTCGGCGGCACGGGCGTGGCCTGCACCGTCAGCATCCTGCGCAGGAGCATGTGATGGGCACCGACGTTCGATCCCCTTCCCTCCAGATGGTGCGCTGCGCGCAGTGCGGCCGCGTCGACACCGCGATGCGCCCGGTGTGCGCGGGCTGCCTGTCGTCCGACCTGCAGCCGGTGTCGGTGCCGGCACGCGGCGTCGTCGCCAGCTACACCACCATCCGGCGTGCCCCGACACAGTTCCGCGACCGGCAACCCTACGACATCGTCGTGGTCGACCTCGACGCCGGTCCGCGCGTGACCGGCCGACTCTCGGCCGACTCGGCGCCGGCCTCGATCGGCGCGCGCGTGCACGCCGTGCACGTGGACCACGCCGACACCGTCTTCACCCTCGACGAACAGCCATGACCGACATCCGTTACGAAGCGCACGGCCGCGTGCGCCTGATCACCATCGACCGGCCCGAGAAGATGAACTCGCTCGACTTCGAGGCCAACGACCGACTCGTCGAGACCTGGCGTCGCTTCGACGAGGACGACGACGCCTATGTCGCGGTGATCACCGGCGCCGGCGACAAGGCGTTCTGCGCGGGCGCCGACCTCAAGACCTACACGATGAACTTCGCGCGGCGCCCGGCGCCGGAGTTCCGCAGCCGCTTCACCAACGGCCCCGGCTTCGGCGGGATCACCCGCAACATGGACATCTTCAAGCCGATCGTCGCCGCCGTGAACGGCTTCGCCATCTCCGGCGGCTTCGAGCTGGCGCTGGCCTGCGACCTGCGCTTCTGCTCGCCCAACGCGGAGTTCGCGCTGCAGGACGCGAAGTGGGGATTCCACGCCTGCGACGGCGGCCTGATCCGCCTGCCGCAGATCGTCGGCATGGGCCACGCGATGGAGATCATCCTGTCGGGCGAGCGCGTGAATGCCGATCACGCCTACCGCATCGGACTGGTCAACCGGATCGTGCCGCAGGACAAGCTCCTCGAGACCACCCTCGCCTACGCCCAGATGCTCGCCTCGCGTTCGCCGCTGTCGCACCGCTTCGCCAAGGAGGTGGTCAAGCGGTCGATGGGCATGCACATGGACGAGGCGCTGCGGCTGGAGTCCCGCTCCTTCCACGACGTGGGCCTCACCGAGGACCTGGCCGAAGGTACGACGGCCTTCCGGGAGCGGCGGGACGCGCAGTTCAAGGGGCGCTGACGCTGCGCGGGGCGCGTCAGGCGGTGGTGGGGCGGGTGGGGACGGGTGCGGCGATCGGCCCTTCGGGCCGACTGCCCTGCGCTGCTCGTCCCGGGCTGGTGCGGCCCGACTCGCTGCGCTGGGCGCGGCAGGTGGTGGTGGGGCGGGTGGGGATGGGTGCAGCGGTCGTCCCTGCGGGCCGACCGCCCTGCGCTGCTCGACTCGGGCTGGTGCGGCCCGACTCGCTGCGCGCCCTGCGGGCGCTGCGCTCAAACACGGGGCCGCAAGTTTGAGGTACGAAGCGCGCTGCGCGCGCCCAGCCCGAGCCTGCGCTGCTCGGCGCCGCACACATCCCCATCCGCCCCACCACCACCTGCCGCGCCGAGTGGCGTCGAAGGCATGCGACGAGATGCCGAGCCGCCGTGCTAATTCACTCGATGTGATGAGAGCGAGGCCGCTGAGTCCGTGTCACGGCACGTCAGCATGCGTGCACTACGTTCACGCGCGCTCGACGGAGCTTCCTGGTAACGGCTACGGCAGCTGAAGCCGAAACCCAAGCCGAAGTGATATCGACGGCAGCGACGACAGCGACGACAGCGACGACAGCGATCATGGCATGAGCAAACAGGCACCGGCGCGCACCGTCCGCCGCACCGCGTTTTCCGCACTCAACGGACGTCTCGGCGAAGGCGCGGGCAACGGGCCGGGCCCCGGGGGGCGTGTGCGCAGCCGAGGCGCGCAGGGTGACTGGCCGGCGCGCGCAGCGCGCTTCGTACCTCAAATTTGCAGCACCATGTCTGAGCGAAGCGCCCGCAGGGCGCACAGCGAGATGGTATGGACGCCTCCCGCCCACCTTCCCGGGCAGCAGGGCGCGTCGGCGGGTGGGGCCTCGCTTCTGACGGCATCGAGTGCCAAAGTGGGGTTGCGTTTCCTGCCACTTACGAAGGAGGCCCCGCCATGCATGCTATGACTTATGCCGTCGATCTCGCAAAGAGTGTCTTCCAGGTCCACTGGGTGGACCCCGAG
>JAKOZZ010000421.1 GCA_029779755.1 Pseudomonadota bacterium
GCACCTGCCCGATCCGGACCGCATCATCGCGTCGTATCCGCACCAGCTGTCCGGCGGACAGCGCCAGCGGATCATGATCGCGATGGCGCTCGTGCTCGAGCCCGCGCTGCTGATCGCGGACGAGCCGACGACGGCGCTGGACGTGACCACGCAGGCCCAGATCCTCAAGCTGGTGAAAGAGCTGCAGACGAAGCACGGCACGGGCGTGCTGTTCATCACGCACGATTTCGGCGTCGTCGCCGAGATCGCCGACCGGGTCGCCGTGCTGCGGCTGGGCGACATGGTCGAGGCGCGCGCAAAGGACGACCTGCTGTCGGCGCCCGAGCATGCGTACACCCGCATGCTGATCGCGTCGGTGCCCAGCATCGTGCCGCGGCACCGCGGCGCCGACGCCGAGGCGCCGGTCGTGCTCGCCACCGAAGGCCTGTCCAAGGTGTACAGCAGCGGCGGCTTCCTGGCCGCCCGCCACGAGGTGCGTGCGGCCAGCGACGTGACGCTCCAGATCCGGCGCGGACAGACGCTGGGCATCGTCGGCGAGTCGGGCTCGGGCAAGTCCACGGTGGCGCGCTGCATCGCCCGCCTGATCGACCCGACGACGGGCGTCGTGCGGCTCGGCGACGACGACATCGCGAAGATGGGGGTGCGCCAGCTGCAGCCGCTTCGGCGTCGGGTGCAGGTCATCTTCCAGGACCCGTACCGCTCGCTCAATCCGCGGCGCACGGTCGGCGAGTCGATCATCGAAGGCCCGATGAACTACGGCACCTCGCGCGACGAGGCGATGGATCGCGCCAACCGGCTGATGGAACTGGTGCGGCTCGATCCCAAGGCGCTCGACCGCTATCCGCACCAGTTCTCGGGCGGGCAGCGCCAGCGCATCTGCATCGCACGCGCGCTGGCGATGGAGCCCGAGCTGCTGATCGCCGACGAGGCCGTGTCCGCGCTCGACGTGTCGGTGCAGGCCCGGGTGCTGCGGCTGCTCGACGAGATCCGGGACCGCCTGAACCTGGCGATGCTGTTCATCACCCACGACCTGCGCGTGGCCGCCCAGGTCTGCGACCACGTGGCCGTGATGTCGAAGGGACAGGTCGTCGAGTACGGCCCGGCCGCGCAGGTCTTCGGCGCCCCCACCCACCCGTACACGCAGGCGCTGTTCGCCGCCGCCCCCGGCCGCGACTACGCGTTCGGGGGCTGAGGGCCGCGGCCGCCGCACGGTCGATCGAGCGATCGGACCGGCAGCCGGGCGACGCGCGGCAAGGTCGCAGCGCCTACCAGGTGTCGATGCAGTTGCGCTTCTTGCTGCTGCGCGGCGCCGGTGCGGGGATCGACGCGAGGCCGCGCACGATCCAGCGCCGCGTGTCGGCCGGATCGATCACGTCGTCGACCTCCAGGAACATCGCCATGTTGAGCGCCTTGCCGCGCTCGTACTCCTCGGCCACCCGGCGCTCGAACTCGGCCTTGCGGCGCTCGGGATCCTCGATCGCCTCGAGCTCCTTGCGGAACCCGAGCCGCACCGCGCCTTCGATACCCATCGCACCGAACTCGCCGCTGGGCCAGGACACGGTGAAGAACGGCGCGTGGAAGCCGCCCGCGGCCATGCTCTGCGCGCCGAGACCGTACCCCTTGCGCAGGATGACGGTGAACACCGGCACGCTGAGGCTGGCGGCCGTCACGAACATGCGCGACACGTGCCGCACCAGTGCGGTCTTCTCCGCCTCCGGACCCACCATGAATCCGGGCGTGTCGCACAGCGACACGATGGGCAGGTCGAACGCGTCGCACAGCTGCATGAAGCGCGCCGCCTTGTCGCCCGCGTCGGCGTCGATCGCACCGCCCAGGTGACGCGGGTTGTTCGCGATCAGGCCCACCGGCCGCCCTTCGATGCGCACCAGCGCCGTCAGGATGCCAACCCCGAACTCGGGGCGCAGCTCCGTCACCGAATCGTCGTCCGCCAGCGCGCGGATCACGGTGCGCACGTCGTAGACCCGCAGCCGGTTCTCGGGGATCAGATGCCGCAGCGTGCGCTGGTCGGCGCAGGTCCAGTCGGACACCGGCCCCTGGAAGTAGCCGAGCAGCGCGCGCGTGGCCGCGACGGCCTGCGCCTCGTCGTCGACGAGCACGTCGATCACCCCGTTGGGCGCCTGCACCGACACCGGCCCCACGTCCGTGGGCTTGTACACCCCCAGGCCGCCGCCTTCGATCATCGCCGGGCCGGCCATGCCGATCGACGCGTTGCGGGTCGCCACGATCAGGTCGCAGCAGCCGAGCAGCGCCGCGTTGCCGGCAAAGCAGTAGCCGGAGACCACGCCGATGCGGGGCACCAGACCGCTCAGGCGGGCGAAGGTCGAGAACGTGGTCGTGTCCAGCCACGCCACCCCCTGGTGGTCGACGTCGCCCGGACGGCCGCCGCCGCCCTCGGCGAACAGCACGATCGGCAGGCGCCACTGCTCGGCCAGCTGGAGCACGCGATCGGTCTTGCGGTGGTTCAGGGATCCCTGGGTGCCGGCCATCACCGTGTAGTCGTAGACCAGCACCATGCAGCGCGCGCGCTCGGCGTCGAAGCGGTCGCCGTTGACGCTGCCGATGCCCACCACGATGCCGTCGGCCGGCGTGTTGCGGATCAGGTCGTCGATCGTGCGCCGGGTGCGCTGCGCGGCGACCGCGAGGCCGCCGTATTCGATGAAGCTGTCGGCATCGACGAGGTCGGCGAGATTCTCGCGCGCCGTGCGCTGGCCGGTCTTGCGCCGGCGTTCGACCGCCGCCGGCCGCGCCTCGTCGAGCAGCAGGCGGTGACGGGCCCGCACCTCGGCGAGATCGGCGCGCTCGGCGTCGAGGTCGACGACGCCCGCCGACGCATCCCGCCCTGCGGCCACCTCGCCCGGCTCGACGAACAGCACCGGCTGGTCCTCGAACACCGTTTCACCGGCCACCGCGCACACCAGCCGCACGTGTCCCGACACCGGCGCCTCGACGATGTGCTGCATCTTCATCGCCTCGAGCACCAGCACCGGCTGCCCGGCGTACACGGCGTCGCCCGCGCGCACGTCGATCGACACGACCGTGCCCTGCATCGGCGCGGCCAGCGGCACGGTGTCCTCGGGCGCCGACTGCGCGGCCGTGGCCGCCGCCTGGGCAGGCGACACGCTGGCGTGCGCATCCGGGAAGTAGAGCTCGCGGTGGGCGTCCCGACCGCGCGCGAGGATGTCGCCGATCGTCTCCTCGACGAAGCGCGTGTGCACGTCCTGCGCACGCACCGCCGGATGCTCGAGCAGACCGTGCAGCAGCACCTTGTTCGTGGCGACCCCGACGATGCCGAACTCGCTCAGCGCCCGGTCGGCCTTCGCCAGCAGCAGGTCGAGGTCGCCCGACGGCGCATGCACGATCAGCTTGGCCAGCAGCGAGTCGTACTGGACGCTGGTCGCATAGCCGGCATACCCGAACCCGTCGACCCGCACGCCGGGCCCCGACGGCGGCTCGTAGCTCGACAGCACGCCGCCCGACGGCCGCGTCTGGCCGTCCTCGAGCATGGTCTCCATGTTGATGCGCAACTGAACCGCCACGCCGCGCGGCGCCGGTACCTGCGCCTGCCCGAGCCCGAGCACCTCCAGCGTCGCCCCGTCGGCGATCCGCAGCTGTGTCTGGACCAGGTCGATCCCGGTGATCGCCTCGGTCACCGTGTGCTCGACCTGCAGACGTGCATTGGCCTCGATGAATGCGAACGGGCCCTCGCCGTCCGGACTGGCGAAGACCAGGAACTCGAACGTGCCGACCCCGCGGTAACGCACCGCCGACGCCATCCGGACCGCGGCCTGCGCAAGCTGCTCGCGCAGGCGCGGCGCCAGCCACGGGGCCGGCGCGAACTCCACCACCTTCTGGTTGCGCCGCTGCAGCGTGCAGTCGCGCTCCCACAGGTGGCTGACCGCACCGGTGCCGTCGCCGACGACCTGCACCTCGATGTGCCGGGCGCGTTCGACGAGCTGCTCCACGTACACGTCGGCCACGCCGAAAGCGTTCAGGGCTTCGGCCCGGCACACGTTCCAGGCGTCCTCCACCGCGTCGAGGCTGCGCACGATGCGCATGCCGCGGCCGCCGCCGCCGGCGACCGCCTTGATCATCATCGCACCGCCCGCGCCCAGGCCGCGCAGGAACGCCCGCGCTTCGTCGAGCCCGACGGGCTCGGTCGTGCCGGCCACCACCGGCACCCCGTGTGCGATCGCGAGCGCACGCGCCTTGACCTTGTTGCCGAACAGCGCGAGCACCTCCGGCGACGGGCCCACGAAGACCAGACCTTCCTCGGCACAGCGCTGCGCGAAGCGTGCGTTCTCGCTCAGGAAGCCATACCCGGGGTGCACGGCGTCGCAGCCGGCCGCACGCGCCAGCTGCAGCACGGCCTCGATGTCGAGATACCCGGGCGCACCGGTGCCCGGCAGCGCGCGGGCCTCGTCCACCTTGCGCACGTGCAGCGCGCGGGCGTCGTCGACGGTGTGGAGCCCGACGCTGTGCAGGCCGAGCTCGGCGGCCGCACGGGCGATTCGGATGGCGATCTCGCCGCGATTGGCGATCAGTACGGAACGCATC
>JAKOZZ010000078.1 GCA_029779755.1 Pseudomonadota bacterium
GATCGGCCGCCTTCGCGTGATCGGCAGGCACCGGCTGGATGCCGCGCAGGAAGACCTCGATCGGCAGGGACGGCGCCGACAGTGCAAGCCACAGTGGAGTCACGCACTCAGTTCAGGGAGGTCGTGGAAGGCTTCTCGTAGCGCGCGTGGATGGTGCTCATCGGCCGATGGGCCGAGTGGTCCTGCGTGGTGGTACGAGCACGGATCCGGATGCTGGTGACCGGCTGGGGCAGGTCGATCAGCAGGGGGCTGGCCAGCACGGGGCCGCGACGCTTCAGGATCTGCACCTGCAGCCGCTGGTCGGCCTTGGCCTGCAGCAGCAGACGCAGAGGGGCGGGTGAGGCCTCGAACTGCGCGGGCAGCGTGCGGAACAGGAACACCGGCCCTTGTGCGCCCTGAGCGGCCATCTGCAGCCTGCGCAGATGCTCAGGGCGGGTTTTCTCCTGCGGCAGCCAGGCCAGCAGCGCGCCGAAGCTGGCGCTCTTGAGCGTCTGTTCGACCGCCCAGAGCCGGTCGGCCGCATTGGGGGCCTGCACGATCAGCAGGTAGTCGAGGTCGACGCCGAAACCGGCCAGCGCCGGGGCGTACGGGATCAGCGGCGGCGCCAGCAGGATCACGACCTTGCGTTCGCGCGTGAGCTGACGCAGCAGCGGTACGAGCAGGCGCAGCTCGCCGATGCCGGGCTCGCGTCCGATCAGCTCGGTCAGCATGCCGGCGGGCCAGCCGGCCCCGGGCAGTTCGGCGTCGAGCGCAGGAAAACCGCTGCTGTGCGCCGTCATGCCGGCCGAACCGATCTGGCTGGCCCGCCAGACCGCGGCCGGCAGTGCGTTCCGGGGGGTGATCGGTGTGTCGGCGGAGCGCTCGGATGCCGGTGGTGCGAAGATCTGATGCTGGAACGTACCCATGCCGGCCTCGCGTCAGAGGGACTTGCCGCTGCGCAGCAGACCGACCCCGATGCCTTCGAGTGCGAATTCGCCGCTGCGGGCATCGACCACGATGGGGGCGTAGTCGGGGTTCTCGGGCAGCAGCTCGATCGCATGGCCGCGCCGGCGCAGACGCTTGACGGTGACGTCGTCTCCGACGCGTGCGACCACGATCTGCCCGTTGCGCGCTTCCTGGGTGCGCCGGACGGCCAGCAGGTCGCCGTCGAAGATGCCGGCATCGCGCATGCTCATGCCACGCACCTTCAGCAGGTAGTCGGGGCGCTGCTCGAACAGCGAAGGGTCGAGCGCGTAGCTGGCTTCGACGTGCTCCTGCGCGAGGATCGGGCTGCCGGCCGCCACCCGGCCGACCAGCGGCAGGGTCAGGGCGAACTGCACGGCACTGGTCAGGTCGGCGCGCTGCGCATCGGGGATCATCTTCAGGCGGATGCCGCGTGACGCGCCCGAGGTGAGTTCGATGACGCCTTTGCGTGCAAGGGCCTTCAGGTGTTCTTCCGCCGCGTTGGGCGAACGGAAGCCGAGCTTTCCGGCGATCTCGGCGCGCGTCGGCGGGAAGCCGGTGTCGGCGATGTGCTGCCGGATCAGATCCAGGATTTCCTGCTGGCGTGAAGTGAGATCGCGCATGTGGTGTATCCCTCGGGAACGAGATGGGGGCAGGGGCGGCACACCCGTGACCCGTGCGGTATGGCAGATGTCACGGCATCGTGTGCCCGCCGCGCAATGCTGTAGTTATATACAGGTACTGTGTTTTTATCAAGTACCTGCCGACGTGCGTGTCGCATGCCGCCGCTCTGGGGGAAAGCCCGCATTCGCGCGCCAGGGGGATATGCAAGCCGCAGAAAGTTATGGCAGAGTAGTCCGACGCAAGGTCCACGATTGCGTTGATCGCATCGCAGGCGTTCGTCTGGGATTGCATTTCACGGTTCACTGACTCGGTTCGCCTCGAAATGCAATGATTCTGTTCTGATTCGAGGATGATTCGATGTCTACCAAGATCTACGTCGGTAACCTGCCCTGGAGGGCCACCGACGCCCAACTCTCCCAACTGTTCGGCGCCCACGGTGAGGTCACCGACGCGCGAATCGTCACCGATCGCGAGACCGGTCGCTCGCGCGGGTTCGGCTTCGTCACGATGGCCAATGCCGAGGCGGCACAGAATGCGATCCGCGCACTGAACGGATACTCGCTCGAAGGGCGGGGCCTGGTGGTCAACGAGGCACGCGAGCAGCAGGGCGGCGGCGGCGGCGGCTTCCGTCGCGGCGGCGGTGGCGGTGGCGGCGGTTACGGTGGTGGTGGCGGCGGCGGCTACGGTGGCGGTGGTGGTGGCGGCTACGGCGGCGGTGGCGGCGGTGGTGGTGGCTACGGCGGCGGCGGCGGCGGAGAGCGCCGTGGCGGTGGTGGCGGCTACGGCGGCGGCGGTGGTGGAGACGGCGGCGGCGGCTATGGCGGCCCGCGTCGTCCGCGCCAGTTCGGCTGATTCCTCGAAACCGGGGCTTCCCCGGCGACACGATGCCGGCCTCGGGCCGGCATTTTTTTTGGCCATGCCCCTGGCGGCGGATCCGCCGACCGCGACGGGTGCTCAGGGAGTGTTCCGATGAACCCTGGTGTCATTGGTGCAGGGGTGATGGGCCTCGGCATCGTCCGGAGCCTGCTGCGCGGCGGCTTCGTCACCCACGTACGCGACGTCGACCCGGCACGTGAGGCGCTCGCCCATGCAAGTGGCGCACGCATCGCCGGCGCGCCCGCCGAGCTGGGTGCGCATGCCGACGTGATCTTCATCGTGGTGCTGGATGCCGCGCAGATCGACGACGTGCTCGAGGGCCCCGGCGGCCTGATGCCCGTGCTCGGCCCGGGCAAGACCGTGCTGGTCAACAGCACCATCGCCCCGGGGGACACCGAGCGGTTCGCCGCGCGCGTGTGCAGCACGGGTGCGGCGTTCGTCGACGCGCCGATCTCGGGCGGTCCGGCCCGCGCCGAGGCCGGCACGATGAGCATGATGCTGGCCGCACCCGATGCGGTGCTGACGGCGGTCGATCCGATGCTGCGCGCCGTGTCCGACAAACGCTTCGTGATCGGCACGCGGGCAGGCGACGCCGCGCGGGCCAAGCTGGTCAACAATCTGATGGCCGGCATCCACCTGATCGCCGGGGCCGAGGCGATGGCGCTGGCCATGCGCCTGGGGCTCGATCCGCGGCAGATGTCCGAGCTGATCCGCGTCAGCTCGGGTCAGAGCTGGATGTTCGACGACCGGATGCCGCGCGCACTGGCGGGGGATTTCGAGCCGCGCGCGCAGGCGCACGTCCTGACCAAGGACCTGACCCTGGCGAACGCGGCGGCAGCCGATGCCGGCGTCGAACTGCCGCTCGGCGCCGTTGCGCGCGACCTGCTGCGCGCCACCTGCGACGCCGGCTGGCGCAACGAGGACGATGCGGCGGCGCTGAAGTACTACGCGCGCCGCTTCGGGGTTCACATGCCCGGATAGACCGGGCCGCCGCCGCCTTCGGGCACCACCCAGACGATGTTCTGGGTCGGGTCCTTGATGTCGCAGGTCTTGCAGTGCACGCAGTTCTGCGCGTTGATCTGCAGGCGGTCCGAGCCGTCGTCGTTCTTCACGTACTCGTACACCCCGGCCGGGCAGTAGCGCTGCTCGGGCCCGGCGTACTTCGCGAGATTGACGTTCACCGGCACCGACGCGTCCTTCAGTGTCAGGTGGATGGGCTGGTTCTCCTCGTGGTTGGTGTTCGAGATGAACACCGACCCGAGCCGGTCGAAGGTGAGCTTGCCGTCGGGCTTCGGATAGTCGATCGGTGCGTATTCCGACGCCGGCCGCAGCGCCTCGTGGTCGGCGTGGTCGACGTGCAGCGTCCAGGGTGCCTTGCCCTTGAACACGACCTGGTCCAGGCCGACCAGCAAGGTGCCCATCCACAGTCCCTTGCTCATCGCGGCCTTGAAGTTGCGGGCGCGATGCAGTTCGTCGTACAGCCACGAATCGCGGAAGCTGGCCGGGTAGGCATCGAGCTTGTCGGACGTGCGGCCCGCCCCCACGGCGTCGAACGCGGCTTCGGCGGCGAGCATGCCGGTCTTGATCGCGGCGTGGCTGCCCTTGATGCGCGAGGCGTTCAGGAAGCCCGCGTCGCAGCCGATCAGCGCGCCGCCCGGGAACACCAGCTCGGGCAGCGCGTTCAGTCCGCCGGCGGTGATCGCCCGCGCACCGTAGGCCAGCCGCTTGCCGCCCTCGAAGAACCCGCGGATCTCGGGGTGCGTCTTGTAGCGCTGGAACTCCTCGAACGGCGACAGGTAGGGGTTCTTGTAGGCCAGCCCGACCACGTAGCCCACGGCCACCTTGTTGTCTTCCAGGTGATACAGGAACGACCCTCCGTAGGTGTCGTTGGGCAGCGGCCAGCCGGCGGTGTGGATCACCAGGCCCGGCACGTGCTTGGCCGGGTCGATCTCCCACAGCTCCTTCAGGCCGATGCCGTAGCTCTGCGGGTCGCGCCCTTCGTCGAGCTTGAAGCGGGCGATCAGCTGCTTGCCGAGATGGCCGCGCGCGCCTTCGGCGAACAGCGTGTACTTCGCATGCAGCTCCATGCCCGGCTGGAAGTTCTCGGTGGGTTCGCCGTCGCGGCCCACCCCCATGTTGCCGGTGGCCACGCCCTTGACCGAGCCGTCCTCGTTGAACAGGACCTCGGAGCCGGCGAAGCCGGGGTAGATCTCGACGCCCAGCGCCTCGGCCTGCTGCCCGAGCCAGCGCACGACGTTGCCCAGGCTGATCACGTAGTTGCCGTGGTTCTGGAAGCAGTCGGGCAGCAGCCAGTTCGGCGTGCGCGTGGCGCCCGTCGCCGACAGGAACATGAAGCGGTCTTCGACGACCGGCGTGTTCAGGGGGGCGCCCTGTTCCTTCCAGTCGGGGATGAGCTCCGTGATCGCGCGCGGATCCATCACCGCACCCGAGAGGATGTGCGCGCCGATCTCCGACGCCTTTTCGATGACGCACACGCCGATCTCGCTGCCGCGTTCGGCGGCGAGCTGCTTCAGGCGGATCGCCGCTGCCAGTCCGGCGGGGCCGCCGCCGACGATCACGACGTCGTACTCCATCGAATCGCGTTGAATCTCCATGTCTTTTCCCTTTAGGCGCACAAACCTGGTGATTCTCGCGGAAATGCCGTGCGCTGCGCAAACCCGGGGCGGCCGGTGACGTGCGCGCGCGGCGTCGCGCGGGTCGCGTGTGCGATCATCGCGCCCGACTGTGAACTCGTCCGACGGGAGTGATCGTGACCATGAAGTTTGATCTGGGCGGCAAGGTCGCCCTCGTGACCGGCGCCTCCAGCGGCCTCGGCACCCGATTCGCACGCGTACTCGCCGCCAATGGCGCCCAGGTGGTGCTGGCGTCGCGGCGCGTCGAGCGCCTGAAGGAACTGCGTGCCGAGATCGAGGCGGCCGGCGGTGCGGCCCACGTGGTGGCGCTCGACGTGACGGACATCGACAGCATCCGTGCGGCGGTCGCGCATGCGGAGACCGAGGCCGGGCCCATCGACATCCTCGTCAACAACTCGGGCGTCAGCACCACGCAGAAGCTGGTCGACGTGTCGCCCGACGACTACGACTTCGTGTTCGACACGAACACGAAGGGGGCGTTCTTCGTCGCGCAGGAAGTGGCCAAGCGCATGATCGCGCGGGCGCGGGGCAGCGCGCACGACGCGGCGCCGCGTCAGGCGCGCATCATCAACGTCGCGTCGATGGCGGCCCTGAAGGTGCTGTCGCAGATCGGCATCTACTGCATGAGCAAGGCCGCGGTGGTGCAGATGACGAAGGCGATGGCGCTCGAGTGGGGGCGCTTCAACATCAACGTGAACGCGATCTGCCCCGGCTACATCGTCACCGAGCTGAACGAGCACCACTGGGACTCCGAAGGCGGGCGCAAGCTGGTCAAC
Source organism: Pseudomonadota bacterium (assembly GCA_029779755.1). Lineage (GTDB taxonomy): Bacteria > Pseudomonadota > Gammaproteobacteria > Burkholderiales > Burkholderiaceae_E > Quisquiliibacterium. The sequence goes on from JAKOZZ010000078.1 coordinate 5,873, forward strand.
ATCCTGCCGCGCAAGCGCCTGGGCAAGCCCGAGGATCTCGACGGCCTGATCCTGCTGCTGTCCTCCGAGCATTCCAACTTCGTCAACGGCGCCGTGATCGCGGCGGACGACGGGTTCGGCATCTGAACGCCGGGCATGCGGGTGCCCCTGCGTGCCCCCGCTTGCCCGGATTGCCCGTTGCAACCGTGCGGGCTGCGCCCCCGCACGGCGGCGTGTACGTTTCCCGAATGGCGGTTAGGATTGCTGCGAATCGGCCGCGGTGTCGATGCGCGCCTCGACGGTCGGGGGCGCGATCCGCGCGCCCGCTGACCGATCCCCCGGCCGACCGCTTTCGAAGGTGAACCATGACGCCGCTCGCCCCCGCCGTATCCCGGCTGCTCAACTTCGGGCATGCGCTCGACCACATGTTCCTGCTGATCTTCGCCACGGCGGTGGCGTCGATCGCAACCGAGTTCGGGTTCGCGCGCTGGGAGGACCTGATGCCGTACAGCGCGGGCGCCTTCCTGATGTTCGGTCTCGGCTCGGTGCCGTCGGGCCGGCTCGGCGATCTCTGGGGTCGTCGCCAGATGATGCTGGTGTTCTTCTTCGGCATGGGCGTGTCGGCCATCCTCGTGGCCCTGACCACCGGGCCCTGGCAGATCGCCGTCGCGCTGACCGTGCTCGGCGCCTTCTCGTCGATCTATCACCCGGTCGGCATTCCGATGCTGGTGCAGCACGCCCTGAAGCCCGGCTTCACGATCGGCGTCAACGGGCTGGCCGGCAACATGGGGATCGCGCTCGCGGCGGTGGTGACCGGGTTCATCGTCAAGTACTTCGGCTGGCGCGCAGCCTTCGCCATTCCGGGCATCGTGGCGATCGCATGCGGCTTCCTGTTCGCGCGTGCCGCGCCGCACGAGGCCGAGCCGCCGGCCAAGCGCACGACCAAGGTCGTCGCGCTGCCCCAGAACCTGATGCTGCGCGTGGTGGTCGTGATGACCCTGACGGCGATCACCGGCGGGCTGCTCTTCAACTTCACCACCAACGGCAACGGCCAGCTGCTGCGCGAGCGCTTCGCCGGTGTCATCGAAGACCCGGCGGTGCTGGGCATGCTGCTCGGCTTCGTGTACGCGATCGCGTCGTTCTCGCAGCTGATCGTCGGGCGCCTGATCGACCGGTACCCGCTCAAGCGCATCTACCTCGCGATCGTGCTCGCGCAGATCCCGCTCTTCGCACTCGCGTCGGTCGCCACCGGCTGGAGCCTGTTCGCGCTGCAGATCGCGTTCATGGCGGTGATCTTCGGTGCGATCCCGTTCACCGACGCGATGGTCGTGCGCTACGTCGACGACCGCATGCGCTCGCGCGTGTCGGGCGTGCGGCTGGCGGTGTCCTTCGGCATCAGCTCGATGGCGGTCTGGGCGCTGGGGCCGGCCGTGAAGGCGGCCGGATTCCAGACGCTGCTGCTGGTGATGGCCGTCATCGCCGCCTGCTCGGCGCTGTTCGTGTCGATGCTGCCGGGCGACGAGTCGATCCGGTCGGCCACCGCGGCCAAGGTGCCCGCATGAGCGGCGCGTCGATGACGCGGGGAGGTGCGCGTGTCTGAACGGCGGCTGGTGTTCCAGCTCGAGATCCCGATCCGCTGGGGCGACATGGACGCGATGGGCCACGTGAACAACACGGTCTACTTCCGCTACATGGAGCAGACCCGGATCGAATGGTTCGGTGTGATGGGGTTCCTGCCCGATCCGGCCGGGCAGGGCCCGATCATCGTGAACGCGCACTGCACGTTCGAGCGCCAGTTCGAATATCCCGGCACGGTGCTGTGCCGCATGTTCGTCGGCGCGATCGGCCGATCGAGCTTCGAGACCTTCGTGGAGATGAGCCGCACCGACGATCCGCAGACGCGGTACGCACATGGCGGCGCCAAGTGCGTGTGGGTCGACTTTCCGAAGCAGCGGTCTGCGCCGCTGCCCGACTTCGCGCGTCAGGCGATCGTCACGCCGCGGGTCTGACGCGCAGTGCCCGGCCGCAGGGCCGCATGGGGCCGCGGTGCCGCGTGCGACGGCAGGGCCGTGTCTGGCCGCCGGGCCGTGTGAGGCTGCCGGGCCGCGTACGCGGCCGCGGCGTCAGGCGAGCGCGGTGACGTCGACCGGGCAGCCGGTGCGCGCCTGGACTTCCTCGACCGTGACGCCGGGCGCCAGCTCGAGCAGCTTCAGCCTGCCGTCGGCCACTTCGAGCACGCACAGGTCGGAGATGATCAGGTTGACCACGCCGACACCGGTCAGCGGCAGGTTGCATTCGGACAGGATCTTCAGGTCCTCGCCGCCGTCCTTGCGCTTCGCGGTGTGCTCCATCAGGACGATCACGCGGCCGACGCCGGCGACCAGGTCCATCGCGCCGCCCATGCCCTTGACCATCTTGCCGGGAATCATCCAGTTGGCGAGATCGCCTTTCTGGCTGACCTGCATCGCGCCGAGCACCGCCAGGTTGATCTTGCCGCCGCGGATCATCGCGAACGAATCGGCACTCGAGAAGATCGAGGAGCCGGGCAGGGTGGTGACGGTCTGCTTGCCGGCGTTGATCAGGTCGGGGTCGACCTCGTCCTCGGTCGGGAACGGGCCGATGCCCAGCAGACCGTTCTCGGACTGCAGCCACACCTCCATGCCGGCGGGCACGTGGTTCGCCACCAGCGTCGGCAGTCCGATGCCGAGGTTCACGTAGAAGCCGTCGCGCAGTTCCTTGGCCGCGCGGGCGGCCATCTGATCACGGGTCCATGCCATGGTCGACTCTCTTTCCTGACTGCGGTTCAGCGCGCGCGCGTGGTGCGCTGTTCGATGCGCTTCTCGGGGGTGGCGTTGTGCACGAGGCGGTGCACGTAGATGCCGGGCAGGTGGATCTGGTCGGGGTCGAGCTCGCCGGTGGCGACGATGATCTCGGCCTCGGCGATCGTGACCTTGCCGGCCATCGCCACGTTCGGATTGAAGTTGCGCGCCGTACGCCGGAACACCAGGTTGCCGGCCTTGTCGGCCATCCAGGCCTTGACCAGCGACACGTCGGGCACCAGCGACCGTTCCATCACGTAGGTGTGGCCGTCGAATTCGCGCAGTTCCTTGCCGTCGGCCACGATCGTGCCCACGCCGGTGCGCGTGAAGAAGGCCGGGATGCCGGCGCCGCCCGCACGCAGCTTCTCGGCGAGCGTGCCCTGCGGCGTGAACTCGAGCTCGAGCTCGCCGGACAGGTACTGGCGTTCGAACTCCTTGTTCTCGCCGACGTACGACGCGATCATCTTGCGCACCTGCCGCGTGGCGAGCAGCTGACCGAGGCCGAAGCCGTCGACCCCGGCGTTGTTCGAGATGCAGGTCAGGCCCTTGACGCCCGAATCGCGCAGTGCGGCGATCAGCGCCTCCGGGATCCCGCACAGGCCGAAGCCTCCGACGGCGATCATCTGCCCGTCCTTGACCACGCCGGCCAGTGCCGCGTGGGCGTTCGGATACAGCTTGCTCATCTGCAACCTCGAAAGTGATCGATCGCGCGGATTATACGGCGGGCGATCGTGATGACCGGGGCGCAGCGCCGGGGCCGCGCGTCCGTCCCGGATCCCACGTATCGCCGCGGCGCCGCTGCCTGTACAGTTCCGACCGCCGCGCGCCGCGCCGTTCCGACCGCCGCGCGCCGCGGCGTCCTCCGTCCCGCACGCCGTCCGTACACCGGTACCCATGTCCGACCCACGCCTCGACCCCGACACCGCCGCGATCTGCAGCGCCCTCGAATCCCTGCCCGGCGTGCGCCGCGCGCACGACGCGCAGGTCTGGTCGTCCGATGGGGCCGTGACGTTCGCGGCCGTTCTCGAGCCCGAGCGCATCGACGCCTGGGACGAGGTGTGCGCGTCGGCGCGGTCGCTGCTGCATGCGCGCTTCGGTGTCGAGCGCGCCCTGTTCCAGCCGCAGGCCGGTGCGATCGGCGAGCTCGCCCGCCAGCTGCATCAGGCGCGCGCCGACCGCGACGCGGCCGTGCGCCAGGGGCTCGAGACGGAGCAGCAGCGCGACGTCGCCGGTGACCTCGCGCTGCGGTACGAACGCGACCTGGAAGCCGAGCGCACCCGGCTGGGGCGCGCGCTCAACGACGAGCTGGCCCAGCACGCGACGTCGATCCGCGCGATGGCCGCCACGTTCGAGGCGCGGCTGACCGGGCGCGAGCCGACGCTGGCGCAGCTGGCGTCCCTGATGGTCGGCAACGCCGAGTCGATGCTGGCGGCGATCCGCACCGTGATCCAGAACATCCGGCCCGAAGCGTTCGACGAAGGCGGTCTGGTCGAAGGCGTGCGTGCGCTGGTCGACGACTGGCGGCTGCGCCAGCCGACGATCCGGTTCGAGCTGCTGATCGATCCGGCCGACGCGGCCGCCTTCGGCGTCGGGCCGGCCGACGTCGAGCACGCCGGATATCGCATCGTCGCCGAGGCGCTGGACAACGCGGTGCTGCACGCGCAGGCGCGGACGGTCGTCGTGTCGATGCATCGGAACGAGACGCGGCTCACGCTGCAGATCAGCGACGACGGCTGCGGACTGCCGGCGCGCGCGCGCGCCGAGGGCAGCGGGCTGCGCCGGATGCGCGAGCGGGCCGCGGCCTGCGGCGGCGCGGTCGACGTCTCCACCGGCGAGGCGGGCGGCGTCGAGGTGCTGGTGCGTCTTCCGTGGTCGGGGGGGACGGTATAATCTCCGTTTACACGGTTGCCCGCCATGACCAAATTCGTATTCGTCACCGGTGGAGTGGTGTCTTCCCTCGGGAAGGGCATCGCCGCCGCGTCGATGGCAGCGCTCCTCGAGTCGAGGGGTCTGCGCGTCACGCTCCTGAAGCTCGATCCCTACATCAACGTCGACCCCGGAACGATGAGTCCGTTCCAGCACGGCGAGGTGTTCGTCACCGAGGACGGTGCCGAGACCGACCTCGACCTGGGGCACTACGAACGGTTCGTCAGCGCCCGCATGCGGCGCTTCAACAACTTCACCACCGGCCAGATCTACGACTCGGTGCTCAAGAAGGAGCGTCGGGGCGAGTATCTCGGGCGCACGGTGCAGGTGATCCCGCACATCACCAACGAGATCCAGGCGTTCATCGAGCGGGGCGCCGGTGTCGGCACCGCCGATGCGGCCGACGTCGCCATCGTCGAGATCGGCGGCACGGTCGGTGACATCGAGTCGCTGCCGTTCCTCGAGGCGGTGCGCCAGATGAGCCTGCGCAACGGTCGCGGCAATTCCTGCTTCGTCCACCTCACGCTGGTGCCGTTCATCGCATCGGCAGGCGAGCTCAAGACCAAGCCGACCCAGCACTCGGTGCAGAAGCTGCGCGAGATCGGCATCCAGGCCGACATGCTGCTGTGCCGTGCCGACCGCCGCATCCCCGACGACGAGCGCGCCAAGATCTCGCTGTTCTCGAACGTGGAGCTCGACTCGGTCATTTCGGTCTGGGACGCCACCAGCATCTACAAGATCCCGCGCATGCTGCACGACCAGAAGGTCGACGACCAGCTCTGCGAGATCCTGCGCCTGAACACCCCGCCGGCCGATCTGACGATGTGGGACCGCCTCGTTCATGCGCTCGAGCACCCGAAGCGCGACGTGCGCATCGCCATGGTCGGCAAGTACGTCGATCTCACCGAGTCGTACAAGTCGCTCACCGAGGCGCTGGTGCATGCCGGCATCCACACCGAGAGCCGCGTGCTCATCGACTACATCGACTCCGAGCAGATCGAGCGCGACGGCTGCGACAGCCTCGCCGGCTTCGACGCCATCCTGGTGCCGGGCGGCTTCGGGCGGCGCGGCGTCGAAGGCAAGATCGCCGCGATCCGCTTTGCGCGCGAGCACGCGATTCCCTATCTGGGCATCTGCCTGGGCATGCAGCTGGCGGTGATCGAGTACGCGCGCGACGTGTGCGGGCTCGAGGGCGCCAACAGCACCGAGTTCGACCCCGACAGCCCGCATCCGGTCGTCGGTCTCATCACCGAGTGGCTCGATCGCGAAGGCCGTGTCGAGCGCCGCGATGCCGACTCCGATCTGGGCGGCACCATGCGCCTGGGGGCGCAGCAGTGCCCCGTCGAGGCCGGCACCCTGGCTGCGCAGATCTACGGAGCGACGGTGTCCGAGCGGCACCGGCACCGCTACGAGGTCAACAACCACTACGTCGAGCGGCTCGAGCAGGCGGGCCTGAAGGTGTCGGCGCGCACGCCGTCCGAGGGGCTCACCGAGATGATCGAGCTGCCGCAGAGCGGCCGCAACGCGCATCCGTGGTTCGTGGGGGTGCAGTTCCACCCCGAGTTCACGTCCACGCCGCGTGCCGGTCATCCGCTGTTCAAGTCGTACGTGCAGGCGGCGATCGCGATGGCCGCGCGGCGCGGCGAACGGAAGGTCGCATGAAGCTCTGCGGCTTCGAGGTCGGTCTGGACCGCCCGCTGTTCCTGATCGCCGGGCCGTGCGTGATCGAGTCGCGCGAGATGGCGATGGACACCGCGGGCCGGCTCGCCGAGATCGCGCGCACCGTCGGCGTGCCGTTCATCTACAAGTCGTCGTTCGACAAGGCCAATCGCTCATCCGGCACGTCCTTCCGCGGGCCCGGCATGGACGAAGGCCTGAAGATCCTGTCGGACGTGCGCTCGGCCATCGGCGTCCCCGTGCTCACCGACATCCACGAGGCCTGGCAGGTCGACGCCGTGACCGCGGCCGTCGACGTGCTGCAGACGCCGGCGTTCCTGTGCCGCCAGACGGACTTCATCCGTGCGGTGGCCGCCGGGGGCAAGCCGGTGAACATCAAGAAGGGCCAGTTCCTCGCGCCGCACGACATGCAGCAGGTGGTGCTGAAGGCGCGTGCCGCGGCCGTCGAGGCCGGCGGCGACGGCGACTCGATCATGGTCTGCGAGCGCGGTGTCTCGTTCGGCTACAACAACCTCGTCTCCGACATGCGCTCACTGGCGATCATGCGTGAGACCGGCTGCCCGGTCGTGTTCGACGCCACGCACTCGGTCCAGCTGCCCGGAGGGCAGGGCACCTCGTCGGGCGGGCAGCGCGAGTTCGTGCCGGTGCTCGCCCGCGCGGCCGTCGCGGCCGGCGTGTCGGGCCTGTTCATGGAATCCCACCCCGATCCGGCGCATGCGATGTCCGACGGCCCGAACGCGTGGCCGCTGGGCCTGATGCAGGAGCTGCTCTTCACCCTCAAGGAACTCGACGCGGCCGTGAAGCGCTCGGGCTTCCCGGAATCGCGTCCGCTGCCCTGAGGGGCGCACATCCGTTTCAAGGAGATTGCCCGATGGCCGCGTACGTGATCGCCGAAGTCAAGGTCAGCGACCCCGAGCAGTACAAGCAGTACCAGGCGCTGTCGCCCGGCGCGATCACCGCCGCGGGCGGCGAGTTCCTGGTGCGCGGCGGGCGTACGCAGGTGCTCGAGGGCGACTGGCAGCCGGCACGCATGGTCGTCGCGAAGTTCCCCACGATGGAGGCGGCCGTCGCGTTCTACGACTCGGTGCTGTACCGCGAGGCGCGGGCCCGGCGGGCCGGCGCCACCGAGCGCTTCAACATGATCGTGGTCGAAGGCGTCTGAGCCTTTGGGCTGCCCGGCACGGCACCCGCCCGCGATCGGACCGACCCGCGAACCCACAACCAGACCAACAATCGATTCCAGTTCGGGACAGGAAAATTCAATGAGCTCCATTGTGGACATCATCGGCCGCGAGATCATCGACTCGCGCGGCAACCCCACCGTCGAATGCGACGTGCTGCTCGAGTCCGGCGTCATGGGGCGTGCGGCGGTGCCCTCGGGCGCATCGACCGGCTCGCGCGAGGCGATCGAACTGCGCGACGGCGATCCGGCGCGCTACCTGGGCAAGGGCGTGCTGCAGGCGGTCGAGAACATCAACACCGAGATCTCCGAGGCCATCATGGGTCTCGATGCCACCGAGCAGGCCTACATCGACCGTACGCTGATCGAGCTCGACGGCACCGAGAACAAGGAGCGGCTGGGTGCCAATGCCACGCTCGCCGTCTCGATGGCGGTGGCCAAGGCCGCGGCCGAGGAGGCCGGGCTGCAGCTCTACCGCTATTTCGGCGGATCGGGCGCGATGGCGCTGCCGGTGCCGATGATGAACGTGATCAACGGCGGCGCGCACGCCAACAACACGCTCGACCTGCAGGAGTTCATGATCATCCCGGTGGGGGCACCCACCTTCCGCGAGGCCGTGCGCTATGGCGCCGAGGTGTTCCACGCGCTCAAGAAGCTGATCCACGATCGCGGCATGTCGACCGCGGTCGGCGACGAGGGCGGGTTCGCGCCGTCGGTCGCCAACCACGAGGCCGCCATCCAGCTGATCCTCCAGGCGATCGAGAAGGCCGGCTACGAGCCCGGCACCCAGATCGCGCTGGGCCTGGACTGCGCGAGCTCCGAGTTCTACCGCGACGGCAAGTACCACCTCGAAGGTGAGGGCCTGGTGCTGACCCCGCCCGACTTCGTCAACCTGCTGGCCACCTGGTGTGACAAGTACCCGATCGTCTCGATCGAGGACGGCATGGCGGAAAACGACTGGAACGGCTGGAAGATCCTCACCGACGTGCTCGGCGACAAGATCCAGCTCGTGGGCGACGACCTCTTCGTCACCAACACCAAGATCCTGCAGCGCGGCATCGACGAAGGCATCGCCAACTCGATCCTCATCAAGATCAACCAGATCGGCACGCTGACGGAAACCTTCTCGGCGATCGAACTGGCCAAGCGCTACAACTACACGTCGGTCGTGTCGCACCGCTCGGGCGAGACCGAGGACACCACGATCGCCGACATCGCGGTCGCGACCAACGCGCTGCAGATCAAGACCGGATCGCTCAGCCGCACCGACCGCATCGCAAAATACAACCAGCTGCTGCGCATCGAGGAAGATCTCGGCGACATCGCGGCGTATCCGGGCCGTTCGGCGTTCTACAATCTGCGCTGATCCCGACCGCATCCCGTGCGATCGGCTCGACCCGATGCGTGCGTGTCCTGCCTGACGCGTGCGCATCGGCCCCGAACCGCCTGACCGACTGACGCCCCCCACTGCATGAAGACGCTCGCCGTACTGCTCGTTGGTCTGCTCGCGCTGATCCAGTATCCGCTATGGCTGGGCAAGGGCGGCTGGCTGCGCGTGTGGGAGCTCGACCGTCAGCTGCAGGCGCAGGGCGCGGTCAACCAGCGGCTTGCGGCACGCAATGCCGCGCTCGACGGCGAGGTGAAGGATCTGCGCCAGGGCCTGCTGGCCGTCGAGGAGCGTGCCCGGTACGAGTTGGGCATGGTGCGCCCGGACGAGATGTTCGTGCAGTTCAGCGCACCGCAGATGCGCACGGCTCCCGTGCCGGTCGATCCCGCCTCCGGTGGAGTGAAGGCGGCCGACGCCGCCGCAGCGTCGGCGCCCGCGCCGCAGATCAAGACGGCGGCAACGCGGTACTGAGCGCGGCGGCACCACGGTACCGACCGGTGCGCACCCGCTGGGTCCCGACGTGTGTGCGGGATCCACGTGCGCTTCCGGCGACTGCTACTGGTTCCGGTGGTCTGCCGTGGGGCTGACCCCTTCGCGGAACAGGGTGGCACAGTCGACCGCGTCGAAGCGGTAGGGCTCGTTGCAGAACTCGCACCGGACGTCGACGCTGCCTTTCTCCGCCAGGATGCTCTCGATCTCGGGCGTGCCGAGCATGCGCAGCATCGACGCCACCTTGTCGCGCGAGCACGAGCAGGCGAAGCGGCAGGCGCGGCGGTCGAAGTCGTGCAGCGGCTCCTGCCAGAACAGACGCTTGAGCACGCCCTCGGACGGCAGGTTCAGCAGCTCCTCGCGGGTGAGCGTGTCGGCCAGCATCTGCATGCGCGCCCAGGCGTCGGTGTCGCCGGCGGTGGCGGTGCCGCCCTCGTCGGGCAGCCGTTGCAGCAGAAGTCCCGCGCACCGGCGCCCGTCGGCCGCCAGCCACAGGCGCGTGGGCACCTGCTCGGACCGCTGCATGTAGCGCTCGAGCACCTGCGCGACCGTGTTGCCTTCGAACGGCACGATGCCCTGATAGGGCTGGCGGTTGGGCGAATTCGTGCGCGGATCGAGGGTCACCACGAAGCGGCCCTGGCCGTGCTGGTTCACCAGTGCGTGCAGGCCCGGGTCGTTGAGCAGCGGCTGTTCGTCGCGCAGCTTGACGGTGGCGCGGTACGTGCCGGAGGCATCGCATTCGACCACCAGCAGCGACACCGGGCCGTCACCGTGGATCTGGAGCACCAGCGCACCGTCGAACTTCAGGCTGGCGGCGAGCAGCAGGGCGGCGGCCGACAGCTCGCCGAGGCAGTCGCGCACGGGCGGCGCCAGGTCGTGCCGGTTCGCGATCTCCAGCCAGCTGGCGTCGAGCGACACGATCTCGCCGCGGACCGGCGCGCCGCGCAGCATGAATCGCTGCAGACGGTCGTTCATGCGATGCGCTCGAGCTTCTCGCTGAACAGCTGCGCGCGGGCCACGTAGTTGCCGTTGTTGCGGCGCAGGTTGGCGGCTTCCTCGTCGCTCAGCTGCCGCACGATCTTGCCCGGTGCACCCATCACCACGCTGCGGTCGGGGATCACCTTGCCCTCCGTGATCAGGGCACCGGCGCCGATCAGGCATTCCTTGCCGATCTTCGCGCCGTTCAGGATCACCGACTGGATGCCGATCAGGCTGCCTTCACCGATCGTGCAGCCGTGCAGCATCGCCTGGTGACCAACGGTGCAGCCGGGGCCGACGACCAGCTCGAGGCCGGGGTCGGTGTGCAGCACCGCGCCTTCCTGGATGTTGCTGTTCTCGCCGATCGAGATCAGCGCGTTGTCGCCGCGCAGCACGGCGCCGAACCAGATGCTCGAGCCCGCGGCCAGGCGGACCTTGCCGATCACCTGCGCAGCGTCGGCCACCCAGGCCCTGGGATCGATGTCGGGGGTGAGATCACCCAGCTTGTACACGGCCATGTGGCCTCCTCCGGAGTGTGGGGGAGCGGTGCCCGCCGTCGGCGTGCGGTGCTCGAAATGGACCCGGCAGTTTAAGCGATCGCCGGGAGCGGGAAGGGGCGCCCCGGTCGATGCCGTCCGCCGGGCGTCATGCTGCATTGCCGCAGGTTTTCTATAATCGGACGGTCACGGAGATCGATTTGTCCAATGCGCAGTCCCCGGCGGAGCCGGTCGTTCCTTATCAGCCCAGGCGGATCAGCCGGTCGGAGTTCCATCCGGTGCGCACGCTGCGCTACCACGTGCGCGTCTGGGACCCCGTACCCGACCAGCCCTGCGCCGGCACGCTGGTGATGCTGCACGGCTGGATGGACGTGTCCGCCTCCTTCCAGTTCCTGGTCGATGCCCTGACGCGCAACTGGCGCGTGCTGGCCCCCGACTGGCGCGGGTTCGGGCTGACCGAGTGGCCGGACGCCGATTCGTACTGGTTTCCCGACTACCTGGCCGATCTGGACGTGCTGCTCGATCTCCTGTCGCCCGGCGAGCCGGTGGACCTCGTCGCGCACAGCATGGGCGGCAATGCCGCGACCCAGTACGCCGGCGTGCGCCCGCACCGGGTGCGCCGACTGGTGAACCTGGAAGGCGTCGGCATGCGCGCGACCGATGCCGAGGAGGCGCCCGACCGCTACGCGCGCTGGATCGACGAGGTGCGCGCCGGCGCACGGCTGCGCGACTACGGCAGCCGCGCCGAGGTGGCGGCGCGACTGCAGCGCAACAACCCGCGGCTGAGCGCCGAACGCGCGGCCTTCCTGGCGCTGCACTGGGCGCACGAGCAGCCCGACGGGCGCTTCGCCCTGGCCGGCGACCCCGACCACAAGATCATCAACCCGGTGCTGTACAACGTGCCGCAGGTGATGGCCTGCTGGCGCCGCGTGACCGCCGACGTGCTGCTCGTCTTCGCCCACGGCGACGAGCGCTGGAACCGGTTCGAGACCAGCGCCGAGTACCGCGACCGCATGAAGGCGCTGCGCTCGCTCGTGACGGTCACGGTGGAAGGGGCCGGCCACATGCTGCATCACGACCAGCCCGAGGCGATCGCCCGGCTGGTCGAGGAGTTCATCCGATGACGTCCGCTGCCCACCGGCTGAACGCCGACCTGCATTGCCACTCGACCGTCTCCGACGGCGTGCTGCGCCCCGAGGAGGTCGTGCGCCGCGCGGCCGCCAACGGCGTGCAGCTGCTCGCACTCACCGACCACGACGAGCTCGACGGCATCGCCGTCGCGGCGCGGGAGGCCGACCGGCTGGGGCTGGCCTTCGTGCCGGGCGTCGAGGTGTCGGTCAGCTGGGGCGGCGAGACGATCCACGTGCTGGGTCTGTCGGTCGACTGCGCGTCCGCGCCGCTGCGCGACGGCCTGGCCCGCACCCGGGGCGGTCGCGACGAACGGGCCCGCGAGATGGCGCGTCAGCTCGAGGCGGTCGGCGTGCCCGACCCCTGGAACGGCGCGCTGCGGCACGTCGGCAATCCGGAGCTGATCTCGCGCACGCATTTCGCGCGGCACATCGTCGCGTCGGGCCTGTGCACCGACATCGGCGAGGTGTTCGAGCGTTACCTGAGCGAAGGCAAGCCGGGGTTCGTCGAGCACCGCTGGGCGCGGCTCGACGAGGCGGTCGACTGGATCGTCGGCGCAGGCGGCGTGGCCGTCATGGCGCATCCGGCGCGCTACCGGCTCGACGAGACGGCGCTGTGGGCGATGCTGGCCGAGTTCCGCGACGCCGGCGGCGAGGGCATCGAGGTCGTGTGCGGCAGTCACACGGCCGACCAGTACGGTCGCTTCGCCGACTGTGCCCGGCGCTTCGGCTTTCGCGCATCGCGCGGCTCCGACTTCCACGGACCGGACGAGGGGTCGGTCGATCTCGGCGGGTTGCCGCCGCTGCCGGACGCGCTGGTGCCCGTCTGGCGCGACTGGCCGCAGGCCGCGGTGACGTCATGACCCAGCGGTTCACCGTGCACCCCACGCATCCGCAGTCGCGGCTGCTGCGCCAGGCCGCCCAGATCCTGCGCGACGGCGGGCTGGTCGCGATGCCCACCGACGCCTGCTACGTGGTGGCCTGCCACCTCGACGACAAGACGGCGGTCGAGCGCCTGCGCGCCCTGCGCGGACTCGACGACAAGCACCTGCTCACGCTGATGTGCCGCGACCTCTCCGAGCTCGGCGTGTACGCGCAGGTCGACAACCGGCAGTACCGCTTCCTGCGCGACTGGACGCCGGGGCCCTACACGTTCGTGCTGAACGCGACCCGCGAAGTGCCGCGGCGCCTGTGGCATCCGTCGCGCAAGACGATCGGCCTGCGGGTGCCGTCGTCGCCGGTCGCGGCCGGGCTGCTCGAGGCGCACGGCGCCCCGCTGCTCGGTTCGAGCCTGATCCTGCCGGGCGAGACCGATCCGCTGCACGATCCCGACGACATCCTCGAACGCCTGGCGCGCCGCCTCGACGCGGTGGTCGATGCGGGCGGGCAGGGCATGCAGTCGACCACGGTGGTCGACCTCACCGGGGACGAGCCGCTGGTCACCCGTCTGGGCTGCGGTCCCGTCGAGGGGCGGATCGCCGTCGGCCTCGACGAGGACTGACGCTGCGCGGCGGCGGCCACGGACGACCGCCGCTGCGGCCAGCCGGTTCGCGCCGCTCGACGAGAATGTCTAGAATCCCCGGATTCCTCTGCCATCAGCCGCAAGGCGCCTGCGATGTCTCCTGAACGTGTTGTCTCCGGCATGCGCCCGACCGGCGCGCTGCACCTCGGCCACTACCACGGCGCGCTGAAGAACTGGGTGCGCCTGCAGAGCGAGCACCCGTGCCTGTTCTTCGTCGCCGACTGGCATGCGCTGACGACGCACTACGATTCGCCCGAGGTGATCGAGCAGAACATCTGGGAGATGGTCATCGACTGGCTCGCCGCCGGCATCGATCCCAGCCAGTCGATCCTGTTCATCCAGTCCCGTGTGCCCGAGCATGCCGAGCTGCATCTGCTGCTGTCGATGAGCACCCCGCTGGGCTGGCTCGAGCGCGTGCCGACCTACAAGGACCAGCAGGAGAAGCTGGCCGACCGCGACCTCGCGACCTACGGCTTTCTCGGCTATCCGCTGCTGCAGGCGGCCGACATCCTCATGTACCGCGCCGCCTGGGTGCCGGTCGGCGAGGACCAGGTGCCGCACGTGGAGCTCACCCGCGAGGTGGCGCGCCGCTTCAACCACCTGTTCGGACGCGAGCCCGGGTTCGAGGAGAAGGTGAAGGCGGCCATCGGCAAGCTGGGCGGCAAGCGCGGCAAGCAGTACGTCGAGCTGCGCACGCGCTACCAGGAGCAGGGCGACGAGGCCGCGCTGCAGCAGGGGCGGGCGCTGATCGACGAGGCGGGCAGTCTCGGGCTGGCCGACCGCGAGCGGCTGATCGGCTACCTCGCCGGTTCGCGGCGCATGATCCTGTCCGAGCCGCAGGCGCTGCTCACCGAAGCCTCGCGCATGCCGGGCATCGACGGGCACAAGATGAGCAAGAGCTACGGCAACTCGATCGCCATGCGCGAGGACCCGGCGTCGGTCACGAAGAAGATCCGCACCATGCCCACCGACCCGGCCCGTGTCCGGCGCACCGATCCGGGCGAGCCCGAGCGCTGCCCGGTGTGGCAGCTGCACCAGGTCTATTCGACCGAGGACACCCGCCAGTGGGTGCAGACGGGCTGCCGCAGCGCGGGCATCGGCTGCCTCGACTGCAAGCAGCCGGTGATCGACGCCGTCGTCGCCGAGCAGCAGCAGTTCCTGGCCCGGGCCCAGCCGTTCGTCGACGACCCGGCGCTGGTGCGCAGCATCATCGCCGACGGCTGCGACAAGGCCCGGCGCATCGCGCACGAGACGATGCGCGACGTGCGCGAGGTGATGGGGCTCGCCTACCGCTGAGGCGCCGGCCGCGGCCTCCGGAGGCATCGGACACGGCCTCAAAGGACCGCACGCCGATTCAGGGCGCGGGCACGTCGCGCACCAGGTGCATGCGGCGCACCTCGGGCAGCGACTCCATGAAGTCCTGCAGCATGGGGAAGGGCAGCGGCTCCGAGATGAGCGTGCCCTGCATCTGCTCGCATTCGAAGCTGCGCAGCGCCTTCAGCTCGGCCGCGGTCTCGACGCCCTCGGCCATCGCCTGCAGGCCCAGCTTGGCCGCAAGGGTCGTGATCGCCTGCACGATCGCCGCGTTGCCGCGGTCGGCCGGCAGGTCGCGCACGAACGCCTGGTCGATCTTCAGGCCGTCGACCGGCAGGTTCTTCAGGTACGCCAGCGACGCGTAGCCGGTGCCGAAATTGTCGATGATCACCCGCACGCCCAGCCGGCGCAGCTCGGCGATCAGCGCCGCCGTGCGCTCGGGGTGCTCGATGAACGCGCTCTCGGTCAGCTCCAGGCGCAGCAGCCGCGGAGGGAACGCCCGCTCAGCGAGCATCGCGTTGAGCGACGCCAGGAAGCCCTCCTCGGCGAGCTGGCGTGCCGACACGTTCACCGACACCGCCGCGTCGTCGTAGCGGTCGAGTCCCAGCGCGACCCGGTCGTCGAGCGCACGCCGGATCGCCCACAGCCCGACTTCGCGGATCAGGTTGCTCTGCTCGGCGATCGGCAGGAAGCGGTCGGGCATCAGCAGGCCCCGCGTGGGATGCCGCCAGCGCAGCAGCGCTTCGAACCCCGCCACGCGCCGCTCGGCGACGTCGAGGATCGGCTGGTAGTGCAGGTCGACGTCGCCGCGCTGCATCGCCAGCGGCAGTTCGGCGGCGAGCTGCAGCTGCTCGGTGCGCTCGTCCGACATCCCGCCGGTGAAGAAGCGCACGTCGTTGCGGCCCTCGCTCTTGACCCGGTACATCGCGCTGTCGGCGCACTTCACCAGCAGCTTGGCGTCCGTGCCGTCGTCCGGTGCGATGGCCACGCCGATGCTGGCCGACAGGAAGTACGCGCGGTTCATCAGCACGAACGGCTTCTCGATCGCAGCGAGCACGCGCCGCGCGATGCGCTCGATCTCGGCGCGGTCGGACAGTCCGGTGAGCAGCAGGATGAACTCGTCGCCGCCGATGCGTCCGGCGACGTCCTGCGGGCGGATCGACTCGCGCAGGCGCGTCGCCACCTCGATCAGCACCTGGTCGCCCACCGAGTGGCCGAGGGTGTCGTTGATGATCTTGTAGCGGTCGAGGTCGATGTACAGCACCGCCGACGGCTCGGCGCGCGCCAGCCGCGTCTCGAGCTGATGCGTCAGGTACACGCGGTTGGGCAGGTCGGTCAGCGCGTCGTGCAGCGACTGGTGCATCAGCCGGTTCTCGGCCGCCTTGCGCTGCAGGTACAGCGACAGGTTGCGCGACAGGATCTCGGCCACCTGCGACAGGAACTGGTCGGCCTGGTAGCTGGCCGGGCTCAGGAACAGCAGCAGGCTCAGCGCGTTGCCCGACTCGTCGAGGATGGGGGCGAGGAACGCCGCGCGCGCGCCCAGGCGCTCGGCCTGGTAGCGGCGCGCCAGCTGCGGCTCGGCGGCGAGGTCGGGGATCCAGCGGGCGCGGCCTTCCTGCCACGCGTGCGTCTCGGCGCCGTCCGGCAGCATCGGCAGTTCGGTGGGCAGCTCGGAGATCATGGCGGTGAACTCCGGGTAACCCCAGCGCTCGCGCGCCACGAACAGCGCACGGTCGCGCACCCGCACCAGGCTCACGCCACCGCTCCAGCCGAGCACGCCGCACAGCGTGATGATGATCGCCGTCACCACCCGCTCCGGCTCGGTCTGCTCGCGCATGATCGACGCGATGTCGCTCTCCACCTTCAGCAGCAGGCGCTGCTGCTTCTCGCGGGTGATGTCGCGGCCGATGCCCCGGTAGCCGGCGAAGCGCCCGGCCGTGTCGTACACGGCACGCCCGCTGATCGACAGGAAGTGCACGCCACCGAAGGCGTCGACCACCGCGTACTCGAAGTTCTCGAACGGGGCCTGGGCCAGCATGCGCGCGCGCTGCGCCTGCCAGTCGGGCTGCTCGAACGCGAACTGGCTGGCCGGCAGGTCCCACATCTCGCTGCCGAGCAGACCGCGCACCCAGTCGCCGAGCACGGTGTCGGCGCTGTCGGAGAACGCGCTCCAGCGGTGTCCGGCGTCGGTCTCCCAGATCCAGTCGGAGCTGAGGCTGGTGAGGTCGCGGAACTTGGATTCGCTTGCGGCGAGCTGCTGCTGCATCGCGCGGATGCCGGTGATGTCCTGGGCGACCCCGCCCACGCGGTCGATGCTCCCCTGGGCATTGCGCTCGGCAGTGGCGATGCTGCGCACCCAGCGCTCGCGGCCGTCGATCAGGTAGCGGTACTCGATGCGGACTTCACCGCCCTTGCGCAGCGCCTTGCGGTGGGCTTCGATCCAGCGCTGCCGGTCTTCGGGGTGGATCCCGTCGGAGAACGCACGCAGCGACGGCTCTCCGAGCGCCGGATCGACGCCGAACAGCCGGAACGCGCCCGGACTCCAGACCAGACGGTTGTGCGCGCGATCGATCAGCCAGGTGCCGAACGCTCCGAGACTCTCGGCCAGGCCGTGCCGCGCCTGCAGCTCTTCGAGGCTCTCGAGACGCTCGCGCTCGACGCGCAGGCTCAGATCGCGCTGGCGCAGCCGCATCGCGAGCCAGGCGGCCGATCCCGCCCACGCGACGGCGGCGAGCAGCAGCGCCGTCCCCCAGCCGAGCCCGCCCGCGGCCGCCAGCGACAGCAGCAGTGCCGACACGGCGGCGGCACCGAGCGCCGGGAGCAGGTCGCGGTCGAGCCACGGGCTGGCCGACAACGGCGCGGACGAGGAGCGAGGCATCAGGGGCCGTACTGGGGGGTTGAGGGGGGAGGGCGTCGGTACACTCTAGCGACGACGCGCTTCCGCGACCGAGAACAATGTCTGTTTCGAACGATAAATCACCCGTGCATGGGGCACCACTGCCGTCCGTCTGGGTCCGCCGGTGGTTGCACGGTCTGCCGCAGGGGGCCCGGGTGCTCGATTTCGCCTGCGGCACCGGGCGTCATGCCCATCTGGCCCTGGCGGCCGGCGCACGCGTGACCGCCGTCGACCGCGATCCCCGCGCGCTCGACGCCGTCGACGCCGCCGCCGCACGGATCGTGTCCGATCTCGAGGCCGATCCGTGGCCGTTCGAACCGGCATCGTTCGACGCGGTGATCTGCTGCAACTACCTGTTCCGGCCGCGGATCGATCTGCTGTTCGGACTGGTGGCGCCCGGCGGTCGCGTGATCTACGAGACCTTCGCCCGCGGCAACGAACGCTACGGTCGCCCCTCCAGCCCGGCCTTCCTGCTGCGCGCGGGCGAACTGCTCGATGCCAGCCTGCGCAACGGGTTCGACGTCGTCGCGTACGAGCACGGCCTGGTGTCCGTCCCGAAGGCCGCGATCGTGCAGCGTGTCTGCGCGATCCGGCCGCCTGCGGCCGTCGAGGATTGTCCTCTGGTCGGCTAGAATCGCCGTTTTGGCAGGATGACGATCATGATCAAAGGCAGCATCGTGGCGATCGCCACGCCGATGCACGAAGACGAGAGCCTCGACCTCGACAGCTACCGGCGCCTGATCGACTGGCACATCGCCGAAGGCACCTCGGCGATCGTCGCGGTCGGCACCACCGGCGAATCCCCGACGGTCGACGTCGAAGAGCACTGCACGCTGATCCGCGTCGCGGTCGAGCACGCGGCAGGCCGCATCCCCGTCATCGCGGGCACCGGCGGCAACTCCACGCGCGAGGCGATCGAGCTCACCCAATTCGCGGCCAAGGTCGGCGCGCAGGCGTCGCTGCAGGTCGTGCCGTACTACAACAAGCCCACGCAGGAAGGGCTGTACCGGCACTTCCGCGCCGTCGCCGAGTCGGCCGACCTGCCGGTCATCCTCTACAACGTGCCCGGACGTACGGTGGCCGATCTCTCCAACGCCACCGTCGCCCGCCTCGCCCAGGTGCCCGGCATCGCCGGCATCAAGGACGCCACCGGCGACATGCCGCGCGCCTGCGACCTGCTGTCGCGCGTGCCCGAGACCTTCGCGCTGTACAGCGGCAACGACGACTCCGCACTGGCCCTGATGGCGATGGGCGGGCACGGCGTGATCTCCGTCACGGCCAACGTCGCGCCCGCGCTGGTGGCGCGCATGTGTGCGGCGGCGCTGTCCGAGGACTGGGTCACCGCGCGCGCCATCAACCGCCAGCTGCTGCGGCTGAACCTCGACCTGTTCGTCGAGGCCAACCCGATTCCCCTGAAGTGGGCGATGGCCCGCATGGGGCTCTGCGGCCCGGCGCTGCGCCTGCCGATGACGCCCCTGTCGCAGGTGCACCACGAAACCGTCCTGGCCGCGCTCAAGAGCGCTGGAGTGCTCGGCTGATGAACCGCCCCGTCCCGCGCCGCGCCTCCCGCGCCGGCGCTGCCGCCTCGGCCGTCGCGCTGGCGGCGCTGCTGTCCGCCTGCTCGCTGAACGAGGTCATGAACGAGACCTCGCGGATCGACTACAAGTCGGCCGGCAAGCTGCCCCCGCTCGAGATTCCGCCCGACCTGGTCAATCCGCGCGGCGAGGATCGCTACGCCATCCCCGACCGGATCCAGCGCGAGCGCACGTTCTCCGGCTATCAGAGCGCGCGCGCCACCGACCGCCCCGCGGCCGAGGCAAAGGTGCTGCCCAGCGCCGACGGCATGCGTATCGAGCGAGCGGGACAGCAGCGGTGGCTGGTCGTGAACCAGGCCCCCGACCGTCTCTGGCCGCTGATGCGCGAGTTCTGGCAGGAGTCGGGTTTCCTGGTGCAGATGGAGTCGCCCGAGACCGGCATCCTCGAGACCGACTGGGCCGAGAACCGCGCCAAGATCCCCATGGACACGTTGCGCAAGACGATCGGCAAGGCGTTCGATTCGCTCTATTCGACCGGCGAGCGCGACCGCTTCCGCATGCGTCTGGAGCCCACCTCCGGCGGGACGGAGATCTACATCAGCCACCGCGGCATGGTGGAGGTCTATGCCACCGCGGACAAGGATTCCACCGTCTGGCAGCCGCGGCCCAGCGACCCCGAGCTCGAGGCCGAGTTCCTGCGCCGCCTGATGCTCAAGCTCGGCGCCGATCAGGAGCGCGCCAAGGCACAGGTCGCCTCCGCGGCACCGGGTGTCGCCGGCGCGGCGGCACCGTCGCTGGTGTCGCTGTCGGCATCGGGCGATGCCCTCGACGTGCGTGAAAGCTTCGATCGCGCCTGGCGCCGCGTGGGCCTGGCGCTGGACCGCGGCGGCTTCACCGTCGAGGACCGCGACCGGTCGCAGGGCGTGTTCTTCGTGCGCTACATCGATCCCGAGATCGACGCCGCCAGCACTGCGAAGCCCGGATTCTTCGCCCGCATGTTCTCCAGCTCGGCCAAGGCGCGTGCCAACGCACAGCAGTTCCGCGTGAAGGTCGGCGCCGCGGGCGAGCAGGTCCGCGTGACCGTGCTCGGCAAGGACGGATCTCCGCTGGCCACCGACGTCGATCGCAAGACCGGCACGCGCATCCTCGCGCTGCTGCGTGAACAGCTGCAGTAGCGCCGCAGCACGGCCGCACGCGTGCGGCCGTCGTGTGCTGCGCGGCTGATCCTCGCCGCGACGGTCCTGCATGCGGTTCTGCAGCCTGGGCAGCGGCAGCGAGGGCAACGCGCTGCTGATCGAATGCGGCGCCGGCTCGACGGCGGTGCGTCTGCTGATCGACTGCGGCTTCGGCATGCGCGAGCTGCAGCGGCGGCTGCAGCGTGTCGGGCTCGAGCCCCGCGACCTCAGCGCGATGCTCATCACCCATGAGCACGGCGATCACGTCGGCGGTGCGCCGCGCCTGGCGGCGAAGTTCGGCATTCCCCTGCACATGACCTGCGGCAC
>JAKOZZ010000026.1 GCA_029779755.1 Pseudomonadota bacterium
CGTGCTGCGCGACGCGACACTGGACCGTCAGCGCGACGGCTCGCTGGGCTCGACCCTGTCGCAGCAGCCCGGCGTGCAGGAGAGCGGCTTCGGCATCAGCGCCGGCCGGCCCGTCATCCGCGGCCTCGACGGACCGCGGGTGAAGATCACCCAGGGCGGACTCGACGTCGCCGATGCGTCGTCGCTCAGTCCCGACCACGCGGTGGCGACCGATCCGCTCGCCGCCCGCCGGATCGAGGTGCTGCGCGGCCCGGCGACCCTGCTGTACGGTGGAGGCGCCATCGGCGGCCTGGTCAACGTGGTCAACGACCGGATCCCCCTGACGCGTCTGGGCGCCGTGCGGGGCCAGGCGCTGGCCAGCGCCGACACCGGCACCGGCGGGCACGCCAGCGCGCTCGGGCTGCGCGGCGGGGCGAACGGCTGGAACTGGACGGTCGACGGGTTCGATCGCGGTGCCGGCAACTACCGCTTCCCGGGCACCGCCGTCGACGGCGATCCCGACAGCGCGCGCGGCCGCCTGCCCAACAGCGGCGCGCGCGGGCGCGGGTTCGGCACGGGGCTGTCGTACGTCGGCGGACGCGGGGTGCTGGGCGTGGCGTATTCCGAGATGAGCAGCCGGTACGGCATTCCGAGTGAATCGGACGTGTTCGTCCGCCTGCGTCAGCAGCGCGTCGAAGCGCTCGGCGAACTGGAGCAGCCGCTGCCCGGCGTGGCCCTGGTGCGCTTCCGGGCCGGCGACACCCGCTACCGGCACGACGAGGTCGAGGGGGGCTCCGGCGAGATCGGCACGGCGTTCCGCAACCGGGGGCGGGAGCAGCGGGTCGAACTGGTGCACGAACCCGTGATGGGCGTGCGCGGCGCGCTGGGCCTGCAGTCGAACAGCCGCACGCTGGCAGCGATGGGCGAGGAAGCCTACGTGCCGAGCGCACGCGAGGCCAGCCAGGCGCTGTTCTATGTGGGGGAACGCGCGTTCGGACCCGCACGCGTCGAGTTCGGATGGCGCAGCGAGCGCGTGCGCCTCACCCCGCGCGACACGCCCGACCTGCCGGCACGACGGTTCGGGCTCGACGCCCTGTCGCTCGGCGGCAGCCTGGCGCTGGGCGGGGGGTACGCGCTGTCGGCGGGGGTCACGTCGGGACAGCGCGCGCCGGCGATCGAGGAGCTCTACGCCAGCGGCCTGCATGCCGCGACCTCGACCTTCGAGATCGGCAACCCGGAGCTGCGCGCCGAACGCTCGACGAACGTCGACTTCGCGCTGCGCAAGACCGTCGGCCCGCTCCAGGGGCGGCTGGGCGTGTACGCGAACCGGTTCGCCAACTACATCCACGGCGACCTCACCGACACCAACGGCGACGGCGTCGCGGATCGGGTGGACGAGGCGGGCACGGTGGTCAACGGTCCGGACGATCCGGCGGCGGGCGACCTGAAGCGGATCGCCTACGCGCAGGGGCCGGCACGGTTCCGCGGCGTCGAGTTCGAGCTGGCCTGGCGCCCGACAGGCTCGGCGTTCGGTCTGCGCACGTTCGGCGACGTCGCGCGCGGCCGGCTGGTCGGCGAAGGCAACGCGCCGCGCATGTCGCCGTCACGCATCGGCGCGGCGCTGGACTGGCGGGAAGGGCCGTGGAGCGGCTTCGTCTCCGCCCTGTTCGCCCGGCGGCAGGGTCGCGTGGCCGCACTCGAGACGGCGACCGGCGGCTACACGCGCATCGACGGCGAGATCGCCTACACGCTCCCGGGGGGCGCCGGCACGTCGACCACGCTGTTCCTCCAGGGGCGCAACCTGCTGAACGAACGGATCCGACTGCACACCTCGTTCGTCAAGGATCTGGTGCCGCAGCCGGGACGCACGCTGATCGCAGGGGTCCGGGCCCGCTTCTGAGGGCGACCGGGCGCCATGCCCGGAATGCAACACGCCCGGTCGAGCCGGGCGTGGTCGTCTCCAGGAACGGGCGCGCGCGGCGCCCCGCCCGGGGTCAGTCTCCGAACATCTTCTGGCGCAGCTCGCGCCGCTGCTGCGCCTCGAGCGACAGGGTCGCCGTCGGACGCGCCAGCAGGCGGGGCACGCCGATCGGCTCGCCGGTTTCCTCGCAGTAGCCGTAGTCGCCGGAGTCGATGCGCGCCAGCGACTGCTGCACCTTCTTCAGCAGCTTGCGCTCCCGGTCACGGGTACGCAGCTCGAGCGCATGCTCCTCCTCGATGGTGGCCCGGTCGGCAGGATCGGGGACGATCACCGTTTCGCGCAGATGCTCGGTGGTCTCACCGGCATTGGCGAGGAGATCGCGCTCGATCTGCTGCAGCCGCGCGCGGAAGAACTCGAGCTGCGCCTCGTTCATGTAATCCGACTCGGGCATCTTGAGGAGTTCCGCTTCGGTCAGAAGCTTCTTTTCTTTTGTCGCAGCCATGTCCCTACCTTGTCCGTCGGTCAGCACGCCACGCGTGGCGGACCCGATGGACGGTCTGCCGGCATCACGCCAGGCACTGTTCCAGTCCCTTGATGAAGATGTCCCTGGGCAGGTTGCGCCCGATGAACACCATCTTGCTCGAGGGCTTCTCCGGGCCCTGCCAGCGCTTGCCGGTATCGGCGCCCATCATCTGGTGGACGCCCTGGAACACCGTCTGGCGGTCCGAGCCCTTCATGTAAAGCACGCCTTTATACCGCAACATATCCTGGCCGTAAACCTGGATCAGACCGCCGAGAAAATCCTCCAGCTTGACCGGATCGAACGGCCGGTTCGACCGGAAAACGAACGACTGCACGGCTTCGTCGTGCTCGTGCTCGTCGCTGTCGAGGAACTGCGGATTGATCTCCAGGATGGCGTTCAGGTTGAACCCGCGGATGTCGAGCACGTCGGCGATGTCGGCGTTGCCGAAGTGGACGGGCTTGATCGGCGCGCGCGGATTGATCCGGGCCAGGCGCTGGCGCAGCGCCGCCTGCTCCTCGGGCGTGGCCACGTCCACCTTCGACAGCAGGATGCGGTCGGCGAAGCCCACCTGCTCCTGCGCCTCCTTGTGCTCGTCGAGCTGCTTGTTGCCATGCTTGGCGTCGACCACGGTGATCACCGCGTCGAGCAGGAAGTAGTCGGCGATCTCGTCGTCGAGGAAGAAGGTCTGCGCGACGGGGCCCGGGTCGGCCAGGCCGGTCGTCTCGATGATCACGCGGTCGAATTTGATGGCGCCGCTGTCGCGCCGCTGCTTGAGCTCGCCGAGGATGCGGATCAGGTCGCCGCGCACGGTGCAGCAGATGCAGCCGTTGTTCATCTCGACGATCTGCTCCTCCCGGTCCTGCAGCAGCAGGTCGTTGTCGACGCCCTCCTCGCCGAACTCGTTCTCGATCACGGCGATGCGCAGCCCGTGATCCTCCTTGAGGATGCGGTTCAGCAGCGTGGTCTTGCCACTGCCCAGGAAGCCGGTGAGGATGGTCACCGGAACGTGCTTGTCGGTCATCGGAAGCTCCAGAAAATCGTCACGGCCCGCGCGTCACGCGCGGACGAGGGTCAGCCCGGCGGCTGCGGCCCGGCGGCGCAGTCCGCACAGCGCCCGGACACGGTCAGCTCGATGGCCTCGCTGGTGAAGCCCTCGGGCAGGATCGAGCCGACCAGCCGCCCCATGCCCGCGCTCTCGGTCATGCAGTACATGCGCGCGCAGCGGGTGCAGCGGAAGTGCCCGTGCGCGCCCACGGCCGTGCGCTGTGCCGAGAACCGGAAGACCCGGTCGGGCCCCGCCACGCGGTGGGCCAGACCGGCCTCGACCAGCCACTCGAGCACCCGGTACAGGGTGACGCGGTCGATGTGCTCGCTGTCGGCCGACGCCTCGACGCAGCGCTGCACCTCCTGGTGCGTGAGCGCGCGCCCCGCGGCCAGAAGCTCGGCGAGCACCCGCACCCGGGGCACGGTGACGCGGGCGCGCTGCGCGCGCACCAGTCGGCGGGACTCGTCGAGAGGGTCGGAATCGACGGATACGGACGGCATGGCCAAGTGTACCCTGCGCGCCCGCTCCCGATACAGAGTTGCACCGGCGCGGGCAGGGACAAGCGGAGGAGGCCCGTCAGACCCGCATCAGCATCAGGCCCTTCAGGTACTCGCCTTCCGGATGCGTCATCAGCATCGGATGATCGAGCCCGGCCTGAAGGCGGCGCAGCATCTGCGCTTCGACGCCGGCATCGAACACCGCGCCCGCGACGATCTTCTGGAACAGGTCGACCCCGATCGCGCCCGAACACGAGAACGTGAACAGCAGCCCGCCCGGCGCGAGCAGGCGCAGCGCCTTCAGGTTGATCTCCTTGTAGGCCCGCGCGGCACGGTCGACGTGATGCATGGACGGCGCGAACTTCGGCGGATCGAGCACGATCAGGTCGAAGCGCTGCTCCTGCGCCACGCAGCGCTTGAGCGTCTCGAACACGTCGGCCTCGCGCCACGCGCAGCGGTCCTCGCCCAGAGCCTCGAGCCCGTTGAGCTGCTGGTGGTGCCGCGCCATCGCCAGCGCATCCGCGCTGGAATCGACCGACAGCACGGACCGGGCGCCGCCGCGCAGCGCGGCCAGCGAGAAGCCGCCGGTGTAGCAGAAGCAGTTGAGCACGCTGCGGCCGGCCGCATGCGCGGCCACCAGCGCCCGGTTGTCGCGCTGATCGACATAGAACCCGGTCTTGTGCCCGGCCACGACGTCGACCGCGTAGCGCACGCCGTGCTCGTCGATCTCGACCGGACCGGCCGGCGCCGTGCCGTGCAGCACGCCCTCGCGCTGCTCCAGGCCCTCGCGCTGGCGTCCGGACGCATCGGAGCGCTCGTAGACGTCGCGGCAGCCGGTGATGCGCACCAGGGCGTCCACGATCTCGGACCGCCAGGCCTCGACGCCCGCCGCCAGGAACTGCACGACCAGCGTGTCGCGATAGCGGTCGACGACCAGCCCCGGCAGCCGGTCCCCTTCGCCGAACACCAGCCGGACCGCATCGGTGCCGGTGACCAGCGCACGGCGGCGCTCCACGGCGTCGGTCAGGCGGGCCTCGATCCATGCCGCATCGATCCGGTCCTCGGCGCGGAACGACCAGGCGCGCGCACGGATCAGCGAGCGCGGGCTGAACGCCGCCCAGGCCAGGAAGGCACCGTTCGCCGCGCGGACCTCGACGGTGTCGCCGGGCGCCGGCGCGCCCTGGATGCGGTCGACCGCGGCGGCGAACACCCAGGGATGACGGCGCAGCAGCGAGCGCTCCTTGCCGGGTTTGAGGATCAGCTGGGCGGTCATGGATCGGTCTCGAACACAGGAGAAGGGGCGCGGGTACGGACACCGCCCCCTAGCGGCGGCGCGCCCGCGGATGCGCCGAATCGTACACACGCGCGAGTCGCTGGAAATCGAGGGCCGTGTAGATCTGGGTGGTGGCGATGCTGGCGTGCCCCAGCAGTTCCTGCACGGCGCGCAGGTCGCCGCTGGACTGCAGCAGATGACTCGCGAACGAATGCCGCAGCACGTGCGGATGCACGTGCACCGGCACGCCGCGGCGCAGCGCCGCGCGGCGCATGCGGTCCTGCACCGTGCGGTTCGCGATCCGGCGCCCGGTTGCCGACAGGAACAGGGCGTGCGGGTCTGCGCCCGGATGGCGCGCCAGCCAGTCGGCGCGCGCGGCGATCCAGCGGCGCAGGGCCGCGAGCGCGGGCCCGCCCACCGGCACCGTACGCCGGCGTCCGCCCTTGCCGAGCACGGTCACCTCGGCCTCGTCGAGATCGAGCCAGCCCAGCGATCGATGGTCGGGGCGCTCGACGTACTGCACGTCGAGGCTGGTGAGCTCCGACAGGCGCAGGCCCGACGAATAGAACAGCTCGAGCAGCGCCTGGTCGCACAGCGCAGCCAACCCGTCGTCGGCGGTTCCGGCCGGCGGCGCGACCAGCCCCAGCGCTTGGTCGGGGGGGAGCGCCTTCGGCAGCCGCTTGCCGGCGCGCGGTGCACGCAGCCCGCGCGCCGGATTCGTCGCGACGTCGCCGCACTCGGCCAGGTAGTCGAGAAACCCCCGCCAGGCGGACAGGCGCCGCGCGATCGAGCGCGGCGCGGCGCCCGAGCGGACCCGAGCGGCGATCCAGCGGCGCAGGTCGGCCTCGTCGAGCGACGACCACGGGCGCCCCTCGCACAGCCGCGCGAGCTCGGCGAGATCGCGCCGATAGGCATCCAGGGTGTGCGGCGAGCAGCCGCGCTCGGTGCGCAGACGCGTCAGGTAGGCCGACGCACGGGGATCGGGCGACGACATGCCGCGCGCCGCGGGCGAACTCAGTCGACCACCCGCGCCAGCGCCGCGCTGGTGATCTCGGCGATGCGGTCGAGGAACGCCGTGCCCATGTTCATCTGGAAGCGGGAGGGATCCGCCGAGCCCAGGACCAGCATGCCGAACGCGTGCGGGTCGACCCCTTTGCGCAGCGGCATCAGGGCCAGCGAACGTGCCGTGGCACCGCCGTCGGGCAGCCAGGAGGCCGCCTGGAACTCGGCGTTGGGGCCGCAGTACGGCGTCTTCATGCTGTTGGCCAGGGTGATCGCATCGACCTCGACCGGAGCGGCCACCGGCAGATCGCGCCACGCCTCGCGCACCCCCCACAGGCGCAGCGCCACCATCGGCACCGAGAAGATGCTGCGCAACCCCTCGGCCACGACGGCCGGCAGCCGGTCGGGCTCGGCGGTGAGGAGCAGCTGCCGCGTGTACTTCTGCAGCCGGTCGGCGATGGCCTCGTTCTCCTGGCCGATGCGGATCAGCTCGGCGAGCTTCGCCTCGAGTGCGCGATTCTTCTCGCGCAGCACCTCGAGCTGACGCTCGTGCAGGGAGATGGTCCGGCCGCCATGCGGGTGCGGCACGCTGATCGAAGCCAGCAGCTCCGGGTGCACCGCGAAGAAATCGGGGTGGGCCTTCAGGTAGGCGACGACGTGGCCGTCGCC
This sequence comes from Pseudomonadota bacterium, assembly GCA_029779755.1. Classification (GTDB taxonomy): domain Bacteria; phylum Pseudomonadota; class Gammaproteobacteria; order Burkholderiales; family Burkholderiaceae_E; genus Quisquiliibacterium. The sequence continues at coordinate 6,910 of JAKOZZ010000026.1, forward strand.
GATCTCGGGAGTGGTCATTCGCGATCCGCCAAATCGATCTCGCCTTCGAACACCTGGGTGGCCGGGCCGGTCATGCGCACGGTGCCGCCCTCCCAGGCAATGGACAGCAGGCCGCCCCGGGTCTCGACGTCGACCGGCGAGCGCAGCAGCCCGCGGCGGATGCCCGCGACGACGGCCGCGCACGCGCCCGTGCCGCAGGCGAGGGTCTCGCCGGCGCCGCGTTCCCAGACCCGCAGCCGGACGCGCTGCGGCGACACGACCTGCATGAAGCCGGCGTTGACCCGCCTGGGAAACGCCGGATGGTGCTCGATGACCGGACCTTCGGTCGTGACGGGCGCAACTTCGACGTCGTCGACCACCTGCACCGCATGCGGGTTGCCCATCGACAGCACCGAGACGCGCCGCGGATGCGCGCCGACCGGCAGCAGCCATACGCAATCGTCGCCCTCGCCTTCGGCGACCAGGTCGCCGGGCGCGAACGGCACCTCGGCCGGATCGAAGCGCGGCGGCCCCATGTCGACACTGACGCGGCCGTCGTCCTCGAGCCGCGGCTCGATCACGCCCGCCAGCGTCTCGACCCGGATGGCGCGCTTGTCGGTGAGGCCCGTGTCGTGCACGAAGCGCACGAAGCAGCGCGCGCCGTTGCCGCACTGCTCGACCTCGCCGCCGTCGGCGTTGAAGATGCGGTAGCGGAAATCGACGCCGGGCCGGGACGACGGCTCGACCAGCAGGATCTGGTCGGCCCCGATGCCGAAGTGCCGGTCGGCGATCTTCCGCCACTGTTCCGTGGAGAGGTCGATCGCCTGCCGCACGCCGTCGAGCACGACGAAGTCGTTGCCCGCGCCGTGCATCTTGGAGAACTTGAGTCGCATCGGACGATTATCGCCGATTCGACCCGTACGGATCCGGCATGCCGGCGGGCCGCGTCTTGAAGCGACGGTGGCTCCACAGGTACTGCTCGGGCATCTCGCGCACGCGCTCCTCGATGAACGCGTTCATGCGCCGGGTGGCCGCCACCTCGTCGTCGCCCGGGAAGTCCTCCCACGCGGGATAGAGCTGCGCCACGTAGCCCGTGTCGGTCATGCGGGTCACGAACGGGATCACCACCGCACCGGTCATCTTCGCCAGCCGCGCCAGCGACGTGACGGTGGCGGCCGGCACGCCGAAGAACGGCACGAACACCGCGTCCCGCGGCCCGAGGTCCATGTCCGGCAGGAAGTAGAACGGCACGCCCTTGCGGATCAGGCGCAGCGCCGGCCGCAGGCCGTCGTTGCGCAGCAGGATGTGCGAATGACCGAACCGCGTGCGGCCGCGCGTCATCGCCTCGGTCAGCGCCCGGCTCTTCTGGTTGGCGTACATCGACGCGCCGGGCCAGTCGGCCTGGAAGCGCATGCCGCCCGCGTCGATGCCGACGAAGTGCGGCGCCAGCATGATCACCGGCCGCCCCCGCCAGGGGTCGTAGTGCTCGACGCCGTGCAGCGCCACCAGCG
>JAKOZZ010000030.1 GCA_029779755.1 Pseudomonadota bacterium
CGCTCCGCGTTGCGGGTCCGATGCTGGAGCTCGAAGTCGGTGACCTGCTCCTCGATCCGGTTGTAGTCGCTGCGCACCGCACGGTCGTGGTACGCCTGCAGCGACAGCTCCGACGACAGCGACAGCGCGCGCTGCCAGCGGCCGAGCACGAACGCGCCGTGGAAGGATCCGTTGGGCGACAGCAGGGCGCTCGGCGGCACCAGTGGTGTCGGCTGGAACGCGATGCCGAGGTCGCCGCGCGACGCCTCGGCGAGCACGGTGATGCGGTCGCCCTGCGGCAGTTCCCAGTCGCCGCGCAGGCCGAAGCGCTGGCTGCGGTACCCGTCGCCGGCCGGCCGGCCGTTCGCGGTCAGCGCCTGGTCGTAGCCCTCGGTCTTGGCGAACACGCGCATCGCGCCGTAGTCGCCCATGCGCCAGCCGTAGCGCACGTTCGCGTGGCCGCGCTCCTCGAAGCCCTGCGCGATCGTGGCCAGCCCGCCGATCGTGTCGCGGGCCGAGCGCGTGATGATGTTGATCACGCCGTTGACCGCGTTGGCACCCCACAGGGTCGAGCCGGGTCCGCGGATCACCTCGATGCGGTCGATGTCCTCGAGCATCATGTTCTGCAGGTCCCAGAACACGTTCGAGTAGAGCTGCGAGTAGATCGACCGGCCGTCGACCAGCACCAGCAGCTTGGTCGAGAACTGGGCGTTGAACCCGCGGATCGACACGGCACTGATGCCGCCGGCGAGCTGCGCAAACTCGACGCCGGGCGCCAGGGCGAGCGCCTCGGCGACACGCGTCGCGCCGGAGCGCCGGATGTCCTCCGCCGTGATCACGTGGATCGCGGCGGCGGCATCGCTCAGGGGCTGCGCCTTCTTCGCCACCGAGGTCACCGGCATCTGCATCAGCTCCTCGAGACTCGCGTCGGACAGTTCCTTCTGCGCATGGACCGGGGCCGCTGCGAGCAGGGTCAGCGCGGTCGCGAGGACGGGCAGCGTCCGGCCGGGGCGGATCGTGTGCGCGGCGCGCGGTGTGTTCATTCGACGGTCCTGTCTCATTCGTTCTTCGTGCGCACGATCAGGGCGAGCTGGAGCAGGCGCGCGCTCATCGTCAGCCCGCGCGCCTCGACTTCCTTCTGGTTGATCTCGAACCGCATCTTCTCGTCGACCTTGACGAGGTTCACCATGCCGGACTTGAGCGCGAA
>JAKOZZ010000031.1 GCA_029779755.1 Pseudomonadota bacterium
CAGCGAGGTCTTGATGTGCCGGGGCACCTTGAGACCGGCCTCGACCGCCTTCTTCGCGAGCAGGCCGGCGGCCAGCAGCACGCCGGGGTTCGACGTGTTGGTGCAGGAGGTGATCGCGGCGATCAGCACGTCACCGTTGCGGATCTCGACGCCGCTCTCGGTCCGGAAGGTCTGGCCGAGCTTGTCCGCGGGCTGGTTGAAGCCGTTGTCCTTGACCGGCTTGGAGAACAGCTCGCCGAACGTGGCGGCGACGTTGCCGATCTCGATGCGGTCCTGCGGCCGCTTCGGACCGGCCAGCGACGGCGCGACGCTGCCGAGGTCGAGCGTGAGCACGGTGGAGTAGTCGATCGACCCGGCCTTCGGCACGCCGAACAGGCCCTGCGCCTTGAAGTAGGACTCGAAGGCGTCGATTTCGGCGCGGGTGCGGCCCGAGCCCTCGAAGTATTCGATCGTCTTCTCGTCGACCGGAAAGAAGCCCATCGTCGCGCCGTATTCGGGCGCCATGTTGGCGATCGTCGCCCGGTCGGGCAGGGCCAGGCTGGCCGTGCCTTCGCCGAAGAATTCGACGAACTTGCCGACGACCTTCTCCTTGCGCAGCATCTCGGTGATGGTGAGCACCAGGTCGGTCGCCGTCACGCCCTCGCGCAGGCGGCCCTTGAGCTCCACGCCGACGACGTCCGGGGTCAGGAAGTACACCGGCTGACCGAGCATGCCGGCCTCGGCCTCGATGCCGCCGACGCCCCAGCCCACCACGCCGATGCCGTTGATCATCGTCGTGTGGCTGTCGGTGCCGACGAGCGTGTCGGGATACACCACGCCGTCCCGGCCCTTGTGCACGCCTCGCGCCAGGTACTCGAGGTTGACCTGGTGCACGATGCCGAAGCCCGGGGGCACGACGCCGAAGGTGTCGAAGGCCTGCATGCCCCACTTCATGAACTGGTAGCGCTCGTTGTTGCGCTCGAACTCCAGCTTCATGTTCAGGTCGAGCGCCTTGCCCGATCCGTAGTGGTCGATCATCACGGAGTGGTCGACGACGAGGTCGACCGGCACCAGGGGTTCGATCACCTTGGGATCCTTGCCCATCTGACCCGCGACGTTGCGCATGGCGGCGAGGTCGGCCAGCAGGGGGACGCCGGTGAAGTCCTGCAGCACCACGCGGGCCACCACGAAGGGGATCTCGGCCGTGCGTTCGGCGTTGGCGCCCCAGTTGGCGAGCTGCTCGACGTGTTCGGTCGTCACCTTGCGTCCGTCGCAGTTGCGCAGCACCGACTCGAGCACGATGCGGATCGACACGGGCAGGCGCCTGACGTTCGGGAACTTGCGGGCCAACGCGGGCAGCGAATGGAACTTCGCCGTGCGGCCCGACTTCAGCGTGAAGTCCTTCAGGGTCTTGAACGGATTGTTCGTCATGGTGTGACTCCGGGGAGGTTCGGTCTGGAGGGCTCGGGGGAACCGGTTGAGGGGATCCTGGCGACGGTCGTGCGACATGGGTCGCTCAGCCGGCGCGGCGCTTTCGGGGCGGTGGGGCAGGGGGCGGCTCGGCACGGAAGGTCCCGTCGATCATGTTCAGCGTGCCCATGCCCGGCACGATCATGTCGCCGGGCTTCTGGGACGGTGCGCACGGTCCGAGGTAGCGGGCGACGACGGCTTCGCGGTCCTCGCGCCGCGTCCCGCCCAGCGGCGGGTCGTAGGTGACGACCGTGTCGATCCGGTACTGCTGTTCGAAGTCGCCGCTGGCGATCGCGCGGCTGACCGCCGACGAGCGCCCTTCCTTGCACACCGATTCGGCGAGCCAGGCCTCGCCCGCGCGCCGGAACGCGCCGAGCGAGCAGGCGCCGCGAGTGCCGACGCTGCGGTCGAGCTGGCTGGATTCGTTGTCGGAGCGCTCGCCGATGCAGTGCTGCGTGGGCGGCAGTCCGGAGGCCTGCGCGGCGACGGCGCGGATCTCCCACAGGCCCGGCTTGCGGCGCGGGAAGTCGGGCGGCGGCTCGGCCGCACCGGCCGGCACGGGCAGGGCGGCGCCCAGCGATGCGAGCAGCAGCAGCCAGCACGATGGACGGCGCATGCCCGGGGGGACGGCAGTCGGGACCGGCATCGCTGCGCGCGCGGGCGGCCCGTCGTTCAACGCGTGATGCCCCCGCGGGTCAGAGCTTGCACTCGTTGGCCAGCTGCTGGCCCTTGCGGGTGTCGAGCAGCATGGACTTGCCGACGATGACCAGCCACATCAGGCCCTGCTTCGGATTCTCGTAGCGCAGCGCGCCGGTGCGTGCCTGCACCGCGTCGAGCGTGTGGTCCTTGCCGTCCCAGTTGATGACCATCGACATGCCGTCGTCGGCCACCCGCCGGACCATCACGCGGCGGTTCAGCTCGCAGCGATACAGGCCGGCGTCCATGCGCAGCGACGCATGGCCGAGGTGGCGGGGTCCGCCGCCCGAGCCCGCACCGGAATGCTGCCCGTGGCTGTACGGCGCGACCTGCACCGCCAGCGGGGCGGGCGCCATCGGACCGCCCGCGGACTCGGTCGACTGCGTGCCGGTCAGCCCGTTGTCCGCACCGCCCGCCGCGGTCGCCTCGACCGCCGGCGGGGCGATCGGGGCCGATGCGGTGGCCGCGGCCGGCGCCGCCGCCGGGGGCTCCGGCGTCGCACACGCGGCCGCGAACGCGCACGCTGCCAGAAGGGGCAGCATCCTCGCGCGGTGGATCAACTCGTTCGGCATCGCAATCTCCTTGGTGCCCGCGGGTTCGTCGATGGGATCAGCGCTTCTCGATGGGCACGAACTTCAGGTCCTCGGGACCGACGTAGTTCGCGCTCGGGCGGATGATCTTGTTGTCGATGCGCTGCTCGATCACGTGGGCGGCCCAGCCGGCGGTGCGCGCGATCACGAACAGGGGCGTGAACATGTTGGTCGGCACGCCCATCATGTGATAGCTGACCGCGCTGAACCAGTCCAGGTTCGGGAACATCTTCTTGATCTCCCACATCACCGTCTCGAGACGCTCGGCGATGTCGAACATCTTCATGCTGCCGGCATCCTTCGACAAGCGGTGCGCGACTTCCTTGATGACCTTGTTGCGCGGGTCGGCGATCGTGTAGACGGGGTGACCGAAGCCGATCACGACCTCCTTGTTCTCGACGCGCCGGCGGATGTCGGCCTCGGCCTCGTCCGCATTGTCGTAGCGCTTCTGGATCTCGAACGCCACCTCGTTGGCACCGCCGTGCTTCGGACCGCGCAGCGCGCCGATGCCGCCGGTGATGGCCGAGTGCATGTCGGAGCCCGTGCCGGCGATCACGCGGCAGGTGAAGGTGGAGGCGTTGAACTCGTGCTCGGCGTACAGGTTCAGCGAGGTGTGCATCGCGCGCACCCACAGCGCGCTCGGCTTCTCGCCGTGCAGCAGGTGCAGGAAGTGCGCGCCGATCGAGTCGTCGTCCGTCTCGACGTCGATGCGCTTGCCGTTGTGGCTGAAGTGGTACCAGTACAGCAGCATCGAGCCGAGCGACGCCATCAGGCGGTCGGCGATGTCGCGGGCGCCCGGCACGTTGTGGTCGTCCTTCTCGGGCAGCTGGCAGCCGAGCGCCGAGACGCCCGTGCGCATCACGTCCATCGGGTGCGACGAGGCCGGCAGGCACTCGAGCACGGCCTTCACGTTGGCCGGCACGCCGCGCATGGCCTTCAGGCGCGCCTTGTACGCGGACAACTCGGCCTTGTTGGGCAGCTTGCCGTGCACCAGCAGGTGGGCGATCTCCTCGAACTCGCAGACGTCGGCGACGTCGAGGATGTCGTAGCCGCGGTAGTGCAGATCGTTGCCGGTGCGGCCGACGGTGCACAGTGCGGTGTTGCCGGCGGTCACGCCCGACAGCGCGACGGATTTCTTGGGCTTGACGCCGGGGGCGGTGGCTTGGGGCTCGCTCATCTTGGTGGTCTCCGGAAGCGTGGGTTTACTTGGCCTTGCCTTGCGCGAACAGCGCGTCGAGCTTCTGCTCGTAGGCGTGGTAGTCGAGATACTTGTACAGGTCGGCCCGCGACTGCATCACGGGGATCAGGTTCTTCTGCGTGCCTTCACGACGGATCGTCTGGTACACGTTGAGCGCGGCGGCATTCATCGCACGATACGCCGAACAGCAGTACAGCACGATGTCGACGTCGGCGGAGCCGAGCTCCTCGGTGGTGAACAGCGGCGTCTGTCCGAACTCGGTGATGTTCGCGAGGATCGGCACCTTCACCGCGGCCTTGAACTGGCGGTACATCGGCAGCTCGGTCATCGCCTCGGGGAAGATCATGTCGGCGCCCGCCTCGACGTAGGCGCAGGCGCGGTCGATCGCGGCATTGATGCCTTCGACCGCCAGCGCGTCGGTGCGCGCCATGATCACGAAGCCCGGGTCGGTGCGCGCGTCGACCGCCGCCTTCACGCGGTCGACCATCTCCGCGCAGCTGACCACTTCCTTGCCGGGACGGTGGCCGCAGCGCTTGGCGCCCACCTGGTCCTCCATGTGCACGGCGCCTGCGCCGGCCTTGATCATCGAGCGGATCGTGCGGGCGATGTTGAAGGCGCTGCCCCAGCCGGTGTCGATGTCGACCAGCAGCGGCAGCGTGGTGACCTCGGTGATGCGACGCACGTCGGTCAGCACGTCTTCCATCGTGCTGATGCCCAGGTCGGGCATGCCCAGCGAGTTCGCGGCGACGCCGCCGCCGGACAGGTACAGGGCCTTGAAGCCGGAGGCCTCGGCCATGCGGGCGGTGTAGGCGTTGATGGCGCCGACGACCTGGAGCGGACGCTCCTGGGCGACGGCATCGCGGAACTTCTGGCCTGCGTTCATTCGGGGTTCCTCGGATGCGTGGATCGGTTCATGCGAAAAAGGTCCGGGCCGCCTCGGGCGGGATCGGGGCTCCGGCGGCGTGGGCGCGGCACAGCACGCCCCACCAGTGGCGATAGCTGGCGCGGTCGTGCAGACGGCCGGCGTGACGGGTCGGCTCCCAGTGCGCGCGTGCGCCGGCGAGCAGGATCTCGCAGGCCGTGTGCACCGTCTGCGGCGCGGGCGTCAGCGCCGCGACGATCGGCCGCACCTGCGCCGGGTGGAGGCTCGACATGCGGGTGAAGCCGAATTCGCGCAGCGCCCGTGCCGCATCCGCGCCCGCGGCGGTGCCGCCCGCGGCATCGCGGGCGCCGGCCGCAGGATCGCGGGGGCCGGGTGCAGGATCGTCGACACCGTCGGTCGCGGGACGGGCGACGTCGATTGCCTCGAAGCAGGCGTTGTGCGCGGGCACCTTGCCGTGCGCGTGCGCGGCCACCGACACCTCGGTCTTGGCGCGCCGCACCAGCGGGTGCTCGAACTGGATCGGGGAGATCGCCGCCTCGGCGGGGATCGCGCCGCCGAAGGCGCTCACGTAGTCCGCCAGCCCGAAGCACAGGCATTCGACGCGCGGCAGGGCGGCGATGTCGGCCGCCGCGCGCAGCGCACCGTGCGTCTCGATCAGGACCTGCACGGGGATCTCGCGGCGCACGCCATGCTGGGCGGCCACGTCGTCGATCGCGTGCACGACGCGCTCGACGTCTGCGGCCGAGTCGACCTTGGGGATCGTCACGTAGGCGATGCGCTCGCCGGCGGCCGCGATCAGCAGTTCGAGATCGGTGTGCCAGCTGCGGTGCCGGGGATCGTGGATGCGCACGCCCATCCGGTCGTGCGCGTTGTCGGCCGACGCCAGCAGTCCGGCCACCATCCCGGCGTGGCGGGCCTCCTGGCCGACCTCGGCGCCGTCCGCGCAGTCGGCGGTGACGTCGAAGACGGGGCCCAGGCTGCGCTGCAGCGCAAGCGCCGCGCGGATCAGCGTCTCGCTGGCCGCGCGGTGATCACAGACCGGCAGCGCGGCCGGCGCGGTGTCGCCGTCGAACAGGGTCCGGGCCGGATGCACGTCGCCGCCGCGCGTCGGATTGCGCTCGTCAGCCCAGCAGGTGCTTGACGCCGTCGCGCTCTTCGAAGAGCTCCTTCAGCGTGTGGTCCATGCGGCTGCGGCTGAACTCGTCGATCTCGAGGCCCTTGACCATCGTGTACTCGCCGTTCTGGCAGGTGACCGGGAAGCCGTACATGATGTCCTCGGGGATGCCGTAGGAGCCGTCCGACGGGATGCCCATCGTCACCCACTTGCCGTTGGTGCCCAGCGCCCAGTCGCGCATGTGATCGATGGCCGCGTTGGCCGCCGAGGCCGCGGACGACAGGCCGCGGGCCTCGATGATCGCCGCGCCGCGCTTGCCGACGGTGGGGATGAACGTGTCGCGGTTCCAGGCGTCGTCGTTGACCAGCGCCTTGATCGACGCGCCGCCGCTCGTGGCGAAGCGGTAGTCGGGGTACATCGTGGGCGAGTGGTTGCCCCAGACGACCAGCTTCTCGATCGAGTCGACGGCCTTGCCCGTCTTGGCCGCGAGCTGCGACAGCGCGCGGTTGTGGTCCAGGCGCAGCATGGCGGTGAAGTTCTTCTTCGGCAGGCTGGGCGCCGACTTCATCGCGATGTAGGCATTGGTGTTCGCCGGGTTGCCGACGACGAGGATCTTGCAGTCGCGGCTGGCGGCCTCGTCCAGCGCACGGCCCTGGACGGTGAAGATGGCGCCGTTGGCCTCGAGCAGGTCCTTGCGCTCCATGCCCTTGCTGCGGGGACGCGCACCGACCAGCACGGCGTAGTCCGCGTCACGGAACGCGACCTTCGGGTCGTCGGTGACGACCACGCCCTGCAGCAGCGGGAACGCGCAGTCCTCCAGCTCCATCACGACCCCCTGGACCGCCGGCAGCGCCGCCGTGATGTCGAGCAGCTGCAGCACGATCGGCTGGTCCTTGCCCAGCATGTCGCCGTTGGCGATGCGAAACAGCAGGCTGTAGCCGATCTGGCCGGCGGCGCCGGTCACGGCGACACGCTTGACGGGTTTGGTCATGGTTCGAGTCCTCGATTGCGATGCGGATGGAAAGGGTCTGAAGGGGTGCCCGGAGTCGGCGGCGCGCTCCGGAACGCCGGGCGATCCGAGCGGATTTCCGGCGGCGGCAAGATGGTACGCCGTTTCTCCGTGCAGGGCCCGCTGCTGCTGGCCGTCAGTTTAGGGTTGCGGCGCGCGTCGTGTCAAACGAAAACATATCTTATATAAGACATGATTTATTGAATTCAGGCCGTGCTTGTGATCCAATCCGGGGCATGAACCGGATCCCATCGACCGACGACGGGCGCGGCGACGCGCCGCAGCGCCACGAGGCGCCGACGTTCAGTCCGCTGTACCGGCAGATCAAGGCGCTGATCACTGCCGGCCTGCGCACCGGCGAGTGGAAGCCCGGCGCGCTGATCCCGAGCGAGAAGGAGCTCGCGTCGCGGTTCGGCGTCAGCCAGGGCACGGTGCGCAAGGCGGTCGACGAACTCGCGGCCGAACACCTGCTCGTGCGCCGCCAGGGGCGCGGCACCTTCGTCGCCAGCCATCACGAGGCGCGCGCGCAGTTCAGGTTCCTGCGCCTGCGTCCGGACGACGGGGACGAGGCGGGGGCGATGACCAGTCAGGTGCTCGAGTGCCGGCGCCTGCGGGCGCCGGTCGACGTGGCGCGCGCGCTGGAGTTGCGTTCGGGCGAAACCGTGCTGCAGATCCGCCGGCTGCTGTCCTTCGAGGGGACGCCCGCGGTGCTCGACGAGATCTGGCTGCCGGGTGCCGCGTTCCGCGGGCTGACGAGCGAGCGGCTGTCGGCGTATCACGGCCCGCTGTATGCGCTGTTCGAGAGCGAGTTCGGCACCCGCATGATCCGCGCCACCGAGCGCGTGCGCGCGGTGGCCGCCGGCGAGGACGCGGCGCAGCGGCTCGGCGTGCCGGTCGGCGAGCCGCTGCTGCTGGTCGAGCGCGTCACCTGCACCTATGACGATCGTCCGGTCGAAGTCCGCCGGGGGCTATATGTCACGCGTCGCCACCACTACTACAACGAACTCGGCTGAGGGTCCGTGCCGGTCGGCCCGCAGCGTCGCAAAGCGAGACAGTGCCACGCGCATGCGTCGGGTCTCGTTGGTGCGCCGCGAAAATTTCGTTCAAAATAGACCGGTTTCGCATCTACCAGTGCTCTGACGTCAGAAGGGGAATCAATGGCAGACCTCGCCACCAAGCCGGGCGCACGCGCCCGGCCGGAGTTCAGGAACATCCACGTCTCTCAGCTTTCCCAGTACCGGCTGCCCCTCGCGGGCATCGTGTCGATCCTGCACCGCATCAGCGGTGCCGCGATGTTCCTCGTGGGGATTCCCTTCATCCTCTACCTGTTCCAGCAGAGCATCACCTCCGAGATCAGCTTCGAGAACTATCGCGCGGTCGTCGGCAGCCCGCTGGGCAAGATCGTGCTGCTCGGCCTCGTGTGGGGCTACCTGCACCACTTCTGCGCCGGCATCCGCTACCTGCTGCTCGACATGCACGTCGGCGTCGAGAAGGAGTCCTCGCGCACGTCGGCCGCGGTCGTGCTGGGCGTCAGCCTGGTGCTGACCGCCGTCGTGGCGCTGAAACTGTTCGGAGTGTTCTGAGATGACGACCAAACGGATCGTGGTCGGGGCGCATTACGGCCTCAAGGACTGGCTGGTGCAGCGGGTCACCGCCGTGGTGCTCGCCGCGTACACGGTGATCCTGCTGCTGACGCTGCTGGCGCAGCCCGAGCTCACCTACGGCACCTGGGCGGGCCTGTTCGCGTCGCCGTGGATGAAGGTGTTCACGCTGCTGGCGCTGCTCGCGCTGATGTGGCACGCCTGGATCGGCGTGCGCGACATCTACATGGACTACATCAAGCCGACGGGGGTGCGTCTGTTCCTGCAGATCCTGACCGTTCTCGCCCTGGTCGGCTACGGCTGCTGGACAGTCATCATTCTCTGGAGGGTCTGAGATGGCCGACGTACTGAACCATCTGGCGAACAACCTGCCGCGACGCAAGTTCGACGCGGTGATCGTCGGCGCCGGCGGCGCCGGCATGCGCTGCTCGCTGCAGCTGGCCGAGGCCGGCTTCAGCGTCGGCGTGCTGTCGAAAGTGTTCCCCACGCGCTCGCACACGGTCGCGGCGCAGGGCGGCATCGGGGCCTCGCTGGGCAACATGAGCGAGGACAACTGGTACTGGCACATGTTCGACACCGTCAAGGGCTCCGACTACCTCGGTGACCAGGACGCGATCGAGTTCATGTGCCGCGAGGCGCCGAAGGTCGTCTACGAGCTCGAGCACTTCGGCATGCCGTTCGACCGCAATCCCGACGGCACCATCTACCAGCGCCCGTTCGGCGGCCACACCGCGAACTTCGGCGAGAAGCCCGTGCAGCGCGCCTGCGCGGCGGCCGACCGCACCGGTCACGCGCTGCTGCACACGCTGTATCAGCGCAACGTGCGGGCCCGCACCCAGTTCTTCGTCGAGTGGATGGCGCTCGATCTGCTGCGCGATGCCGAAGGCAACTGCTGCGGCGTGGTCGCGCTCGAGATGGAGACCGGCGAGGTCATGATCCTCGAGGCCAAGGTGACCGTGCTGGCCACCGGCGGCGCCGGCCGCATCTGGCAGGCATCCACCAACGCCTTCATCAACACGGGCGACGGCATGGGCATGGCGGCGCGCGCCGGCATCCCGCTCGAAGACATGGAGTTCTGGCAGTTCCACCCGACCGGCGTGGCCGGCGCGGGCGTGCTGATCACCGAGGGCGTGCGCGGCGAAGGCGGCATCCTGCTGAACAAGCACGGCGAGCGCTTCATGGAGCGCTATGCGCCCACGCTGAAGGACCTGGCACCGCGCGACTTCGTGTCGCGCTCGATGGACCAGGAGATCAAGGAAGGCCGCGGCGCGGGGCCGGACGGCGACTACGTGCTGCTCAAGCTCGACCACCTCGGCGCCGACACGATCATGAAGCGGCTGCCGTCGATCCGCGAGATCGCGATCAAGTTCGCCAACGTCGACCCCATCAAGGACCCGATCCCGGTCGTGCCCACCATCCACTACCAGATGGGCGGCATCCCGACCAACTACCACGGGCAGGTCGTGTCGCCGAAGGACGGCAATCCGAATTCGGTCGTCAACGGTCTGTACGCGATCGGCGAGTGCGCGTGCGTGTCGGTGCATGGCGCCAACCGCCTGGGCACCAATTCGCTGCTCGACCTGGTGGTGTTCGGCCGGGCCGCAGGCAACCACATCGTGTCGAGCAAGCTCAACGCCGGCAGCCACCGGCCGCTGCCCAAGGACGCCGGCGATGCGACGCTGGCCCGCCTGGCGCGCCTCGACGGATCGAAGTCGGGCGAGAACACCCAGGACGTGGCCAACGACATCCGCCGCACGATGCAGGCGCACTGCGGTGTGTTCCGCACGTCCGAGCTGCTCAAGCAGGGCGTCGACAAGATCCTGGAGATCGGCGCCCGCTGCGACGACATCCACGTCAAGGACAAGTCGAAGGTGTTCAACACTGCGCGGGTCGAGGCGCTGGAGCTGGCCAACCTGATCGAGACGGCCAAGGCCACGATCGTGTCGGCCGAGGCGCGCAAGGAGAGCCGCGGCGCGCACGCCCACCGCGATTTCCCGAACCGCGACGACGCCAACTGGATCCGTCACACGCTGTGGTACTCGGAAGGCAACCGCCTCGACTACAAGCCGGTGAACATGAAGCCGCTCACCGTCGAGACCTTCGAGCCCAAGGCGCGCACGTTCTGATCGTCACCCCGCGCAGTATCCGGAGCACAAGCCGATGAATGCAGTTGTGGAATCCCCCGTCCAGGGCCCGGCCGCCGCGCAGGCGGCCAAGCGGGTCGTGAAGTTCTCGATCTATCGCTACGACCCCGACAAGGACGCCAAGCCGTACATGCAGAACCTGGAGGTCGAGCTGCTGCCGACCGACAAGATGCTGCTCGACGCCCTGATGCGCATCAAGCAGACGACCGACGACTCGCTGGCGTTCCGCCGGTCGTGCCGCGAAGGTGTGTGCGGCTCGGACGCGATGAACATCAACGGCAAGAACGGTCTGGCGTGCATCACCAACCTGCGCGACCTGAAGGAGCCGATCGTGCTGCGCCCGCTGCCGGGCCTGCCCGTGATCCGCGACCTGATCGTCGACATGACGCAGTTCTTCAAGCAGTACAACTCGATCAGCCCGTTCCTGATCAACGACACGCCGCCGCCCGAGAAGGAGCGCCTGCAGAGCCCCGAGGAGCGCGAGGAGCTCGACGGGCTCTACGAGTGCATCCTCTGCGCGTGCTGCAGCACCTCGTGCCCGTCGTTCTGGTGGAACCCGGACAAGTTCGTCGGGCCCGCCGGTCTGTTGCAGGCCTACCGCTTCATTGCCGACAGTCGAGACCAGGCGACCAGCCAGCGCCTGGACAATCTCGAGGATCCGTACCGTCTGTTCCGTTGCCATACGATCATGAACTGCGTCGACGTCTGTCCGAAAGGGCTGAACCCGACGCGGGCGATCGGCAAGATCAAGGAACTGATGGTTCGTCGCGCGGTCTGACCCGGGCATGGCGGCGCTCGACGAGCCCCTCGGGCACCAGTCGGATCCGGCGCAGCGGCGGCGTCTGCGCTGGCGTGCGCGCCGGGGCCTGCTCGAGAACGATCTGGTTTTCGAGCGGTTCTTCGCGCAGCACGAGGGCAACCTGTCCGATGCCGACGTGGCCGGACTCGACCAGCTGCTCGATCTGCCCGACAACGCGCTCCTCGACCTGATCCTCGAGCGGACCCAGCTCGAGGGCGAGGGCGCGACGCCCGATGCGATGCGTGTGCTGCAGATGCTGCGCACGGCCTGAACCACCCAGAACCCAATCCGAGAACCAAGGGAATCACGCGATGACGACCCAGCAGAAAGCCACGCTGTCCTTCGAAGACGGCACCCCCTCCGTCGATTTTCCGGTCTACAAGGGCACGGTGGGCCCCGACGTGGTCGACATCCGCAAGATGTATGGCGCGACCGGCAAGTTCACGTTCGACCCGGGATTCCTGTCGACCGCCTCCTGCGAATCCAAGATCACCTACATCGACGGTGACAAGGGCGAACTGCTCTATCGCGGCTACCCGATCGAGCAGCTGGCGGTGAACTGCGACTACCTCGAGACCTGCTACCTGCTGCTGAACGGCGATCTGCCGAATCCGGCCCAGAAGAAGGACTTCGAGGGCCGTGTGCTCAAGCACACGATGATCCACGAGCAGATGACCCGCTTCTTCCAGGGCTTCCGCCGTGACGCGCACCCGATGGCCGTGCTGGTGGGCTGCGTCGGTGCGCTGTCGGCCTTCTACCACGACTCGCTCGACATCCAGAACCCCGAGCACCGCTTCGTGTCGGCCATCCGCCTGATCGCGAAGATGCCGACACTGGTGGCGATGGCCTACAAGTATTCGCAGGGCCAGCCGTTCATGTACCCGCAGAACAACCTCTCGTACGCGGCGAACTTCATGCGCATGATGTTCGGCACGCCGTGCGAGGAGTACGTGCCGAACGACGTGCTGGTGCGTGCGCTCGATCGCATCCTGATCCTGCACGCCGACCACGAGCAGAACGCCTCCACCTCGACGGTGCGTCTGGCGGGCTCCTCGGGCGCGAATCCGTTCGCGTGCATCGCGGCGGGCATCGCCACGCTGTGGGGCCCCGCGCACGGCGGCGCCAACGAGGCCTGCCTGCTGATGCTCAACGAGATCCAGGAGCGCGGCGGCGTCGAGAAGATCGGCGAGTTCGTCAAGGAGGTGAAGGACAAGAACTCGCACACGCGTCTGATGGGCTTCGGCCACCGCGTGTACAAGAACTACGATCCGCGCGCCAAGCTGATGCGGGAAACGTGTCACGAGGTGCTGAACGAGCTGGGCCTGCACAACGACCCGCTGTTCGCGCTGGCGATGAAGCTCGAGCAGATCGCGCTCGAGGACGACTATTTCGTGCAGCGCAAGCTGTACCCGAACGTCGACTTCTACTCCGGCATCGTGCAGCGCGCGATGGGCATGCCGACCGAGATGTTCACCTGCATCTTTGCGCTGGCCCGGACGGTCGGCTGGATCGCGCAGTGGGGCGAGATGATCTCCGAGCCCGATCAGAAGATCGGTCGCCCGCGCCAGCTGTTCACCGGCGCGACGCGCCGCGACGTGAAGCCGATCGGCAACCGCTGATTCCGCGGCATCGGGTTCCCATGCGCGCCCGAGGGTGCGCATGAGCGACCTCCGATGAAGACAACGGCGCCCGTCAGGGCGCCGTTGTCTTTTCGGCGGGCGACACGGTGATCGAGCCCGGTGATCAGGTTCGGTGAGCGGGTTTGGGCAGGCTTCCGGCGTGCCCCCGTTCCCCGGGCGGGAAGCCCGGCTCAGGGGGCGGCGGGGACGAACTGGATCGACTCGATCTGGATGCGCGGGGTCTCGCTGCCGACCAGCGCGTCCGAGCCGCCCACGATGGGCAGTTCCAGCGAGACGCGCAGCGCGTGGATGCTGGCGAGCGCGTCGCGCAGATGCAGGGTGCCGGTGTCGGCGTCGAGGGTCCACGACCCCCGCGTCAGGCGCAGCAGCGGATGATTGGCGGTCGCAACATCGGGCGCGCCGGGGCCCGAGGCCTCGATCGACAGGGTGGCCGTGTACGTGCCGTCGGCGCGCAGGTCGAGCGTGCCGCGCCAGCGAAACTCTGCCGGCGTCAGACCGCCGAAGAAGCCGCGCTGGGCGATCGATCGCGCGGTCCACCCGCGGGCGAGGGTGACGGCGTCGACGCGTGGACCGGGATTCAGTCCGGCCCAGCGGCGCGTCAGCGTGGTCGGGCCGACCGCATTCGCCGGGGCAGGGAAGGTGAGTTCGGTGGGGCCGACCTGCCAGCGCGAGGGGCGCACCGGATCCAGTCCCGGCACCCCCTCGCCGACGGCGGTCCCGTCGGGCAGCAGTTCGAGCCACGCCTGCGGCGCGACCCGTCCGCCATCGAAGGCGGCGGGCAGGCAGCCGGCATCCTCGTCGAGGACCAGCGGCAGGTTGGCGCGCACCGGTGTCGCGCTGCGGGCCTGGCGCAGCGCGGTCATCACCTCGGGCGCGGCCTCGGTGGTCAGCAGGGCGCCGTCGACGCACAGGCGCACCTGGGGCGTGTCGGGGGTGACCTGGACGCCGTCGAGGCGCGCCGTCAGGCGTGCGCCGCCGGTCTCGGTGAAGATCATCTGACGGCCGGTGTCGGACAGGCGCCAGCTGCCGCCGCGCAGCCGTTCGAGCAGGTGATCGGCGGCGATCGGGTCGTCTCGGGTGCCGGTGGCATCGGTGCATCGGCGCATCAGGACCAGGCCGGAGCGGTAGCTTCCGTCGGGATCGATGCGAAGGCTTCCCGACCACCAGAACCGCCCCGATTCCCCCGTGGCGGGGCACGTCTGCAGCAAGGCCGCCAGCCGCGTGGTGAACAGGCCGGCCGCGCCCATGTCCGGATCCGCACCCTGCCATGTACGGGTGTAGAAACCGGGATCGACCCGCGGGCGGGCCAGCAGTGTCAGCCCGGAAGCCGGATGGACCCAAGCCGGACGATGGCGCGTGGCGGCAGCCTCCTCGCGCGCGAGCACGAGCGTCTCGCCGTCGAGCGACCAGCCGGCGCCGCCGACGAAGCGGGGATCGGCGGGCGAGGGGCCGGCCCGCGTGGTCGCGAGTGCACCGTTCGGATCGATCACGACCCACTGGCGCATCGTCTGGCCGCCGTACTTGGCGTTGAGGCTTCCGGTGCCGGTGTCGAAGAACAGCGCGCCCTCGAGGGGCTGCATGTCCGGGGAGGGGGCCAGCGTGGCGGGCGGCTGCGCGGCCGGGGCGTGTCCGTCGTCACCGCCACAGGCGGCCACGGTCAGCAGGACCGCGGCCGAAAGGGCGAGGCGAGGGACGGTGCATGCGGACATGGCGTGGCCTCGAGGGGCGATGTCACGCGATCGTACGCCGCGCTGGCTTCGCCGGCGACGCGTTCATACGGGGGGATGGTGTGCTGTGGCGCCGGGGGTGCTCGACGCCGTGCATCCGTGCCGGAGCGTCCGTTCGGGAGCGTCCGTGCGGGAGCGTCCGGGCCGGTGCGTCCAAGGATGGACACCTCCTGGGCGCCGCGCGGCCCGCAAGAATGCCGGACCACACGCACGTGCAGTCCGGCGGTGATGCGTCGATCAGCGCAGCGACGCGTTGATCCGCTCGAGCGCACCCGCCCCGGGGCAGAGGGTCTTGTTGTCCAGCCGGTTCAGCGGTGTGGCCACTGTGTTCAGGTGCTCGTGCAGATCGCCGGCGTCGTTGTCGATGTACAGCAGACCGGTGACGATCTCGCCCTTGGCCTGGTGGGCCATGATGTGGTTCATCGCGCCGATGCGGTCGCGCGGGTCGAAGTCGTCGGCCAGCTTGCGCAGGCGCAGCGTGGTGCCGTCGTGCTGCTCGACGTCGATCACCGAGCCCGGCGCGTAG
>JAKOZZ010000033.1 GCA_029779755.1 Pseudomonadota bacterium
GTCGCCTTCGGCATACCCGCCGCCCACGTCGGAATGGGCGCCGACGAAGCCGCGCTCGACGCGGGTGCCGCCGCCCGCGGCGCCCAGGATGGATTCGGCGGGAAACAGCGTGCGATGCTCGTTCAGCGCCACCGCGTGGGCGGCATAGGCCAGTTCCGCCGGCACGGCGAGGCTCCAGGCCAGGTTGCCCAGCCCGTTGAGACCGAACTGGGCGACCGTGTCCCACACCCCGAGGAAGCGCAGGCGCACGCAGGCCTGCATCCGCGTGAACACGCCCGTGCGCACCCGCTCGGCGATGCGATTCGCGAAGTCGCGCGCCATCGCGGCACCGCGCGAGAACCCGATCACGTCGATCTCGGTCCAGGCGCGTGCGTCGGGGGCGGCCGACACGTGGCGCTCGAGTTCGGACAGCAGATGATCGACCCGGGCGCGGGCCGTCGACGCGAGCAGCGCGTCCACCGTGCCGCCGGGCACCTGCGCCGCCCCGTCGGGGCGCCCGACGCCGCTCACGTACCAGACGCGTCCGTCCGCATAGGTGCGGGCCAGCTTGTAGACGTTGCTCCAGTCGTCCCGGCGCGGCGGCGGGTCGCTGTTCTCGGTGCCGTCGAACGCGAACAGCAGCAGGCCATCGGGATCGGCCCACCGCATCGGATCGCCGCCGGCGTAGGCATGGGTGTGTGCACCGCCGCGCAGGCCCAGCGGATCGGGCGACAGATAGCGCCCGCTGTCGGGGTCGTAGTGGCGGTGCCCGTTGTAGTGCAATCCGGTGATGGCGTCCTCGTACTGCCCGGGCAGCCGCAACCGCAGGTCGAACGCCTGCCCTGCCGCGTACCCGCCGATCCGGCGCCCGTAGGGTGCGAGCGCTGCACGCCAGACGACGCGGCCCTGTGCGTCGCTGGCGGCCACCGGCGTCGCGCGGTGATCGAGGTGCAGGAACTGCAGGCGCTCGCGCCCGCCCGGCGGCGGCACGTCGATGACGGCGATGGGCAGCCCGTGCAGGGTCAGGTACATCCGGACGATCCGGCCGCGTGCGTCGAGCTCCGCGACCGGGCGGCGGTCCTCGAACAGGAACTGCGTGTCGCCGTCCGGGGTGGAGGCGCCGATCCGCTCGCCGCGGTGGTTGTAGCGGTAGGTCGCCCAGCGGCCGTCGTCGAGGTCCACGCGCGCCAGCAGGCCTGCCGCGTTCCAGCCGAAGCGGCGCCCCGACGCGGCCACCAGCCGGCCGGAGGCATCGAAGCGCAACGGCCGGGGCGGCGCGCCCACGGGCCCTTCCGCGTCGGGCAACGAGACGTGGCGCCCGCGCCGGGTGAACACGGTCCCCACGACAGGCGGGGCGTCTGCCGCCGCGTGCTGGGCGAGCACACGATGGCCGGCCGCGTCGTGATGGAAGCGCCAGACCGCCTGCCCGGGATGCGCGCCGCCCTGCGGCACGTCACGGCCCGCCTCTGCGGACTGCGCAGCGCCGCGTCCGCCCCCGGACGTCACCACCTGGATGAGACGCGCCTGCCCATCGCGGTACAGCCGCCACTCCCGCCCGGGCTGGCGGACCGCGACCGATCGCCCCTGCGCGTCGCGGATCACCTGTTCTTCGAACACGGAAGCCCCGGCGGCAGGACCGGCGCGTGCGGCCGCCCGATGCTCGAGCGCCTTGATCCGGCCGTGATCGTCGCGCGCGATCCGCAGTTGCGTGCCGTTGCCGAAGGTCAGCGCATGCAGTCCCTGGTGATCGTAGGTGATGCCCGCGGCGATCCGCTGCCCGCCCGGCAGCCAGTCGGCGGTGCGCAGCAGGCCGGTGATCGCGCGGCGCGCGTCCGTCTCGAACCAGAGCACGCTGCCGTCCGGCAACGTCTGCGCGTACGGATGGGGGTCGGTGCCCGCGTACCTGCGCTGCGCGACGAACGACACGTCGCTCCCGTCGTTCAGCGTCAACGCGACCCGCGTCGACACGAGGCGTCCGAGCGCGTCGTACGCATACCTGTCGCGCTGTGCCGGGTGCTCGACCGCAACGAGGCGCCCGCCGGCGTGCTGGTAGCGCGTGACGACGGGCGGCGCTCCGGGCGCTTCGATGCGGTGCTCGAGCGGACGGCCCAGCGGGTCGTAGCGGTAGCGCGCGCGCCGCCCCATTGCGTCACGTTCGGTGACGATGCGATCGGCCGCGTCGTGCGCACGCAGGACCCGTGCGCCGTCGGGCGACTGGATGGCCACCACGCGATCGAAATCATCGAGATGGAAGGTGAAGCGCTCGCCGGGTGCGCTGTGCACGACGACCTGGCCGTGGCGCTCGTCGTGTTCGATCGCGCGCGCGCCGGCTTCGGCCGCCAGGCGGGGCAGCTCGTCCGCGCGCAGCGCCGCTCGGGCGCCGGCCCCGCCCGCCGTGGCGAGCGGCGCCACCGCGACGAGGGTGCGCAGGGCATCGTGACGCAATACGACGCGGTCGTCCGCCCCCTCGAGCGGCCCGTCGACGGCTGCGATACGTCCGCGCGCGGGGCCGTCGGCCACGTGCTCGATGACGATCCGGCGGTGCAGTTCGACGTGCGATGCGACCTGTGACGCGGCCTGCGGCATGACCTGTGACGCGGCCTGCGAATCATTGCGCGCCGGCACGCGCAACATGGTGGCTGCCGGGCCCGCCGCCACGTCCGGCAGATCGACCGGGGTCCAGCCGCGCTCCTCGATCTCGACCAGCTGGCCCTGCGGCGAATAGCGGAAGCGGCGCTCATGCCAGCGGCCGGCCACGACACTCGGCCGCCGGATCCGGCGCGGCAGGTCGAGCACCGGATCGTCGAGCCATTCGATCTCGACGGCGCGCGCCGCGTCGGCGGCGACGAGCGCACGCGGCCGTCCCTGCGCGTCGCGGCGGATGTCGATGCGGCCGTCGGCCGTCTCGATCGCGACGAGCGCGCCGTCGGGGTCGTAGCGGTAGCGCCGCCCGACGGGTGGACAAGCGCTGCACGCCGCCCCGTCCGCACCGAGCAGCCGGGCCGGGTGCCCCGCGGCGGGCGGCGCCCAGCGGTAGACCGCCGTGCGCGCGGGCGATGCGGTGTCGGTCACTTCAGTGCGGCCCGTCGCGCCACGCCCTTCCGGCGCGACGTAGCGGACGTGCAGCGTGCCGCCAGCGGCGGGATCGCGCCCGCGCGAGGCGACCACGCGGCCCCGCAGGTCGTAGGCGTACGTGCTGCGCGTGCCGTCGGCAGCGACGATGCCGGTGAGGCGCTGGGCGCCGTGCGGGTCCTCGTAACGGTACTGGGTGTCGGCCCCCATGGGCAGCGGCGCGTTACCCGGCGTGCCGAGCCCATCGGATCGCACGCCGACGAGACGGCCTTCGTCGTCGTAGCGGTAGTGCAGCGTGCGCCCGTCGTCGAGGACGAGCCGCGCGATGCGCGCGGGCGCGGCCTGATGCTCCAGGCGCAGCCCGCGGCCGCGGTTGTCGTGCACCCGCACGAGCCGGCCCGCGTCGTCGTAGTCCAGCGCGATCGCGTCCCGGTCGAGGGACACGATGCGCAGCAGGCGGCCATCGGCATCGAACATCAGCTGGCGGCCGTTGCGCCAGCGCCAGACCCAGCGCACCGCTGCGCCATCGGGCATCTGATCGAGCACGCCATCGTCGTGGCGTGCGGCGCGGTACCGGATGCCGCCCAGGCGCAGGGGCTGCGGGCGGCCGAACACGAGCGTGCGTCCGTCCGCCTGATGCAGCACGGCACCCGCCGGGCGCGCCGGCATCAGCCGGGTCTCGTAGCTGTGCGCCCAGCCCGGCCCCATCGGCCCCGGCCGGGTGCGCGCACTGCTGTAGAGCCGCGCGAACACGAACGCCAGCGGATCGGCCGTGACCGGCGCCCGCGTGGGCAGGAACACGTCCACCGCCCGTGCGTGCTTGGTGCCCGTGACCACGTCGAAGGGATTGCCGGCCAGCGTGCCCGGCCCCTCCTCGGCACGGCTGGCGGGTTCGCCCGGCTGGCACGCCGG
>JAKOZZ010000414.1 GCA_029779755.1 Pseudomonadota bacterium
GTGTTCTGCGCCGGGCACGACCTCGGCGAGGTGCTCGAGCACAACAGCCCGGCCTTCGCGAAGGACATGGCCTCGCGCTGCAGCCGCATGATGCAGACCATCGTCAACAACCCGAAGCCGGTGATCGCGAAGGTGCGCGGCGTGGCGACGGCCGCCGGCGCGCAGCTGGTGGCCAGCTGCGACCTGGCCTATGCGGCGGCGAGTGCGCGCTTCGCCACGCCGGGCGTCAACATCGGACTGTGGTGCCTGACGCCGATGGTGGCGCTCAGCCGCGCCGTCGCCCGCAAGCACGCGATGCAGATGCTGCTGACCGGACGCCTGTACGACGCGCAGCACGCGCTGCGCATCGGCCTGGTCAACGAGGTGGTGGCCGACGAGGCGCTGGACGCAGCGGTCTCCGAGGTCGCCCACGAGATCGCCGGCAAGTCGCCGTTCACGGTTGCGCTCGGCAAGCAGTCGTTCTACCGCCAGGTCGACCTGAGCCTGGGCGATGCATACGAGTACGCGTCCGAGCTGGTCGTGCGCAACCTGCTTGCGGAGGATGCGGTCGAGGGCATCTCCGCGTTCGTCGAGAAGCGCGCGCCGGTGTGGAAAGGACGGTGAGCATGACGCAGGGTGCGACCGGGGGCGGCGGCGCGCCGGCGGGCGAGGCGGTGCGCCCCCTTGCGGGGGTGCGGGTCGTCAGCCTCGCCGAGCAGTATCCGGGCCCCTACGCGACGCTGCTGATGGCCGACCTGGGGGCGGAGGTCATCCTCGTCGAGCGTCCCGCCGGCGGCGATCCGGCGCGTCAGTTCCCGCCGTTCCATGCGGCGCTCAACCGCAACAAGCGCTCGGTCACCCTCGACCTCAAGACCGACACGGGGCGCGCGCAGCTGCGCACGCTGATCGCCTCGGCCGACGTGCTGCTGGAAGGCTTCCGGCCGGGCACCATGGAGCGCCTGGGGTTCGGCTATACGGAAGCCGCCGCGCTCAACCCGCGGCTGGTCTACGTGTCGATCTCGGGTTTCGGCCAGGACGGCCCGTATCGCGACCGGCCGGCGCACGACATCTCCTACCAGTCGATCGCCGGGCTGATGTTCGGGCGGGCACGCAGCGGCAACGTCGAGCAGCCCGACGAGCTCGCCATCGGCGATCTGTCGTCGGGCATGTTCGCCGCCTTCGGCGCCGTGTCGGCCCTGTACGAGCGTGCGCGCACCGGCCGCGGCCGGCGGGTGGACGTGTCGATGACCGACGGCCTCGTGTCGTGGATGTCGGTGATGCTGGGCCCGGTGATGAACGGCCAGGCGCTGGCCGACATTGGCGCCGAGCCGGCCTACGGCATGTTCCGCTGCGGCGACGGGCGTCTGCTCACCCTGTCGATCGCCCACGAGGACTGGTTCTGGAAGCCGCTGTGCGGGCTGCTCGGCATGGACGACGCCGCCGGTTTCGACCGCGGCGCGCGCGTGGCGCAGGCCGCATCGCTGCAGGCGCGCATCGCCGCGCGCCTGGCGACCGAACCCCGTGCCGCGTGGGCGGCGCGCCTGGATGCGGCGGCGATTCCTTGGGGCCCGGTCAACGACCTCGACGAGGTCGCCGCCGATCCGCACTTCCGGGCGCGCGGCATGTTCTGCACGGTGGCGCATCCCGGGGGCGCGGCACTGCACCACGTCGCACAGCCGCTCGTGTTCGACGGCACGCATCCGGGGCCGGTGCGCGGCGTGCCCGCGCTCGGTGAAGGCAACGACGAGATCCTCGGTCGCAGCGATCGGGAAGGCGCCTGAACGGGCGCACAACGCAAGGATTCGACATGGAACAGATCTACGTGGTGGGCGTCGGCATGACGCCGTTCGGAAAGCTGGCCGACGTCAGCATCAAGGCGATGACGAAGCAGGCCGTCGACGCCGCGCTGGCCGACGCGGGCATCGGGGCGGACGCGCTGCAGGCCGCCTATTTCGGCAATGCCTCGCAGGGTCACATGGAGGGGCAGCAGATGATCCGCGGGCAGGTCGCGCTGCGCAGCATGGGCATCGGCGGCATCCCGGTGGTCAACGTCGAGAACGCCTGCGCCAGCGGCAGCTCGGCGCTCAACCTGGCGGTGAACTTCGTGCGCTCCGGAGAGGGCGATGTCGCACTGGCCGTCGGGGCCGAGAAGATGTTCTCGCGCGACCGCGACCTGATGTTCTCGGTCTTCGACAGCGCCTGGGACGTGTCGCAGGCCGATGCGATCCGCGACCGGCTGCTGCAGCTCGGCGAAGGGGTCGAGGTGCCGCCCGGCACGGTGTCGACCAAGCCGTACAGCGTGTTCATGGACGTGTACGCGGCCTTCGCGCGCTTCCACATGAAGCGCTTCGGCACCACCCAGCGTCAGCTGGCCGCCGTGGCCGCCAAGAACCACCGCCACTCGCAGCACAACCCGCTGTCGCAGTACCGCGATCCGTACACCGTCGAGGAGGTGCTGGCGGCACCGCCGATCACCTACCCGCTGACGCTGCCGATGTGCTCGCCGATCTCCGACGGCGCGGCTGCCACGGTGGTGTGCACCGAGTCCGGCCTGCGCCGGCTCGGCATCGACCGTGCCCGCGCGATCCGGGTGCTCGCCTGCGTGCTGCAGACGGGCAGCGACCGTGATCCGTCGGATCTCGCGCATCACTGCACGGCGCTCGCCGCACGACGCGCCTACGAGAAGGCGGGCGTCGGACCGTCGGACGTGTCGGTGGCCGAGGTGCACGACGCGACCGCGATGGGCGAGATCATCCAGGTCGAGAACCTCGGGTTCTGCGCGTTCGGCGAAGGCGGTGCGCTGGCCGAGCGCGGCGACACCACGATCGGCGGCCGCATCCCGGTGAATCCGTCGGGCGGCCTGGAATCCAAGGGGCATCCGGTCGGGGCCACCGGCCTGGGCCAGGTGTACGAGCTGGTCACGCAGCTGCGTGGCGAAGCTGGCGCGCGTCAGGTCGAGGGCGCACGCATCGCGCTGGCCGAGAACGGCGGCGGACTTCAGGGCATCGAGGAAGCCGTCGCCTGCGTGACGATCCTCGGCCGCTGAGCACAGGAGACAGATTATGAAGATCGAAGGCAAGGTGGCGGTCGTCACCGGGGCGGCCTCGGGGCTCGGCTACGCGAGCGCGTGTGCACTGGCGGGCGCCGGTGCCTCCATCGTGGCGATCGACCTGGACGCGGGGCGGATGGCCCGGCTGCGCGACGCCGTGCCGGCCGACCGCCTGCTGATCCACGCCGCCAGCGTGGCCGACGCG
Source organism: Pseudomonadota bacterium (assembly GCA_029779755.1). Lineage (GTDB taxonomy): Bacteria > Pseudomonadota > Gammaproteobacteria > Burkholderiales > Burkholderiaceae_E > Quisquiliibacterium. The sequence continues at coordinate 3,234 of JAKOZZ010000414.1, forward strand.
CAGAGCGTCGCGGCGGCGATCGATGCGGCGGTGGCGCGGTTCGGTGCGGTCCACATCGCGGTCAACTGCGCGGGCGTGGCCGATGCCGCCAAGACCGTGTCCAAGGGCGAGCCGTTTCCGCTGGCGACCTGGGACAAGGTGATCGCGGTCAATCTCACCGGCACGTTCAACGTGATCCGCCTGGCGGCCGCCCGCATGGTCGGCAACACGCCAGGCGAAGACGGCGAGCGCGGCGTGATCGTGAACACCTCGTCGGGGGCCGCGTGGCAGGGGCAGATGGGGCAGGCCGCCTACAGCGCCAGCAAGGCCGGCGTCATGGGCCTGACGCTGCCGGTGGCGCGCGACCTCGCGCCGCACGGCATCCGCGTGGTGAGCATCGCGCCGGGCCTGTTCGACACGGCGATGGTGGCCGGCATGCCCGAGAACGTGTCGCGCGCGATCATCGACCGGATGGTGCTGTTCCCCAACCGGATGGGGCGCGCGGACGAATTCGCCGCGCTGGTGCGCACCATCGTCGAGAACGCCTACTTCAACGCCACCACGATCAGCCTCGACGCGGGCGCGCGCATGTCGTCGCGCTGAGCGTCCCGGTGGTGCAGCGGGCCGTCGAGGCCGTCGGTCCGCTGCACGTTTGACTGGATATTTTGGATGTTTTCGTGGCTTTCTCCCCCGGTCCGACCGTGGACACTGGGAGGGCTCCGGACCCGGTCGCCTTGGAACCGTGTCGGACCCCACACAGGAGAACCCACCCGATGACACTGAACCGCAGACAGTTCCTCGCGGCGGTGGCCGCCACGGCCGCCACGTCCGCCCCCATCGCATTCGCAGCGGAAGACCGGGCCAAGCCCGACGAGGCGCGCGCGATGCTCGCCAAGGCCATTGCGCACGTGAAGGCGGTCGGCAAGGACAAGGCGCTGGCCGACTTCATGGTCAAGCCCGGTCCCTGGGTCGACCGCGACCTGTACATCACGGTCTACGACATGAACGGCAAGACCCTCGCGCACGGGGCGAACCCGCGCATGGTCGGCAAGGACAACCTGAACCTGCAGGACGCCAACGGGAAGTTCCACGTCAAGGAGCGCCTGGACATCGTCAAGGCCAAGGGCAAGGGCCAGCAGGAGTTCGCGTTCCTGAACCCGATGACCAAGCAGATCGAGCCGAAGCTGATGTTCTTCGAGAAGATCGACGACATCGTCGTGGCCTGCGGTTCGTACAAGGCGGGCTGAGGCCGCGCCTGCACCGCGTCTCCTCGCGGTCGGTCCCGGTGCGCTGGCGGTGCCCTCGGCGCTCCCGGCGCACACTGCGCACGCTGCACCTGCGGCGCAGGCCGTGCGCACCGGGCGACCGCATCGTTCCGTTCGACCGCGTCTCCCCGCTCCCAGAGTCCTCCACATGAAACGCTCCCTGAACCTCTCCTCCATCGGCGCGCGCGTCGGTGTCGCCGTCGGCGCCGTGATGCTCGGCCTCGTGCTCGTCGTCGCCTCCGGCGTGCTCGGACTCGGCGCGGTCGAGCGCAAGCTCACCCGGCTCGTCACGGTCGAGAACGTGAAGAGCGATTCGGCGTCGGCGATGCGTCTGGCGATCGTGTCGCGCATCGATGCGATGCGCAACGTGGCGCTCAGCAGCGACGTCAACGCGATGCAGGACGATCTGAAGCGCATCGACGCGTACGTGCGGGACTACGTCGAGGCGCGCAAGCGCCTGCTCGCGCTGGAGCTGGCCGATGAAGCCCGGGCCGCCCTGGACCGGGCCGACGCCGCAGAGGCGGAGGCCGCGCCGCTCCTGAAGCAGGCCCTCGCGCTGGCGCGCACGTTCCAGCCCGAAATGGCGGCCGAGCTCATGTCGGTGAAGTTCGCCCCCGTGCAGCAGCGCTGGATGTCCGCGCTCGATGCGCTGTCGCGTTCGGCGGAGCACGGCCGCACCGAGGCGGTCGCGGCCACCCAGGACGCGCGGCGCAACGCGCTCGTCTGGATGGGCGTGACCGGCCTGCTGGCGCTGGGGGTCGGCGCCGCCCTCGCGTTCATGCTGGTGCGCGCCATCGCGCGCCGCCTGCGCGATGCGGTCGGCGTGACGCGCAGCATCGCGGCCGGCGATCTGCGCGCCCGCATCGACGTCACCGGACGCGACGAGGTCGGCCAGCTGCTGCGCGCGATGAGCGAGATGCAGCAGGCGCTGACGGGCACGGTGCGCGCGGTGCGCCATCACGCCGAGAGCGTGGCGACCGCCAGTGCCGAGATCGCCCAGGGCAACATGGACCTCAGCCAGCGCACCGAGCAGCAGGCCGGCGCGCTCGAACGCGCGGCGGCGACGATGAGCGCGCTCGGCACGACCGTGCGCGAGAACGCCGACAGCGCCCGGATGGCCAACGAGCTGTCGCAGACCGCGCGCGGCGTCGCCACCCAAGGAGGCGGAGTCGTCGGGCGTGTCGTCGAGACCATGAAAGGCATCCACGAGAGCAGCCGCCGCATCGCTGACATCATCGGAACGATCGACGGCATCGCGTTCCAGACCAACATCCTGGCCCTGAACGCCGCGGTGGAGGCGGCCCGTGCGGGCGAGCAGGGGCGCGGGTTCGCGGTCGTGGCGGGCGAGGTGCGCAGCCTCGCCCAGCGCAGCGCCGACGCGGCGCGCGAGATCAAGGACCTCATCGGCACCAGCGTCGAGCGCGTCGAGCACGGCACCGCCCTGGTCGACCAGGCGGGCGGCACGATGGACGAGGTGGTGGCGGCGATCAGCCGCGTCGCCGACATCGTCGGCGAGATCGCATCGGCGAGCGCCGAGCAGGCCTCGGGCGTGCAGCAGGTGGGCGAGGCCGTCACGCAGATGGACCGGATGACGCAGCAGAACGCTGCGCTGGTCGAACAGAGCGCGGCAGCGGCCGAGAGCCTGCGCACGCAGGCCGGCCAGATGGTCGAGGCGGTCGCGGTCTTCTCGACCGCCGACTGAACCCCGCCGACCGATCCGCCGACCGATCCGCCAATCGATCCGCCGACCGACCCGTCAGCGCATCGCCGGGGCGCGGTACGCTTGCGCCTCGGTCACCGTCCGGTGGCCCCCCAATTCGGAGGACGCGACGATGCGCATCGAAGAACGCCTGAAGGAACTCGGCCTCGAACTGCCGCCCGCGCCGAAGCCGGTCGGCAATTACGTGCCGGGCGTGCTGGTCGGCAACCTGCTGTTCATGTCGGGCGTGGGCCCGCGCCGCGCCGACGGCGGCGCCATCACCGGCAAGCTCGGCGCCGGCCTCTCGATCGAGCAGGGCTACGACGCGGCCCGCGCCGTCGGCCTGAACATGCTGGCCAACGTGCGCGCCGTGCTCGGCGATCTCGACCGCAGCGAGCGCGTCGTCCAGGTGCTGGGCATGGTGAACTGCGCACCCGACTTCATCGACAGGCCCCAGGTGAGCAACGGCGTCTCGGATCAGATCGTCGCGCTGCTCGGCGAGGAGCGCGGCCGCGGCGCCCGGTCGGCCGTCGGCATGGCCGCGCTGCCCGGCCAGATCGCGGTCGAGGTGGAGATGGTGCTGCAGGTGCGCTGATCGCGGCGCGCCTCAGGTCCGGAAGAATGCCACCGCGTAGACCAGCGCCTGGCCCTGGCCCTTCAGGTGCTCGGCCGCCGCCGAGGTCTGTTCCGCGAGCGCGGCGTTCTGCTGCGTCGACTGATCGATCTCGCGCACGGCCTGGCCGACCTGGTCGATGCCCGAGCTCTGTTCGGCGCTCGACGCGCGGATCTCGCTCATCACCACGGTGACGCGGCCGATCGCGTCGACCACCTCCGTCATCGTGCGTCCGGCCTGCTCGACCAGCGCACTGCCGTGCTCGACGCGCGTCACGCTGGCCGTGATCAGGTCCTTGATCTGGTGCGCCGCGTCGGCGCTGCGCTGCGCGAGGCTGCGCACCTCGCCCGCCACGACGGCGAAGCCGCGCCCCTGCTCGCCCGCACGGGCCGCCTCCACCGCGGCGTTCAGGGCCAGGATGTTGGTCTGGAACGCGATGCCGTCGATCACGCCGATGATCTCGGCGATGCGCTTCGAGCTTTCGTTGATCCCGCGCATCGTCTCCACCGTCCGCCCGACGATGTCGCCGCCTTCGCGGGCCACCGCGCTCGCCTCGTCGGCGAGCACGCTGGCCTGCTGCGCGTGATCGAGGTTGTGGCGGACGGTTGCGCCGACCTGCTCCATCGTGCTGGAGGTGCGC
>JAKOZZ010000049.1 GCA_029779755.1 Pseudomonadota bacterium
GTGATGAAGTCGGCTTCGTCGGACGCCAGATAGAGGGCGGCGTTCGCCACGTCGCGGGGCATCGACAGCCGGCCCATCGGAATCGTCCCCACGAACTTGGCACGCATCTCGGGCGTGTCCTCGCCCATGAAGGTGGCGAGCAGCGGCGTGTCGCCCGCCACCGGGTTGATCACGTTCACGCGGATGCGGTCCGGGGCGAGCTCGACGGCCATCGCCCGCGACGTGGTGATCGCCGCCCCCTTCGAGCCGTTGTACCAGACGAGGCCGGGCCGCGGTCGCACGCCGGCGGTCGAGGCGATGTTCACGAACACGCCACCGCCCTGACGGCGGAAATGCGGCACCATGTGTTGTGCGGTCCAGTACAGGCTCTTGACGTTGATCGCGAACACCCGGTCGAACTCGGCTTCGCTGACGTCGAGCAGCGGCTGGTTGCGGTGGGACACGCCCGCGTTGTTGACGACGACGTGCAGCCCGCCATACGCCTCGAGCGTGCGTTCGAGCAGCGTCTTCACGTCCGCGCCCCGCGACACGTCGGCGCGCACGAAGCAGGCGGCGCCGCCGGCCGCCCGAATGGCCGCGGCAACCCGTTCGCCGTTGTCGGCGTTGACGTCGTTGACCACCACGCGCGCGCCTTCCGCAGCGAAGCGCTGTGCGATGCCTTCGCCGAATCCCGAGCCCGCGCCGGTCACGATCGCGATCTTGCCTTCGAGTCTCATCGTCATTCTCCTGGTCGTTGTCGTTGTCGTTGTCGTTGTCGTTGTCGGACGGCGCCGGGTCATCCGTGCCGGATCGCGATGGTCTTCAGCGTCGTGAAGCCGTACAACGCCTCGAAGCCCTTCTCGCGACCGTATCCGCTCTGCTTGACGCCGCCGAACGGCAGTTCGACCCCGCCACCGGCGCCGTAGTTGTTGATGAAGACCTGGCCTGCGCGGATCGCGCGTGCCAGGCGCATCTGGCGTGCGCCATCGTTCGTCCACACCCCGGCCACCAGCCCGTAGGGCGTGCCGTTGGCCAGTGTCAGCGCCTCGGCCTCGTCGTCGAATCGGGTCGTCACCAGCACCGGTCCGAACACCTCCTCCTGGAACAGGCGGCTGGCGGGGGACACCGCGTCGAGCAGCACCGGCGCCTGGTAGAAGCCTGCCGACGGGGCGCTCTCGACCACGCTGCCCTCGCCGGCGAATTCGAGTCCGGTGGTCTGTGCCACGGACAGGTAGTCCCACACCCGCTGCAGCTGCTTGCGTGACACCAGCGGTCCGAGATCGAGGTCGTCCGCCGCGGGGCCCGCGCGCAGCGCGGCGAAGCGCTCGGCCAGCAGGCCGAGCACGCGGTCGTGCACGCCCGACTGGATGAGCACCCGGCTGCCGGCCGAGCAGGTCTGCCCGCAGTTCTGCACGATCGCGTTCACCAGCACGGGCAGCGCCGCGTCCAGATCGGCGTCGTCGAATACGATCTGCGGCGACTTGCCGCCGAGTTCGAGGGTGGCGGGGCAGCGGTGGCGCGCGGCGGCCTCGGCCACCCGCTGACCGGTGAGGGTCGAGCCGGTGAAGGAGATGTGGTCGATGCCGGGGTGTTCGGCCAGCGCCTGTCCGGCTTCGGGGCCGAGGCCGGTGACGATGTTGAGCGCGCCTTCGGGGAAGCCGGCCTCGGCGGCCAGCTGCGCCACCCGCAGCAGCGACAGGCATGCGTCCTCGGCGGGCTTGACCACGCAGGCGTTGCCGGCCGCCAGTGCCGCACCCACGGAGCGCCCGAAGATCTGCATCGGGTAGTTCCACGGAATGATGTGGCCGGTGACGCCGTGCGCTTCGCGCACCGTGAGCACCGTGTAGCCGGGCTGATAGGGGATCGTCTGCCCGTGCAGCTTGTCGGCGGCGCCGCCGTAGAACTCGAAGTAGCGTGCCAGCGCGCCGGCGTCGGCACGTGCCTGGGAGATCGGCTTGCCGGTGTCGCGCGATTCGAGCCGGGCAAGTTCGTCCCGGTGGGCATCGACCAGTGCGCCCCAGCGGTGCAGCAGCCGGCCGCGTTCGACCGCAGGCATCCGTCCCCAGGCGCCATCGCTGGCGCGGCGGGCGGCGGCCACGGCGCGGTCGATGTCGGCGGCCGTGCCGCGGGCGATGTGCGCGAAGGTCTCCGCGGTGGACGGGTCGATCACGGCGATCGTCTCGCCGGTCGCGCCCGGCACGTTGCGGTTGTCGATGAACAGGGTGTGGGGTGCGGTGGTGGAGGTCATGGTGGTCTCACGGCCGATGCGCCGAGGGGCGGGGCGGGCGATGCGCCGGTCGGAGCCGGCAATGCGCCGAGGTGCCGCAGCACCGGCGGCAGCCTGCGATCACCGTCGGTGCGCCTCGCCGGTGATCGGCGCGGGGTCGGGTGCGCGCGGTCAGAGCACCTGGAAGGCGAGCACGGCGACGGCGGTCGCGGGCAGGGCGGCGACGAACAGGCCGAGCGGGTGGATCGCCTCGTCCTCGAAATGCCCGCGCAGGATGGCGAAGCCGGCCGGATTGGGCGCGTTGGCGATCACGGTCAGACCGCCTCCGGTCACCGCACCGGCCACCAGCGCGTACTTGAACTCGTCGCTCAGGCCCTCGACCAGCGAGCCGAGGTAGGTGAGGGCGGCGTTGTCGGTGACTGCGGTGAGCGCCGTGGCGCCGAAGTACACGGTGGTCGCATCCATGCCGCGCAGCACGGGCTCCAGCCACCACTGCTGCTGCCCGCCCAGCACGACCAGACCGGCGAGGAAGAAGGCCACCAGCAGGCCTTCGCGCAGGATCAGTCGGTCCTGGAACTGCGGGTAGGCACTCGCGAAGCCCATGAAGAACAGGAACAGGCCGAGAAACGCGGCAGGGTGGTGGGCGAAGGCGACGATGCCGGCCAGGAACACGAGATGGATCACGCTCACGCCGATCGGCAGGGGCTCGCGGCGCGACTGGGCGTTACGCGGCAGACGCGACAGCTCGCGGCCGAAGATCAGTGTCGTGGCCATCGCGTTCACGGCCACCGCGAGCGCTGCCTTCCAGCCGAAGTGTCCCAGCATGTACCAGCTGTCCCACTGCCACTTCGCGGCCACCATCAGCACGGGCGGCGCCGCGAAGGACGTGAGCGTGCCGCCGATCGACACGTTCACGAACAGCACGCCGAGCGTTGCGTACTTGAGCTTGGTGGAGATGCGCGCGCCATAGATCCGCTCGCGCAGCATGAGGGCGGCCAGCGTCATCGCCGCCGGTTCGGTGATGAACGATCCGAGCAGGGGCACGAAGCACAGTGCAACGAAATAGAACCCCATCCCCCCGCTGAGCGGCACGTAGCGTGCGATCGTCTCGACGGCGACGCCCGCCATGTGCAGCACCGCCCGGCTGCCGGCGACCACCATGATCGCGAAGACGAACATCGGCTCGGTGAAGTTCCGGGTGTCGAGGTACTCGGCCGCCGGGCCGGCGCCGAGCATCACGGCCATCGCGACCATCAGCACCATCGCCCAGAAGCCGAACACCACCTCGACCTCCCCCAGCAGGTGCCAGATGCCGGCGTGCTGCGGCTGGCGATGGGCGAGGCGTTCGAAGAACTTGGTGGAGAACGTGTGGAGGACGGCCAGCGCGAAGAGCGATGCGCCGACGATCTGGATGGGCGTGGGTTCGTTCATGGCCGTGAACATACCCCATGTGCGCAGGCCGACGCAGGCGGGGCGCGGGCATCCGCGCGTGCGGCGCGACGGTTTCCCGGGAAATCCCTAGGACCGTTCGGGCGGCCCGCGCGGAGGCCTGCCGACGGCACGATCCGCCCGCGGTACGGGGCACTGCCGACGCGCGCGACGTTGCTGCACCGCAGCACGCGCGGTAGACTCGCGGGTTCGCCGCGGGCCGTGCAGGCCGTCCCGTGTCCGCGTCCGTTCCGCCCCCCAGATCACTTCACGAAAGCTGCGCCATGAACCTTGACCGAGTCGACTCCGGACGAGACATCCCGAACGATTTCAACGTGATCATCGAGATTCCGATGAACGCCGATCCGATCAAGTACGAGGTCGACAAGCAGACCGGCGCACTGTTCGTCGATCGCTTCATCGGCACGGCCATGCACTATCCGTGCAACTACGGCTACGTGCCGCACACGATCTCCGACGACGGCGATCCCGTCGACGTGCTCGTGATCACGCCGTTCCCGCTGCAGCCGGGCGTGGTGGTGCGCTGCCGGCCGATCGGCGTGCTCAAGATGGAAGACGAGGCGGGCGGCGACGCCAAGCTGCTGGCGGTGCCGATCGACAAGATCCTCCCCTGGTACCGGCACTGGAAGAAGCCGGACGACATCGCGCCCGAGCGCCTCGAGCAGATCCGTCACTTCTTCGAGCACTACAAGGACCTCGAGACCGGCAAGTGGGTGAAGGTGCTGGGCTGGGCGGGGCCGGACGAGGCGGCGGCCGAGATCGTCGACGGCATCCGGCGGTTCCAGGAAGCCAAGGAAAAGCCGCACTTCTGAGCGTCGCCCGGTGCGCGAGGTCGCTCCGGACCCATCGCGCGAGGCGGGCACCCGATTGCTCCAGACCCGACACACGTCAGGGTCTTGGGGGACCGCTATACTCGACGATCTTCGTATGAGCGGCGGTCGACCGCTTCCCTCCGAGCCTGCGGGGCTCATGCATCGGCGCTGTCCGTAGTCGGTCAGGCCGCGCCCCGCACCGCGCCGCCACGAATTCGGGACTCCCTTCATGAATCTGCTGTCGTGTGCCGCTTCGGCGGGCCGGCGCGGTATGCCGGTGTGCATGCTGCGCAGCCTGCGCCGTTTCCTCCTCGTGCCGGTCCTGTGCGGTGTCCTGGCGGCCTGTGGCCAGTCGGCCCCGGGGCCGGGCGCGGCCGATGGCAAGGCCGGCGCCGCCGGGAAGTCCGGCCCCGCCGGAGCGGGCGGCCCGGGCGGTGCGCCGCAGGCGCTGCCCGTCGGCGGGCTCGAGGTCGCCGTGCGCCGCGTGCCCGTGATGCTCGAATCGGTGGGGCGCGCGGAAGGCTCCCGCGAGGTCGAGGTGCGGGCCCGCGTGTCCGGGGTGCTCCAGACGCGCGCGTTCGCCGAGGGCGAGCCGGTGGCGGCCGGTGCAGTGATGTACCGGCTCGATCGCGCGCCGTTCGAGATCGCGCTTGCGCAGGCGCGCGCCAATCTCGAGCAGGAGCGCGCGCGGCTGGAGCGCGCACGTGCCGAGGCACAGCGCCTGGCGCCGCTTGCCCGTGAGCGTGCCATCTCGCAGCGCGAACTCGACGACGCCCAGGCGTCGCTGAAGCAGCTCGAGTCGGCGGCGGCGGCGGCCGAAGCGCGCGTGCGCGAGGTGGAGCTCAACCTGTCGTACACCACGATCCAGGCGCCCATCGCGGGCCTGGCCGGCCGCAGCCTGCGCTCCGAAGGCAGCCTGATCACCGCCGGCAGCGAGAGCAGTCTGCTCACGACGCTGATCCGCACCGATCCGATCTGGGTCCGGTTCTCGCTGTCCGAGCCCGAGTTCGCGCGCCTGCGCAGCGCGGGGCGCTCGGCATCGGTCTCGTTGCAGATGGCCGACGGCAGCGCGTTCCCGTCGCCCGGCCGGATCAACTTCGCCGGCGCCGTGGTCGACACACGGCTCGGCACCGTCCAGATCCGCGCCGAATTCCCCACCCCCGGGCTGACGCTGCTGCCGGGGCAGTTCGCGCGCGCCCGCGTCCAGGCGGGCGAGCAGGACGGCGTGCTCGTGCCGCAGCGGGCCGTGCTGCGCAACGAGCAGGGCAGCTTCGTGTGGGTGATCGGGCCCGACGGCAAGGCGCAGCCGCGTCCGGTGGTGACGGCCCACTGGGTCGGCGCGGACTGGGTGATCCGTGAAGGGCTCGCGAACGGCGACCGGGTGATCGTCGACAACCTGATCAAGGTGCGACCGGGCATGGCGGTGCAGGCACGCCCGGCGGCAACGGGCAAGGACGCGGCACCGTCTCCCGCCCGCGCGAACTGATCCGGGCCCGTCATGTCGCGTTTTTTCATCGAGCGGCCGATCTTCGCCAGCGTCCTGTCGATCGTCATCGTGATCGCCGGGCTGGTCGCGGCCCGTATGCTGCCGGTGGCGCAGTACCCCGAGATCGCACCCCCCACCGTCACGATCACGACCCTGTATCCGGGCGCCAGCGCCGAGACGCTGGCGCGCACGGTCGCCGCGCCGATCGAGGAGCAGCTGTCGGGCGTCGAGCGCCTGCTGTACTTCAACTCGAGCTCGTCCTCCAGCGGCACCGTCACGATCACCGCCACCTTCGAGGTCGGCACCGACGTCGACAAGGCGACGTTCAAC
>JAKOZZ010000051.1 GCA_029779755.1 Pseudomonadota bacterium
TGAACCTGGAAGCCGGCTACAGCATCGACGACGGCACGTCGGACGCCAGCAGCTCCGGCCTGTTCCAGCGTCGTGCGGTGGTCGGCCTGGAAGGCGGCTTCGGAACGGTGCTGCTCGGCCGCGACTACACGCCCGGCTACACGCTGGCCCAGATCAGCGACGTGATGTCGTACGGCCTGTTCGGCAACCTGCTGGCAGTGCAGTCGCCCTGGGGCACGTCCGCCGGCAGCAGCGGTGCCGCGCAGATCGCCGCACCGGCGAGCAACCTCGGCTATGCCTCGCGTGTCAGCAACGGTCTGCACTACACCAGCCCCGTCATCGCGGGCGGTCTGCGCATCCGCGCGTTGTATGCGAGCGGCGAGCGCGACGTCGACACCGCGACTGTCAAGAAGAGCGCCGGCAACGTGATGGGCGTGGGCGCGTCGTACGCGAGCGGCCCGCTGTCGCTGCAGGCCTACCTGCACGACATCAAGAACAACGCCGGCAACAGCGACCGTCAGTACGGCCTGGGCGGAGCCTATCGCTTCGGCACCTTCCGTGTGCATGCCGGCTACTTCGTCGCCGATCCGGATGCGGGCGCGGTGGCCAAGCACACGGCCTACAACGTCGGTGTCGGCGTGAAGCTGGGCGCCGGCGAACTGCTCGCACAGATGATCCAGCAGAAGGCCGACGTCGCCGCCGGCACGGATCCGAAGGCGACGACGCTGGGCATCGGCTACACGCACCCGCTGTCGAAGCGCACCAACCTGTACGTGAGCTACGGCCAGACACGCAACAACGCGACCGGCACCTTCGGCCTGCGCGGCTCGGCCTTCATCATCACCCCCGCGGTGGCGGGCGACGATCCCAAGGCGTTCGCCGCCGGTATCCGCCACACGTTCTGAGGTTCCGCCGTTCGGACGTCCCGACGTCCTGACGTCCTGACCCTCCGGCGTCTGGACCAGTCACCGGCGTCCGCTGCCCGAGGCAGCGGGCGCCCGTGCGTCATGAACGCGCCCCGGCCCCCGTCCGGATGAGGTCCCGGCCGACGCCGCCCGGCATCGGGTGTGCCAGCCGATCGCGCGCATGGCAAGATCGACGGTGCAGCGGATCGCTCGGCGCGCGTGCAGCAGGTTCACGGTGTCGCCGGTCGGCCGCGCACGCTGGCCCATTCCCCTCCGCGCACACGCCATGAGCCCCGGCAGGTCACGCACGACGTCGTCCGAAGTCGCCCACGCCGCACTGCTGCAGCTGATCGATGCGATCGCGTTCGCCGCCCACAAGCATCGCGACCAGCGGCGCAAGAACGCGCGCGCCAGTCCGTACATCAATCACCCGATCGAGCTGGCCCGAGTGCTCGCACTGGAGGCCGGCATCACCGACGTGGACATCCTGCGCGCGGCGGTGCTGCACGACACGATCGAGGACACCCAGACGACGCAGACCGAGCTCGAGCGGCAGTTCGGCGCACGGGTGGCCGGCATCGTGCTCGAGGTGACCGACGACGCGAGCCTGCACTGGCAGGACCGCAAGCAGGCGCAGATCGACCACGCGCGGCACCTGTCCTTCCCCGCACAGCAGGTCAAGCTGGCCGACAAGATCTGCAATCTGCGCGACGTCGCGACCGACCCGCCCCATGACTGGGACCTGGGACGCCGGCGGCGCTACTTCGACTGGGCCAAGGCGGTGATCGACGGGATGAAGACCCCCGATCCGGCGCTTCTGGCGATCTTCCGCGAGACCTACGGCCGCAAACCCTGACGGCGACGCGGCCTCGCTGCCATCGAAGGCAGATCGGGGCCCGCAGCACGCTGCGCGCGGACGCAAAAAAAGCGGCCCACAGGGGCCGCCTGGCAGATGCGTGCCCCGGAGCATTCCAGGGCGCGCAGTACAGTCCCGGGCCGCGCCGGTCAGGGCGCCGCGCCGGTCAGTCCGCAGCCATCAGAAGCAGCGTCAGCGCCGCCCCCACCCCGGCGGGCACCCCCCAGCGCTCGAGCAGCGGCACCGCGTCGCCAGCGATCACTTCGACCGGCACCGTGGTGTGCTCCAGCACGCGGCTGGTGGTGGAATCCTCGATCATGCGGGTGATGGAGCTCTTGCGCGCCGTGCTCAGCACGATGCGCTGGCAGCGCAGGCGACGGGCCTCGGCGGCGATCACGGTCGCGCGCTCCCCGGTCTTGAAGTGCACCGAGTGCGGCACCCCGTGCTGCTCGAGCAGCGCCCGCGCCGGCGCCAGCGCCTTCTCGGCCGCCGCGCGGTGGAAGGCCTCGCGATCGCGCCGGCTTGCGAACCGCGCGGCATGCAGAGTCAGGGGGGTCTGCACGTTCAGCAGGTGCACCTCGCGCGCCGAATCCTGCATGAACTGCGAAACGACGTGACGCACGGCGAACAGGGAATTGCGCGAACCGTCGACCGGTACGAGGATGCGCTGCATGGCGGGGGCTCCTTCAGTGGCTTTGGACGGGGTCATCACCGAAACGGGCTCGGAAGCCGGCGCGCGGTCCGCGAGCCGGCGTTCGATCTGGGCACGGACCTGCCGGCGATTCGCCAGGAAGCCGAGCCCGAGCACGCCGCCGACGATGACCAGGTAGGTCAGCGGGGTCACGAACGGGTAGGCGTCGAGGTACTCCTTGAGCAGCGGCTCGCCGAGGATCATCTTCGCCGACGTCGCTGCGAGCACCGCCGCCCCGATGTAGACGATCGCGGGGAAGCGCTCGATCCATTTGAGGATCAGCGACGAGCCCCAGATCACGATGGGCACGCTGATCAGCAGGCCCAGCACCACGAGCAGATACGACCCGTGCGCCGCACCGGCGACGGCCAGCACGTTGTCGAGACCCATCACCGCATCGGCGATCACGATCGTGCGCATCGCACCCCAGAAGGTGGTCGCGGAGGGGCCGTGACCGCTCTCGTCACCGCTGTCGGACGCCAGCAGCCGGTAGGCGATCCAGACGAGCAGGACGCCGCCGGCCAGCATCAGGCCGGGTACCCGCAGCAGCCAGACCACCGCGAGGGTCATCAGGCTGCGCACGACGATCGCGCCCACCGTACCCCAGATCACGGCACGCTTCTGGAGCGCCGGCGGCAGATTGCGCGCGGCCAGCGCGATCACGATGGCATTGTCTCCTGCAAGCACAAGGTCGATGACCACGATGGCCAGCAGGGCCGAAAAGAATTCTGTCGAGAAGATCTCCATGTCTGCCTCACGAAGTGGATGGCGGATTGTTGGCGGAGAGGACGTCCGGCGTACAGTTGCTTTTTGAGATGGTTGCGATCGCGATTCGCGATGTGATTGCCACAGACAATCGATTGCATCGCACTTCGTAATTCGCGGGCATCGAAGTGGGGTGTTCAATCCCTGTCCTCTGTAATGGATTCCATTGCGATTTGCGATCTCTGGCCTCGAGGTGCCGCCTGCGCGACGTCATGACGTCGGTACGCGCGACGGGCCGGCGCAATCCCCCCTCGGGCAAATGCCTATTGCCGGTGGGCAACGCGCCCGCGCTAGAATCGCGTCACCAGCAAAGCGGGAGTAGCTCCGGGCCGACACGGCCCCCGCCGCGGAATCGTCATTACGGGCCAGGCCCCGGTTCCGTGGGTGCAGCACCGGATCCACCGATGCGCGCACGAGTCAGACCTTTGCCTCGACCACGAGGTCTGACATGCCCCATGCCGGAATCCGTCGCCATTTGCGGCACGGAATGCTTCCCCAGCTCGCCGTCTTCGAGGCCGCCGCACGGCTCGGCAGCTTCACGCGCGCTGCCGAATCGCTGCACCTCGCGCAGCCCACGGTGTCGACACAGATCCGCAAGCTCTCGGAGACGCTGGAGCTGCCGCTGTTCGAGCAGATCGGCCGCAAGGTGCACCTCACGCCCGCCGGGGCCGCGCTGTACGAAGGCTGCCAGGAGCTGTTCTCGGCCTTCGAGCGCATCGAGGACCGCCTGTCCGGCCTGCGTGGCGTGGAGGGTGGGCGCCTGCGGCTGGCCGTCAGCACGACGGGCAAGTACTTCGCTCCCCGCCTGCTGGCACGCTTCGTGGAGCAGCACCCCAAGGTCGAGGTCTCGCTGCAGATCCACAATCGTCAGGGCCTGATCGACCGGTTCGTGCGCAACGAGGACGACCTGTACGTGTTCGCCAACCCGCCGACCGAGTGTGAACTCGTCAGCCAGCCGATCCTGCCGAACCCGCTGGTGGTCTTCGCACGCGCCGACCATCCGCTGGCCGGACAGCGCCGGATTCCGATGTCGGCCATCGCCGACGAACCGTTCCTGATGCGCGAGCAGGGTTCGGGCACCCGACTGGTCGCACACGAAGCGTTCGACCGTGCCGGTCTGCAGCCGAACATCCGCATGGAGTTGTCCACCAACGAGGCAATCAAGCAGGCGATCCTTGCCGGCCTGGGGATCTCGATCCTGTCGCGCTACACGCTTGGGCTCGACTCGGACCCGTCCCAGCTCGTGGTGCTCGACGTCGAAGGGTTCCCGATCGAACGCCGATGGCAGTTCGTGTACCCGGTCGGCAAGCAGGTCTCGCCGACGGCCCGTGCGTTCATGGATCTGGTGCGCAACGAGGCGAAGACGCTGGTCCAGGATCACCTGCCCTGAGGCGTACCTCCCTTCTGGCGCGCGCGTGCCGGCCTGATCGCCTAAACTCGCAGGCGTACTCTCTCCGGAACCCGAGCCCATGTCCGCCAGCAACGAGTGGTCGATCCCCGAGGACATGCAGCCCGATCCGGCCGACCTCGACTTCGACCTCGATCCCGTCCTCGACGCCGTCGTGTCCCTGCGCGCGCAGGTGCCCGACGACGCATTCACCGCCCAGACCCTGGGAACCGAGCGCGGTGGCAACGGCGTCGTCATCCGCGCGGACGGTCTGGTGCTGACGATCGGCTACCTGGTCACCGAGGCCACGACCGTGTGGCTGACCTCCAACCGCGGCACCGTGGTGCCGGCCTACCCGCTGGCGTACGACCACACGACCGGGTTCGGCCTCGTGATGGCGCTCCAGCCCCTGGGCGCGCCGGCGCTGGCGCGTGGCAGCTCGGCACGCTGCGGACGCGGCGACCGGGTCTACGTGATCAGTCACGGCGGCCGCCGGCACGCGCTGAAGGCGCGCATCTCCGACAAGCGCGAATTCGCCGGCTACTGGGAATATCTGCTCGACGAGGCCCTGTTCACGACCCCTGCGCATCCGGAGTGGAGCGGCGCGGCGCTCGTCGACGAGGCCGGGCTGCTGGTGGGCATCGGATCCCTGCTGATCCAGGAAGAATCGGGTGGCCGCACCGAGCAGGGCAACATGATGGTGCCCATCGACCTGCTCGAGCCGATTCTGGACACGCTGATCACCACCGGGGTCTCGGGCCGGGCACCGCGCCCCTGGCTGGGCCTGTACGCCGGTGAGTCCGAAGGCCGCGTGGTGGTCGGCGGCCTGTCGGCGCGCGGCCCGGCCCAGGCAGCCGGCGTGCGCGAAGGCGACCTCGTGCTCGAGGTCGACGGCCGGCGCGTGGGCACCCTCGCCGAATTCCTGCGCGCCGTCTGGCGCGTCGGTCCGGCCGGCAGCGTGATTCCGCTGAAGGTCGCCCGCGACGGCGATGTGCTGCGCTTCGAGCTGCGCTCGGTCGATCGCCTCGCCATGTTCCGGCGCCCGGACATGCACTGACCCGCGGCGGGCGGCGGCCCACCTCCGCGCTGCCCGACGACGCAGATCATCGGCCATACGCTGCCGCCGTTCGGTTGGCGGCCCCATGGCGCGCGCGCGCAGGCAAGACTCGTCGGAGTCACGGATCCGGTGCCCCGAGGGCCGCCGGTCGCAGCGGGAGACCGCGCGGCCGGCGCCGTCGCGGGCCCCCACCACACAGGTCCCCACCGATGAAGCTGCTGCTCAAGTTCAACCTGATGTTCGTGCTGGTGTTCGCCGCCGGCCTCGCGGCGACCGCGTGGATCGCACGCGACCTGCTGCGCGCCAATGCCGAGGCGGAGGTCGTCGGCAATGCGCGTCTGCTGATGGAGAAGGCCATCGCCTCGCGCAGCTTCACCGCGAACCAGATCGCCCCCCTGCTGCAGGCCCAGATGCAGGACACCTTCCTGCCCCAGTCGGTGCCGGCCTTCGTGGCCACCGAAGTGCTGGGCGAACTGCGCAAGACCTACCCGGAGTTCAGCTACAAGGAGGCCACGCTGAATCCGACGAATCCCCGCGACCGCGCGCTGGAGTGGGAAGCGGACCTGATCGAGCAGTTCCGCAACTCGACGGCCCTGAACGAATACGTAGGCCAGCGGGATACGCCGGTGGGGCGGTCGCTGTTCATCGCACGGCCGATCCGCATCACCAATCCGGCATGCCTGCGCTGCCACAGCACCCCGGACGCGGCGCCGGCACCGATGGTCGCGAAGTACGGCAACGGCAACGGCTTCGGCTGGAACATGAACGAAGTGGTCGGTGCCCAGGTCGTGTCCGTGCCGATGGACGTGCCCTTCGCGCGTGCCGAGAAGGCGCTCGGCGTGTTCATGTCGCTGATCGTCGCCGTCTTCGTCACGATCGGCGTCGTCCTGAACGTGCTGCTGTGGACGCTGGTGATCCGTCCGGTGACCCGTCTGTCGGCGCTGGCCGACCGCGTCAGCCTCGGCGAGCTGGACGCGCCCGAGTTCCAGGCGAGGTCGCGCGACGAGATCGGCGTGCTGGCCGATTCCTTCGGACGCATGCGCAAGAGCCTGGTGCAGGCGATGAAGATGCTCGAGGGCTGACGCGCGCCGCGCCGGATCCGCAGGGGGACGACACCGATGACCTTGACCGTGACCGATCGAACGACCGTCAGGCCGCCGGAACGCGTCGGGAAGTACCCGATCGTGCGCATCCTCGGCGAGGGCGCGATGGGGGTGGTCTACGAAGCGTTCGACCCGGTGATCCGCCGGCCGCTCGCCATCAAGACGATCCGGCGCGCACTGATGGACAGCGACGCCGCCGGCGCGGCCGCCGTCGCCCGCTTCAAGACCGAGGCGCGCGCCGCAGGCGGACTGGCCCACCCGGGCATCGCCGCCGTCTACGAGTACGGTGAGGACCCGCTGGGCGCCTACATCGCGATGGAGTTCGTGAACGGGAACACCCTGCGCGACTACATCGCGCGCGGCACCCGCTTCGCCGAGGAGGACGTGCTGGCGATCATGGCCCAGCTGCTGTCGGCCCTCGGCTACGCGCACGCACGCGGCGTGCTGCACCGGGACATCAAGCCAGCCAACCTGATGATCACGCGCGACGGCAGGCTCAAGGTCACCGACTTCGGCATCGCCCGCGTCGAAGCCAACGGCATCACGCTGGACGGCGCGATCATCGGCACGCCGGGCTACATGGCGCCCGAGCAGTTCTCCGGCGAGGACATCGACCACCGCGTGGACCTCTACGCCGCGGCCGCCACGCTCTACCAGGTCCTCACGGGGCGCCCGCCCTTCTCCGGCGCGCTCGAGAAGGTGATGTACCAGACCGTGATGTCCGACCCTGCCCCGCCGTCCACGATCGAGGGCGCGGACCACTGGGCGCATCTCGACGCGGTCGTGATGCGCGGCCTGGCGCGCGATCGCGATGCGCGCTTCGCCTCCGCGCACGACTTCGCCGCAGCCCTGACGGCGCTCGCGCGGCGCACCCCGGCGGACACCGTATCGGAACACACACTGATCATGGATCACGGGCTGCGGGGCGGCGCTCGTGCGGACGGCGGCACCGCCCGCGCAGACGGGGGCGCCTCCCCTTCGGGCGGACTCGCCCCGCGGACGGCTTCCGGGGGGATGATCGGATCGGGCGGCACGAACGCTTCGGGCGCCACGCAGGCGTGGACCGGGGTGAGCGCGACCCGACTGCACGCGCTCGAGACGGGCTGGGACGTGTCGACACTCGACCGCGTGGAATCGGAACTCGCACGCCACATCGGCCCGATGGCCAAGGTGCTCGTGCGCCGCGCCGCGCGTGAGACCACCGACCTGTCGACGCTGCGCGCACGCCTCGCCGATCAGCTGCCGACGGATGCCGAGCGGATCGCGTTCCTGGGCGGGACCGCCAACCGCCCGCCTGCGGGCGGGACGTGGACAGGCGGCACGCGCACCGCTGCGCCGTCGACGGCGGCGTCGACCACCGTCCGGTCGCCCGGGTCCGGCGGCCGCGCGGGCGGCGACGAGCCGCTGACCGACGCGCTCCTCGAGCACGCCACGCGCACGCTGACGAAGCGGATCGGACCGATCGCGCGCCTGATGGTCAAGCGCGCCGCGGCTCAGGCGCCCAACCGCGACGGCTTCGGCCGCGCCCTCGCGGCGCTGGTCGCCGAAAGCACCGACGCGGAGGCGGTGCTGGCCGACCTGGCGGAGTTCCCCGGCCGGCAGTGATCGCGCCGCGGCGGCGCGCTTCCAGTGCAGGCAATGCTCGACATGCGCCAGGCAGCGCGCGGCACACCCTGGCCGCGCGCGGCGCCCGCCTGCGGCGCACGGCACGCCCGGATCAGCCCCACATGGACACCTCACGCGCCATGGACGACACTGCGCAGCGATCAGCCTCGCCAACAAGGAACTCGAACACGATGCATGCACCGCTCTCCGGCGTGAAGGTCCTCGACCTGTCCGCCGTACTCTCCGGCCCGCTGTCGACCGCCATGCTCTCCGATCAGGGCGCCGACGTGATCAAGATCGAATCGCCCGGGGGAGACACGACGCGACGCGTCGGACCGGCCAAGGGCGACATGTCCGCGATGTACATCGCGACCAATCGCGGCAAGCGGGCGATCGCCGTCGACCTGAAACGACCGGAAGGGCGCGCGATCGCGCTCGATCTGGCGCGGGGCGCCGACGTCGTCGTCGAGAACCTGCGCCCCGGCGCGATGGATCGCCTCGGGCTCGGTTACGACGACATCCGGGCCGTGAATCCCCGGATCGTCTATCTGTCGATCTCGGGGTTCGGGCAGGACGGCCCGTACGCGGGCGCGCGCGTGTACGACGCGGTCATCCAGGCGGCGTCCGGGATCAGCGCCTCGCATCGCAACCAGCACACCGACGAGCCGACGCTGCTGTCGACCAACGTGTGCGACAAGCTCACGGCACTGACCGCGGCGCAGGCGATCTGCGCCGCCTTGTTCGCACGCGAGCGCACCGGCCAGGGCCAGCACGTGCGGCTGTCGATGATCGACGCCGCCATCGCGTTCCAGTGGCCCGACGCGATGTACAACCATGTGTTCCTGGACGATCCGCCCGCCACGGCTCCCCGCTTCGGCGCCACGCAACGTCCGTGGAAGACGCGCGACGGCTATCTGGCGACGAACACGCCGCAACAGGACGAGTTCGTCGCGTTGTGCACGGGCATGGGCCGCCCCGACCTCGCCGACGACCCGCGCTTCGCGAACGGCCTGGCGCGCATGCGCAACGGCGCCGCCCTGCGCGCGGAACTCGAGCCCGCCGCCGCCGGTTTCGACACGGACACCCTGCTCGCCCGTCTGCGCGAGGCAGGCGCGCCGGTCGGCCGGGTGTGCGATCACGACGAGGTGCTGGCCGACCCCCAGGTACGTCACAACGGCACCGTCTACGAGATCGATCACGGCGACCTGGGCAGGGTCCGGCTGCCGCGGGGTGCGGCGCGGTTCGGCGCGTCGGCGCCCACCGCCCCCCGGCCGGCCGCACGTCTCGGCGAACACACCCGTGCGGTGCTGCGCGAACTCGGCTACGACGATGCACGGATCAGCGCGCTGCTGGCCGGCGGCGTCGTGCTGGGGCAATGACGTCGCGGACGGGCCTGTACCGTGTGCAGGCCACTTCCTGACACTTCTTCCAGCTCTGCCAGCACAGTTTCCAAACAATGACCAGACAGCCGTAACCGGTCGCCGCCTGCCGCCTATTTCAGGACCGGGCAACCCCCTGACGCCTGCGTCGGCACGCGGTCTGCAGCCGATTCCAGCCGCGCCGTGAAGGCACCGGCCGGCATCGGCCGCGCAAACAGGTAGCCCTGGTACTGCGCGATGCCCTGCGCGGCGACCCAGCGCAACTGCTCGGCCGTCTCCACGCCCTCGGCCACCACACGCAGGTTCATCAGGCGGCACAGATCGACGATCAGCTGGGCCAATGCGCTGTTGTCGCTCAGGCCGTGGATGAACGAGCGATCGATCTTGAGCGTCTGCAGGGGGAAGCGGCGCAGGGTGGCCAGGTTGGAATAGCCGGAGCCGAAGTCGTCGAGCGCGACCGACAGTCCAAGATCGGTCATCGCACGCAAGGTCTGCAGCGGCCGGTCGTCGCCGGCCAGCAGCATCGATTCGGTGATCTCGATCTGCAGTCGCCTCGGGTCGCAGCCCGCATCGGCGATCGTATCGGCGAGCGACTGCACCACGTCGTCGGCGGCGAACTCGCGCGACGACATGTTCACCGACACGAACAGGTCATGGCCGGCGGCGCTCCAGGCCGCCACCTGACGCGCGGCCATCGCGATGACCTGGCGTCCGAGCGCACAGATCAGCCCGGTGCTCTCGCAGAGCGGGATGAACTCCTCGGGCGGCACCAGCCCGCGCACCGGATGCCGCCAGCGCACCAGCGCCTCGGCGCCGACGATCCGGTTGGTCCGGACGCACACCAGCGGCTGATAGTGGAGTTCGAAGGCCCGTCGCTCGATCGCCAGGCGCAGATTCCCCTCCAGCTCGGTGCGGGCGCGCAGTGCGTGGCTCATGCCCTCCGCATAGAACGCGAGCGCGTCACGGCCGCCGGCCTTCGCTGCGTACAGCGCGAGGTCGGCGCTGCGCAGCAGCGTCTCGAAGTCGCCGCCGTGATCGGGAAACAGGCCGACCCCGAGCGTGGCCGTGACCCGGATGTTGTGGCCACGCACGAGCACCGGCGCCGACACCGCGCGCCGGATGCGTTCGTCGACGCGCACGACTTCCGCATGGATGTTCCTGGCCGTCAGCAGGATCAGGAACTCGTCACCGCCGAACCGTGCCACCAGATCCTCGTGCCGCACCGCCGTGCGCAGCCGGCGTGCGACCTCGACGAGCAGTTCGTCGCCGACCGCATGCCCCAGCGTGTCGTTGACGTCCTTGAAGTGATCGAGGTCGATGACCAGCAGCGCCGCCTGCCGGCCCGACGCCTTCAGACGCCCGACCGCCCGCGCGAAGTGCTGTTGCACGTGACTGCGGTTCGGCAGCCCCGTGAGCGGATCGTGCAGCGCGAGGAAGCTCGCCTGGGCCTCGCTGGCCTTGAGCTGGTCGACATCCGCCTCGCTGACCAGAAGCGCGGCGTCGCCGGTGACCGCATCGCGGCAGGCGCGCGCCGACAGCTCGTGCCAGCGCCGGCCCCGCACCGTTTCGACGGGCAGCGTCAGGGTGGTGGAACCGTCACGGCGGACGCGTGCGACGAGACGCGTGTACTTCGCGGCGTCGCCGATGCGCTGCTGCAGTGTCTCGCCCGGATGCCGCACGGCTTCGCGCGCGGCCGGATTGCGGTAGAGCGGCGCGCCCGACGCGTCGTACAGCGTGATCATCACGGCAGTGTGCAGCAGCGCCTCGACCGAGCGCAGGGACTCGGGCGTCTCGGCCGACGGACCGCTGCCCTCGCAGAGCATCGCCATCCTGCCGTCGTCCAGGCGGTAGCCGCTGAAGCGCACCTTCAGAGACACCGGCTGCCCGGCCGGATAGAGGGTCCACTGCTCGTGGAACACGGCGCCGTTCGCCTCGAAGTCGCTCTGGTACTGCGCGAGTCGGCGCGCCACCGACTCGGACATGTCGGCGCCCATGTCGCGGGCGCGCAGTTCGTCGACCGATCCTGCCGACCACACACGCAACCCGGCGCCATTGGCCCAGTGCACCCTGCGCCGATCGATGTCGAAGATCCACACCGGCAGCGTGATCAGGTTCAGTGCGGCGAGCGCATGGAACGGGTCACGCCGCGCCACCACGGCCGAGGTGCCGTCCGACGGGACGCCGGGTTCCGAGCAGTGCCGCCGTCCGCCGGCGTGCAGGACGTGGCTCGGAATGGCGGACTCGGACAGGGTCTGACGTGGCACGCGCTGGACTCGAGGTTCGATTGCGCACCATGGAATCCGCGCGCCGCCGGCCGGTCAAGCCGGGCCGCCCGGACGCGGGCGCGCCGACGACAGACGGCAGGCCCGACGTGCCGGACCCGACACACCGGAAGACCCGAGCGCGGATCGGGACGATCGCCGCGGCCGGCCACGACGCGGCGTCAGCCGAGTTCGCGCAGGAAGCGGGCGAAGTCCGGATCCTTGCCGCGCAGTTCGGATCGAAGCGCCTCGATCTCGGCCTCGCGCGCCTGCGGGTCGAAGCGGATGGCACCGCCGGAGACCGCGTCGCCAATCCGGGCCACCAGGAGCCCGATCTCGTCGACGGTTTCACGATCGAAGGAGAACCCGCCGTCGGGCTCGACCAGACGCCGCGCGGCGCTCAACAGCGCGCGCACGGCCGCAGCGCGGCCGCGCCGGTAGGCGTCGTGCGTGGCCGGCAGGGCGTCGATCCGCTCGGCCAGACGGCGCGCCGCGTCCTCGAACTCGGCACGTGCGCGACGCAGCTGCTCGGCACGAGCCATCGCGTCGAGCTCGTGCTGGGGTCTCAGCACCACGACGGTGAAGCGTGTCCCCTGCCGCCAGATCATCTGGATGCGCCGCGGATGCCCGGGATGGAACCGGGCGAACGTCTCGCG
>JAKOZZ010000052.1 GCA_029779755.1 Pseudomonadota bacterium
ATCTTCCTGGTCGAGGGCGACTCGGCCGGCGGGTCGGCCAAGATGGGGCGCGACAAGGAGTTCCAGGCGATCCTGCCGCTGCGCGGCAAGGTGCTCAACACCTGGGAGACCGAGCGCGACCGGCTGTTCGCCAACAACGAGATCCACGACATCGCGGTCGCGATCGGCGTCGACCCGCACGGCCCGGCCGACGAGCCCGACCTGTCGGGGCTGCGCTACGGCCGCATCTGCATCCTGTCCGATGCCGACGTCGACGGCGCGCACATCCAGGTGCTGCTGCTCACGCTGTTCTTCCGGCACTTCCCGAAGCTGGTCGAGCGCGGCCACGTGCACATCGCGCGGCCGCCGCTGTTCCGCGTCGACGTGCCCGCGCAGGGCCGGCGCCCGCTGCGCAAGCTCTACTGCCTCGACGACGGCGAACTGCGCCACGTCGAGGACAAGCTGCGCAAGGAGGGTATCCGCGAGGGCAGCTGGTCGATCTCGCGCTTCAAGGGCCTGGGCGAGATGAGTGCCGAACAGCTCTGGGAGACGACCATGAATCCCGACACCCGCCGCCTGCTGCCCGTGGCGCTGGGGCCGGTCGACCGCGACGGCACGCTGCAGCGCTTCACGATGCTGATGGGCAAGGGCGAGGCGGCCGCGCGGCGCGCCTGGCTGGAAGAGCACGGCAACGACGCCGAAGTGGACATCTGACCCCATGACCGAACGCGACCTCTTCTCCGACCCCGCCCCGGCCGACGACGCCGAGTCGCTGACGCTGGCCGACTACGCTGAGCGGGCCTACCTCGACTACGCCGTGTCGGTGGTCAAGGGCCGCGCGCTGCCCGACGTCTGCGACGGGCAGAAGCCGGTGCAGCGGCGCATCCTGTTCGCGATGAACGAGATGGGGCTCGGCCCCACCGCGAAGCCGGTGAAGTCCGCCCGCGTCGTGGGCGACGTGCTCGGCCGCTTCCATCCGCACGGCGACACCGCGGCCTACGACGCGCTGGTGCGCATGGCGCAGGCGTTCACGCTGCGCTATCCGCTGATCGACGGCCAGGGCAACTTCGGCTCGCGCGACGGCGACGGCGCGGCGGCGATGCGCTACACCGAGGCCCGCCTCACCCCCTATGCGCGGCTGCTGCTCGACGAGATCGACCAGGGCACGGTCGAGTTCGTGCCCAACTACGACGGCTCGGCCACCGAGCCCGCACTGCTGCCCGCACGCCTGCCGATGCTGCTGCTCAACGGCGCCTCGGGCATCGCCGTGGGCATGGCGACCGAGATCCCGCCGCACAACCTGCGCGAGGTCGCGGCCGCCGCCGTGCTGTGCCTGCGCAATCCCGACGCCACCACCGAGGAACTGATGTCGGTGCTGCCCGGGCCCGACTTCCCGGGCGGCGCGCAGATCATCTCCCCGGCGTCCGACCTGCGCGACCTCTACGAGAGCGGACGCGGTTCGATCAAGATGCGGGCCCGGCACGCGTTCGAGGACCTGGCGCGCGGCCAGTGGCAGCTGGTCGTCACCGAGCTGCCGCACGGCGTGTCCGCACAGAAGGTGCTCGAGGAGATCGAGGACCTGAGCAACCCGAAGGTCAAGCTCGGCAAGAAGTCGCTGAGCGCCGAGCAGCTGCAGCTGAAGCAGCGGCTGCTCTCGGTGCTGGACGCGGTCCGCGACGAGTCGGGCCGCGAGGCCCCCGTGCGGCTGGTCTTCGAGCCCAAGACCTCGCGCATCGACCAGCAGGAACTGCTGAACGTGCTGCTCGCCCACACCAGCCTCGAGACGGGCGTGTCGGCCAACCTGGTGATGATCGGGACCGACGGCAGGCCCCGGCAGAAGGCGCTGCGCGACATCCTGCGCGAATGGTGCGCGTTCCGCGTCGAGACGGTCACGCGCCGCACCCGGCATCGCCTGGGCAAGGTCGACGAGCGCATCCACATCCTGGAAGGCCGCCGCACGATCCTGCTGAACATCGACGAGGTGATCCGCATCATCCGCGAGTCCGACGAACCCAAGCCGGCGCTGATCGCGCGCTTCGGCCTGAGCGACCGGCAGGCCGAGGACATCCTCGAGATCCGGCTGCGCCAGCTCGCGCGGCTGGAGGCGATCCGCATCGAGCAGGAGCTCGAGGCGCTGCGCACCGAGAAGGCCGGTCTCGACGCGCTGCTGGCAAGCCCGGCGGCGATGCGCAGGCAGGTCATCCGCGAGATCGAGCAGGACGCCAAGCAGTACGGCGATGCCCGCCGCACCGTCATCGAAGAGGCGCGCCGCGCGT
Source organism: Pseudomonadota bacterium (assembly GCA_029779755.1). Taxonomy (GTDB): domain Bacteria; phylum Pseudomonadota; class Gammaproteobacteria; order Burkholderiales; family Burkholderiaceae_E; genus Quisquiliibacterium. The sequence goes on from JAKOZZ010000052.1 coordinate 2,256, forward strand.
CCGTCGAGATCCGGGTGGTGGAGGAGCCGGTCACGGTGATCGTGTCCGAGCGCGGCTGGATCCGCGCCCGCCAGGGCCACGGCCACGACTGGAGCCAGTTCACGTTCAAGGCGGGCGACGCGTTCGACGGTGCGTACGAGGTGCAGACCACCGACCACCTGTTCGCACTCGGCAGCAACGGGCGGGTGTATTCGATCCCGGTGTCGCAGCTGCCCTCGGCGCGTGGCGATGGCGCGCCGGTCACTTCGCTCGTCGAGCCCGAGTCGGGCACGCGGCTGGCGTGGCTCTTCGCGGCGCCCAACGACACCGGGGTGCTGCTGTCCACCGCGCAGGGCAACGGCCTGCTGTGCCAGGCGGGCGACCTGGTCGGTCGCACGCGCCAGGGCAAGGCCTTCATGACGCTCGACGAGGGCGACGCCCCGCTGCGCCCGGCGCTGTTCCGCCCGGGGCAGGGGCAGGTGCTGTGCGTGTCCGAAGCGGGCAGGGTGCTGGTGTTCCCGGTGGACGAGGTGAAGGTGCTGCGCAATGGCGGCCGGGGCGTGATCCTCATGGGGCTCGATCCGAAGGAGACGCTGCTGCAGGCGATCGTCTACGGCGACGGCGGTGCGGTGGTCGAGGGCACCGGGCGCGGCGCCAAGCCGATCCAGCGGGCAATGTCCGTCCGCGAGCTCGCCGGATACCTGGCGGCGCGCGCCCGCAAGGGCCGGCTGCTGGAGCCCCGCGTGAAGGACGCGCGTCTGAGCCTGCCGCGCCCGGGGCAGCCGCCCGCGGGCGCCTGAGCGCCGTCGTACACTCGACGCCCCGTCCCCGACCGTACGCGGAGCCCGCCGTGAACCCCATCCTCCAGCCCGCCGGCGACGCGTTGCGCGTCGACGTGATCTCCGATGTCGTGTGCCCATGGTGCTACATCGGCAAGCGCCAGCTCGAGGCGGCGCTGGCGCGCTGGCGCGCCGAGCATCCGCAGGCGCCCGCACCGGTGGTGCGATGGCATCCGTTCCAGCTGAATCCCGGTTTCCCGCCGGAAGGCATGGCGCGTTCGGACTACCTTCAGCGCAAGTTCGGGTCGCCCGACGCCAGTGCGATCTATGCGCGGGTGACGGCGGCCGCGCGTGCGGTCGGGCTGAATCCCGACTTCGACCGGATCGCGCGTCAGCCGAACACCCTGCGTGCCCACGCGCTGATCGCGGCGGCCGGTGCCGTCGGCGAGGCGGCACAGGCGCGCATGGTCGAGACGCTGTTCGAAGCCTACTTCCTCGAAGGCGCCGACCTGACCGCGCGTGCGGTGCTGGCCGCGCTCGGCACGCGCGCGGGGCTGAGCGAGGCGCAGGTCGCGGCGGCCCTCGACGACGACGCGGCCGCGGCCGACGCCGCGCAGGCGGACGCACAGGCGCGCAGCCTGGGCGTGAGCGGCGTGCCGCTGTTCGTGATCGACGGCCGCCTCGGCGTCAGCGGCGCGCAGGGCGCCGACGCGCTGTGCGCGGCGTTCGAACAGGCGCGCAGCGCCACGGGCCCGCGCGGCTGACGCCGCGGCGGGACCGGCCAGCCCCGTCGCGCCGGGCTCAGCGGCGGTTCAGGTACTGCGCCGCCATGCCCAGGATGTCGTCCATCGCGGAGCCGTCGCGGTTGCGGTCCAGCATCGGTGTGAGCATGTCCAGCAGACCGCCCCCCGGTCCGCCGGCCGGTGCACCGCCGGCGCCGCCACGGCCGCCCAGCGCACCCCCGAGGACGCCGCCGAGCACGTCACCGAGGCCGCCGCCGCGCGGGGCGCGGCGTTCGAACAGGCGCGCAGCGCCACGGGCCCGCGCGGCTGACGCCGCGGCGGGACCGGCCAGCCCCGTCGCGCCGGGCTCAGCGGCGGTTCAGGTACTGCGCCGCCATGCCCAGG
>JAKOZZ010000058.1 GCA_029779755.1 Pseudomonadota bacterium
CGGTCCGCGCGCAGGTGTTCGACGCCGCCGGCCGCAAGGTCGGCAGCGAGATCCTCGTCAACACCACCACCACCTGGGCCCAGCACCTGCCGAAAGTCGCCGCCCTCGACACCGGCGGCTTCGTGATCGTGTTCCAGGACTGGGCGCCCGACGACCAGGGGTCGATCAACGTGCGCGGCCAGGTGTTCTCGCCGACCGGCCAGAAACTGTTCGGCGAATTCGAGCTCAGCGACAGCATCGCGTCGCTCGAGATGGCGCCCGAGGTGGCCGGCCTGGACGGCGGCGGCTTCGTCGCGGTGTGGGCGGGCCGCGACGACGTGTTCGGGCAGGTGTTCACGAACGGCGCAACCCGTACCGGCGCGGAGTTCCGCGTCAACGGCGACCCGTCGGGCTACCAGGACACCCCGCAGGTGCTCGCGCTGGACGAGGGACGCTTCCTGGTCGTGTGGAACGACCGCTACGCGACCACCAACGCGGACGCCAGCGGCTACTCGGTGCGGGCGCAGCTCTTCAATGCGCGCGGCAACACCCACGAGGGGACCGACGGGGCCGACACCCTGGTGGCCGGGGCCGGCGACGACGCCCTGTTCGGCCACGCCGGCAACGACACCCTGACGGGCGCAGGCGGGTTCGACCTGCTCAACGGCGGACCCGGCACCGACGCCGCCGCGTTCACGTCCCCCAGCGGCGCCTATCGTGTCGAGCACTCGGGGACGCGCTGGCTGGTCACGCACGACACCGGGCAGGACGGCACCGACACCCTGGTCTCGATCGAGCAGCTGCGCTTCGCCGACAAGACCTTCGAGCTCGTCCGGCCCGCCGCCAGCGGGGTCCCCGCCTACGGCGCGATCCGCGATTTCCTGTTCGACCCGGTCCACTACCTGCTCGACAACGCCGACCTCGTGCCGTCCGTCACGCCGGCCACCGCGGCCCAACACTACTTCGCGCACGGTGCCGCCGAGGGCCGCGCGCCCAACGCCTGGTTCGACGCCACCTGGTACGAGAACCGCTGGGCGGACCTACGCACGCTGCACCTGGACGACGCCACGCTGTTCATGCACTACAACCTGTACGGGGTCTGGGAAGGCCGCAGCGCCGGCCCGCGCTTCGACACCTTCGACGGTACCCGTTACCTGCGCGACAACCCGACGTGGCCGCCTACGTCGACGCCTTCATCGGCGACTTCCTGGGCAGCCGCACCAACGGCGCCATCGCCCACTACGTGATCTACGGCGCCAACGAGCAGCGCGCCGCCTACGACCTGGCCGGCACACCGATCCCCTCCGGGTACACAATCGACCTCTGATCGCCGGCCCGCCGGCCGGCGCCCGTCATCATCGGAGGAGACATGGGCAAGTACCGTTCGGCAAGAGTCACCCAGGGACCGGCCGCGGCCAGCGCGCGCATGCTGTGGCGCGCCACCGGCATGCAGGACGGCGATTTCGAGAAGCCGATCATCGCGGTGGCCAACTCGTTCACGCAGTTCGTGCCCGGCCACGTGCACCTGAAGGACATGGGGCAGCTGGTGGCGCGCGAGATCGAGGCCGCCGGCGGCAACGCCAAGGAGTTCAACACGATCGCCGTCGACGACGGCATCGCGATGGGCCACGACGGCATGCTCTATTCGTTGCCGTCGCGCGACCTGATCGCCGACAGCGTCGAGTACATGGTGAACGCCCACCGTGCCGACGCACTGGTGTGCATCTCCAACTGCGACAAGATCACGCCCGGCATGCTGATGGCTGCGATGCGCCTGAACATCCCCACGATCTTCGTGTCGGGCGGCCCGATGGAGGCCGGCAACGTGCAGCGCGACGGCACGTCGTTCAAGATCGACGTGGTGACCACCGCGGTCGCCACCAACCGCCCCGGCGTGTCGCCCGCCGAGGTCGCCGAGCTCGAGCGCAACGCCTGCCCCACCTGCGGGTCGTGCTCGGGCATGTTCACCGCCAACTCGATGAACTGCCTGACCGAGGCGCTGGGCCTCGCGCTGCCGGGCAACGGCACGCTGGTGGCCACGCATGCCGACCGGCGCGGGCTGTTCACGCGCGCCGGCCGCATGATCGTCGAGCTGTGCCGCCGGCACTACCTGGACGACGACCCGAGCGTGCTGCCGCGTGCGATCGCGTCCCGCAGCGCGTTCGAGAACGCGATGCGCCTGGACGTCGCGATGGGCGGATCCACCAACACGGTGCTGCACCTGCTGGCAGCCGCACACGAAGGCCGGATCGACTTCACCCTCGCCGACATCGACCGCATCTCGCGCTCCACACCGCACCTGTGCAAGGTGTCGCCGTCCACGGCGCGCTGGCACGTCGAGGACGTGCACCGGGCCGGCGGCGTGATGGGCATCCTGGGCGAGCTGGCCCGGCTCGACGTGCTCGACCTGGGCACGCCGATGATCCACGCGCCCTCGGTGCGCGACGCGCTCGCGCGCTGGGACGTGCGCGGCCAGCCGTCGGCCGAGGTCGCCGACTTCTACCGCGCCGCGCCCGGACGCGCGCACAGCCTGACCGCGTTCTCGCAGGACAAGCGCTGGCCCTCGCTCGACCTCGACCGTGCCGACGGCTGCATCCGCGACGCCGCGCACGCGTATTCGCAGGACGGCGGGCTGGCGGTGCTGCGCGGCAACCTGTCGCCCGACGGCTGCATCGTCAAGACCGCCGGCGTCGACGAGAGCATGCTGCGCTTCAGCGGCCCCGCCATCGTGTTCGAGGACGAGCACCAGGGCGCCAAGGCGATCCGCGGCGAGCTGGTGAAGCCCGGCCACGTGGTGGTGCTGCGCTACGAAGGCCCGCGCGGCGGGCCCGGCATGCAGGAGATGCTGAAGCTCACGCTGCTGCTGAAGTCGCACGACCTCGACCGGCAGTGCGCGCTGATCACCGACGGGCGCTTCTCGGGCGCGACCGCCGGCCTGTCGGTCGGGCACGTGTCGCCGGAGGCCGCATCGGGCGGCACGATCGCGCTGGTGGAGGACGGCGACGTGATCGAGTTCGACATCCCCGCGCGGCGCGTGCACCTGCACGTGTCCGACGAGGCGCTGGCCGCCCGCCGCGCGGCGCAGGACGCCCGCGGACGCGACGCGTGGAAGCCGAGGTCGCCGCGCCCGCGCGAAGTGTCGACGGCGCTCAAGGCCTACGCGCTGCTGGCGACGTCGGCGGACCGGGGCGCGGTGCGCGACCTGTCGGCGTACGAGTGAGGCGAACCCGGTAAGCTCGACCCCGCACGAACGGCGCCCGATGCAGGCGCCGCACACGAGGAGGCAATCGATGAAGTTCCTGATCCTGGGCGCCGGCGCGCTCGGTTC
>JAKOZZ010000066.1 GCA_029779755.1 Pseudomonadota bacterium
CGGCCGAGTCGGCCACGCGCCAGAAGTTCCGCAAGAAGCTGCGCGAGGGTGAGCTCGACGACAAGGAGATCGAGATCGAGATCGCGCAGCCCATGCCCGCGATGGAGCTCTCCGGCCCGCCCGGCATGGAGGAGATGACCCAGCAGCTGCAGACGATGTTCGCGGGCCTGCAGGGCCGCCGCAAGAGCCGCAAGCTGCGCATCGCCGAGGCGCTGAAGCTGCTGGCCGACGAGGAGGCGGCGCGCATGGTCAGCGACGAGGACCTGAAGGCGCAGGCGATCGCCGCGGTCGAGCAGAGCGGCATCGTGTTCCTCGACGAGATCGACAAGATCGCCAGCCGCTCCGAAGCGCAGGGCGCCGACGTGTCGCGCCAGGGCGTGCAGCGCGACCTGCTGCCGCTGATCGAGGGCACGTCGGTGAACACGCGTCACGGCGTGGTGCGCACCGACCACATCCTGTTCATCGCGTCGGGGGCGTTCCACCTCTCGAAGCCGTCGGACCTGATCCCCGAACTGCAGGGCCGCCTGCCGATCCGCGTCGAGATGGATTCCCTGTCGGTGGGCGACTTCGTGCGCATCCTCACGGAGACCGACGCCAACCTCACGCGGCAGTACCAGGCGCTGCTCGACACCGAAGGCGTGCGCCTGGAGTTCGCGCCCGACGGCGTCGCGCGGCTCGCCGAGATCGCCTTCTCGGTGAACGAGAAGACCGAGAACATCGGCGCCCGCCGCCTGCACACGGTGATGGAGAAGCTGCTCGAGGAGGTGTCGTTCCAGGCCAGCCGCCATGCGGGACAGACGGTGGTCATCGACGCGGCCTACGTCGAGCAGCGGCTGGGCGACGTGGCCGCCCGCGAGGATCTCGCCCGCTACATCCTGTAGCGGCCGTCGGCCGCTGCTACGGCGTCATGTTCGTGCCGTCGCGCTCGAAGCGGCCGTCACGCAGCACCAGCCGCGTGATCGAACCGTAGTCGATCGGGTTGCCGGCGAAGCCGCGCAGCGGTTCGCCGAGCAGCATGCGCGGCAGGGTCTGGATGATGCCCACGTGGGTCATCAGCACGATCTCGCAGTCCGGATCCTCCGGATGGCGTGCGGTGAGTTCCTGTGCGAACGCATGCGCGCGCTGCGCCATCTGGGACAGCGACTCGCCGCCGGGCGGCACGTGATGCGCGATGTCGGCGCGCCAGGCCGCGATCTCCTCGCGCGGCAGCTCCGCCCACAGCCGTCCTTCCCAGTGACCGAAGTGCATCTCGGCGATGCGTTCGTCGAAGGTCGGATGCGGCCAGACGTCACCCGCGAGAGCACCGGCAACGGTGGCGCAGCGCTGCAGCGGGCTGCTGTACACGGCCCGCGGCGGCGGGTGCGCGCCGCTGCGCCATCGGCGGCGCAGGCGCTCGAGCAATCCCGCAAGATCGGCCTGCTCGGGTGGCACGTCGGTGCGCCCGTAGCAGGTGCCTTCGATCACGTCCGGCTTAGGATGCCGGATCAGCAACAACTTCATCGATCACCGCCAGACTTGCAAGAACGCCGATCATGAACGCGGCCTCGGCGACGAGGCGCAGCGAACCCGGAGGGGGGACGGCGCCGGTCGCCGCGGCGCCTGCGGGCGCCGGACGCGACAGATGCCGGACATGGAGGTGGCGAAACCAGGCCGCACAGCCGGTGGCCAGCACCGACGCCAGCACGAACAGTCCCCACTCGTCGGTCCACCAGGCCAGCCCGCAGACGGGCGCCAGCGCGAGCGAGAGCGCGGTCCAGGCGTCGAAACGGCGCATCGAATGGGCCTGGGGCGTTTCGGGGGACATCGCGCTGCCGCCGTCGGCATGGCGGCCGCCGGCGAGCACCAGCGCGATCCCGCGCGAGAAGGTGCCCGCGGCCACCAGGGTGACGCCGATCCAGCTCGGGTCGATGGACGACAGGGTCTCGTAGTTCAGCAGCAGCAGCATCGCGAGTGCGATGACGCCCCGCGCGCCGACGCGGGGCGTGGCCGTGTCGGCGGCCATCGGCGGCGCAACTGGCGCCCCGATCGCGTCGGCCGCCGCGGCCATCGAGCCGTGGTCACGGGTGCCGCTCAGCATCAGTCCGGCCGTCATCGCCACCAGCACGGCGACCGGATGCGGGAGCACCAGCGCGCACATCGCGTAGATCAGGGCCGTCAGCAGGCTGATCACCAGGCCGGCCAGCGGCAGGTAGCGCTCGCAGCGGGCGACCGAAGCGGGGTGGGCGCCGGCCCATGCGCGCAGGTGCGCCCCGATCGGCAGCCGTGAATGCAGGCCGATGGCCAGGGCGAGCAGGCGCATCTGCAGGCTCAGCATGTCGTGGTGCGGGCGCAGGCGTCGAGCGCGGCGCGCAGACAGCGCGGGCACAGGCAGTGCGGCCCGAGGTCCGCCGGCAGCGGCTCGAGCGCCGGGAGCGCGCTGCACCAGCACTGCGCCGCCCGCGCGCCACACGGGAACGGTGCGCCGCAGCGCGCGCAGCACGTGCCCGTGAGGCCGTCGGCGTCGGCCCCGGTCCCGGTCCCGCCGCCGATGCCGCTCCCGCCTTCGATGTCGGTTCCGCGGTTGGTTCCGGTCCGGTCGCCGGCTCCGGTCGGGTCGGTTCCATCGGTGCCGTCGGCCACCGCGGTCTGCGGGGTCGGTGGGGAGGGCGGGCTGCCAGCGGGCATGCGGTCGGTTCGCGGTCGGGGGGCTGTCGTAGAATCCCCGGCATCTTATCGGATGCGCTCCCGCGCGCCGTCCACACGCGACCGACGCCATGAACGAAAACGCTGTGCCCGCAGGCCTGAAGGCGGAGATCCTCGCCGAGGCGATGCCCTACATCCGCCGCTTCCACGGCAAGACCATCGTCATCAAGTACGGCGGCAACGCGATGACCGACGATCGGCTCAAGTCGAGCTTCGCGCACGACGTGGTGCTGCTCAAGCTGGTCGGCCTGAATCCGGTCGTCGTGCACGGCGGCGGCCCGCAGATCGAGCAGCTGCTCGCCCGCATCGGCAAGAAGGGCGAGTTCATCCAGGGCATGCGCGTCACCGACGAGGAGACGATGAGCATCGTCGAGATGGTGCTCGCGGGCCAGGTCAACAAGGAGATCGTCGAGCTGATCAACCATGCCGGCGGCAAGGCGGTCGGGCTCACCGGCCAGGACGGCGGGCTGATCCGCGCGCGCAAGATGATGCTGGCCGACAAGGACCGTCCCGGCGAGCAGATCGACATCGGGCAGGTCGGCGAGATCGAATCCATCGACCCGGGCGTGATCCAGACGCTGACGGGCAGCGGCTTCATTCCCGTGATCGCGCCGATCGGTTCGGGCCGGTCGGGCGAGACCTACAACATCAACGCCGACCTGGTCGCCGGCAAGATCGCCGAGGTGCTGAAGGCCGAGAAGCTGGTGCTGCTTACCAACACGCCGGGCGTGCTCGACAAGAACGGTCAGCTGCTCACCGGCCTGAGCGCGCGCCAGATCGACGACCTGTTCGCCGACGGCACCATCAGCGGCGGCATGCTGCCGAAGATCTCGTCGGCCCTCGATGCGGCCAGGGGCGGTGTCAACTCGGTGCACATCGTCGACGGACGCGTCGACCACTGCCTGCTGCTGGAGATCATGACCGACCACGGGGTCGGCACGATGATCCGGTCGCACTGAGTGCAGGCGGCGGTGCGCGCCACCGTGAACACGTGCGGCGCCTGAGTCCGGTCCGGGCGGTGCGATGACCCGTCCGCATCCGCGCAGGCCGGTCTGGCTGCTGGATCTCGACAACACGCTGCACGACGCGGGCACACACGTGTTCCCGCGCATCAACCAGGCGATGACCGACTACGTCGCGCGCAGGCTGGCACTGCCGCACGACGAGGCGAGCGCGCTGCGCGTGCACTACTGGCGCCGCTACGGCGCCACGCTGCTGGGCCTGATCCGGCACCACGACGTCGACCCGCACGAGTTCCTGCGCGAAGCGCATCCGTTCCCTGACCTGCACCGGCTGGTCGCGCGTGACCACGGCCTGCGACAGGTGCTGCGTCGCCTGCCCGGGCGCAAGATCGTCGTGACCAACGGCCCGGCCGCCTACGCGGCGGGTGTGCTGCGCGCGCTCGGGGTCGCACCGCTGGTCGACGACCTGATCCCGATCGAGGCGATGCGCTTCGCCGGCCGCTTCATGCCCAAGCCCTCGCGCACGATGATGCGCAAGCTGGTCGCGCGTCTGCGGGTGCCTGCCGGCCGCTGCGTGCTGGTGGAGGACTCGGTCGACAATCTGCGGGCTGCACGTGCCTGCCGGCTGCGCACGGTGCTCGTCACCGGGCATGGCGCGCGCACCGCCGGCGCGCCGCCCGCCGCACGGGCCGGGCGCGGGCGGCGCATCGACGTTCAAGTACAATCGGTCGGGCAGCTGCCTCGGATCGTCCATCGACTGCCATGACCCAAGATCAGCCGTCCCCAGCGAGGCCTGCCCGACCGAAGCCCGGCGAACGTCGTCTGCAGATCCTCCAGACGCTGGCGTCGATGCTGCAGGAGCCCGGTGCCGACCGGGTCACCACCGCCGCGCTCGCGGCGCGTCTGCAGGTCTCCGAGGCTGCGCTCTACCGCCACTTCGCCAGCAAGGCCCAGATGTTCGAGGGCCTGATCGAGTTCATCGAATCCACCATCTTCGGGCTGATCAACCAGATCGTCTCGCAGGAGGAGGACGGGCTGCGCCAGCTGCGCGCCATCGTGTCCATGCTGCTCGGCTTCGCCGAACGCAACCCGGGCATGACGCGCGTGCTGATCGGCGACGCACTGGTCACCGAGGACGGCCGCCTGCAGGACCGCATCAACCAGCTGGTCGATCGCATCGAGGCGTCGCTGCGCCAGAGCTTCCGCAATGCGGTCACCCAGGGACGGCTGCCGCACGACACCGAGGTCGCGGTGCGCGCGGGCATCGTGCTGGCCTTCGTGCTCGGACGCTGGCTGCGGTTCGCCAAGAGCGGCTTCCGTCGGACGCCGACCGAATCGATCGATCAGCAGATCGCGCTGCTGGTCGTCTGAGCGCGCGCGTCGACCCACCGTCTCCATCGTCTCCATCGCCCCGGCCATCGCCATGACGAACATCGTTTCCCTCGACGCCGTCGAACTCTCGGCCGCGATCCGTCGCCGCGACGTCTCCTGCCGCGACGTGATGCTGGCCTATCTCGCGGCCATCGAGCGCCACAATCCGAGACACAACGCGATCGTGTCGCTGCTCGACGGCGACGCGCTGCTTGCGCAGGCCGACGCGCGCGACGCGCAACTGGCGCGCGGCGAGTGGATCGGCTGGATGCACGGCTTTCCGCAGGCGATCAAGGACCTGGCGGCCACGCGCGGCCTGCGCACCACGATGGGCTCGCCGATCTTCCGTGACCAGGTCCCCACCGAGGACGCGATCGTCGTCGAACGCGCACGCCGCGCCGGCGCGATCATCGTCGGCAAGACGAACGTGCCCGAGTTCGGTCTCGGGTCGCAGACCTACAACCCGGTCTTCGGGGCCACCGGCAATGCCTACGACCCGGCGATCTGCGCCGGCGGATCCAGCGGCGGCGCCGCGGTTGCGCTTGCGCTGCGCATGCTGCCGGTGGCCGACGGCAGCGACATGGGCGGGTCGCTGCGCAATCCCGCGGCCTACAACAACGTGTTCGGACTGCGTCCGTCGGCGGGTCGCGTGCCCAAGCATCCGGCCAACGACCTCTTCATCGAGCAGCTCGGCACCGAGGGGCCGATGGCACGCACGGTGCCCGATCTGGCGATGCTGCTGTCGGTGCAGGCCGGCCACGATCCGCGCGCGCCCCTGTCGCTCGCCGAGGACCCGGCCCGGTTCGCCGGTGCGCTCGAGCGCGGGTTCGGCGGCACGCGGGTCGGCTGGCTCGGCGATCTCGGTGGTCATCTGCCGTTCGAGTCCGGCGTGCTCGACCTCTGCGTCGAGGCGCTGGGCGCGTTGCGCACCATCGGCTGCACGGTCGACGAGACACCGCTCGGCTTCGACCCGGAGCGGCTGTGGCGCACCTGGATCACGCTGCGCAGCTGCCTGGTCAGCGGCGGGCAGCACGCGAACTACGCCGATCCGGCCCGGCGCGTGCTGATGAAGCCCGAAGCGGTGTGGGAGGTTGAGAACGGGCTCAAGACCAGCGCGCTCGATGTCTGTCGGGCGTCGGTCGATCGCAGTGCGTGGTATCGCCACGTGCTCGGGCTGTTCGAGCGGTTCGACTTCCTGGTGCTGCCGACGGCGCAGGTCTTCCCGTTCCCGGTCGAGCGCCACTGGCCGGACGTGGTCGGCGGGCGCCGCATGGACACCTACCACCGCTGGATGGAAGTCGTGATCGGTCCCACGCTCGCCGGCTGCCCCGCCATCAGCGTGCCCGTGGGATTCGGCGCGCGGGGGCTGCCGATGGGCATGCAGATCATCGGCCGGCCGCGCGGCGACTTCGAGGTGCTCCAGCTTGCTCACGCGTACGACCAGGCCACCGGCTGGGTGCGCCGCCGTCCGCCGCCGTCGCTGTAGGCCGCACGCGCCCACCACCTTGCGGCGCGGGAGGTCGGCGCTTCAGGGGTGGGAATGTCGTCGCTTCACGGCGCGGAAGTTCGCCGCTTCAGGGGCGCGGGATGTCCCCGCTTCACCCGCGCGTCGCGCAGACCGGGCAGCCTGCCACACGCGGCACCCGGATCGGGGTGACGTCCAGCATGCGCGCGTCGATCATCAGCAGCCGGCCGATCGCGGGCGCGCCGAACCCGCCGATCAGCTTCAGTGCCTCGCCCGCCTGCATCGTGCCCACGATGCCGGTGAGGGGGGCGAACACCCCCATCGTCGCGCAGTGCACCTCCTCGGCGGCCCGATCCTCGGGGAACAGGCAGGCGTAGCAGGGGGAGTCGTCACGACGCGGGTCGAACACCGCCAGCTGCCCGTCGAAGCGGATCGCGGCGCCGGACACCAGCGGCACGCCGGCCGCGAAGCAGGCACGGTTCACGGCGTGGCGGGTGGCGAAGTTGTCGCAGCAGTCGAGGACCACGTCGGCGTCGCGCACCGCCTGCGCGAGAGTGTCGCCGGACAGACGCGCGCCCAGGGCGACCACCTCGACGCCGGGGTTGAGGCCGGCGAGGGTGCGGCGACCCGACTCGACCTTGGGTTGTCCGATCGCGTCCTGGCGGTGCAGGATCTGGCGCTGCAGGTTGGTGAGGTCGACGGTGTCGGCGTCGGCCAGCAGCAGGCGGCCGACGCCGGCTGCCGCGAGGTAGATGGCGGCCGGCGACCCGAGGCCGCCGGCGCCCACGATCAGCGCAGTGCCGGCGAGCAGCCGTTCCTGCACCTCGACGCCCATGTCGTCGAGGAGGATGTGCCGGCTGTAGCGCAGCAGCTGCTCGTCATTCATCGACTCTTTTCGCCGCCGCCGGAGGCCGCTTCGGCGCGCGGCGCCTCCTTGGCCTTGGCGACCGCCACCGGCTTGCCCTTCAGGTGGTTCATCGCCTGCTGCAGCTGGTAGTCGTCGGGCGAACCGAACTCGATCGGCTTGCGGTCCTTGAGCTTGTCGGCGTCCGCCGCGTTGGGCACCGGCGCACGCGGCTTCTCCTCGGCATCCTTGTCGTTCGACAGGTGACGGCTGAGGTCGGCTTCGCGCACGCGGAACTGCGTGATGTCGCCCTCGGGCGTCTCCTCGACCAGGAAGTCGGGCGTGATGCCCTTGGCCTGGATCGAGCGACCGGCCGGCGTGTAGTAGCGCGCCGTCGTCAGCTTGATCGCCGAGTTGCTGGTGAGCGGCAGGATCGACTGCACCGAACCTTTGCCGAAGGTCTGCGTGCCCATCACGACCGCGCGCTTGTGGTCCTGCAGCGCACCCGCGACGATCTCGGACGCGGACGCCGAGCCGCCGTTGACCAGCACCACCATCGGCACCGACTTCACTGCGCCCGGCAGCTTCTGCAGATAGTCGTCGCGCGTGCCGCGCAGATAGTCCTCGGGGCTTGCGACGTAGCGGCGCTTGGCGTCCTCGGTGCGCCCGTCGGTGCTGGTGACCAGCACCTTGGGCGGCAGGAACGCGGCCGACACGCCGACCGCGCCGTGCAGCAGGCCGCCCGGGTCGTTGCGCAGGTCGAGCACGAGCCCCTTCAGCGGGCCCCCCTGCTTGTAGAGCGTGTCGACGTGCCGCACCAGGTTCTCGACCGTGTGCTCCTGGAACTGGGTGATGCGCACGTAGCCGTACCCGGGTTCGAGCACCTTCGACTTGACCGACTGCACGCGGATCACGTCGCGCATGATCGGGATCACCAGCGGACGGTTCTCGCCCTTGCGCGAGATGGTCAGCGTGATCTGGGTCTTGGGCTTGCCCCGCATCAGCTTGACCGCCTCGTTCAGCGGCAGGCCCTTGGTGGGCTTCTCGTCGATCTTGATGATCAGGTCGCCCGACTTGATGCCGGCGCGCGCGGCGGGCGTGTCCTCGATCGGGGAGACGACCTTGATGAAGCCGTCTTCGATGCCGACCTCGATGCCGAGGCCGCCGAACTCGCCCTGGGTGCCGACCTGCAGCTCCTTGAACGCGTCGGCATCCAGGTAGGCCGAGTGCGGGTCGAGGCCCGACAGCATGCCGCTGATCGCTTCGGTGATCAGCTTCTTGTCCTCGACGTTCTCGACGTAGTTCGCCTTGATGGCGCCGAACACGTCGGAGAACTGCCGAAGCTCTTCCAGGGGCAGCGGAGATCGCGCATCGCGCTGGGCCACCGCGGTGATGCCCAGGCTGATGAGCACGCCGGCCACGGCCCCCGCCGAGACCAGACCGAACTTCTTCAATTTGCCGTCCATGGATTTCGCCTGCCTGTGTCTGACCTTGGTCGCGCGGCGGTGCAGGCCTTGCATACCGGACAGAATCTCGCAGAGCGAGTATAGCCCGCGCGGCGCCCCGGGCGGGCGGTGCCGCGGGGCCGCCCGCCCCCGGCGGGCCGCCGCAGGGCGGGCCGGCGCCGAGTCTGGTCGAGCCCGGGGCGTGCCGGGGTTGAGCCGGGGTTGAGCCGGGTAGGTGTCGGGGGCGATCCGGGCGCGTTCCGGGAGCGTTCCAGGGACTGGCCGGCGGGGGGCCGGGAGGGCCCGTCGCCCCGGTCAGCCCTTGCGGGCCTTTCCCTGGGCGGCGACCGCCGCCATCGCCGCCTGGATCTCGGCCTGATCGCCGAGGTAGTAGCTGCGGATCGGCTTGAGCGCCGCGTCCAGTTCGTACACCAGCGGACGGGCGGTGGGGATGTTGAGCTGGACGATGTCGTCGTCGGAGATGCCGTCGAGGTGCTTGACCCGCGCGCGCAGGGAGTTGCCGTGCGCGGCGACCACCACGCGCTTGCCGCTCGTGATGGCGGGGGCGATCGCCTCGTTCCAG
>JAKOZZ010000067.1 GCA_029779755.1 Pseudomonadota bacterium
CAGGCGCTGCAGGCGAAGCTCGGTCAGCCGGTGCTGGTGGAGAACCGTCCGGGGGCCAACACGCGCATCGCCGCCGAACTGGTGGCCCGTGCGGCGCCGGACGGCTACACCCTCTTCTGGACGGCGGCGCCGTTCACCGTGAACCCGGCCCTGTACGGCAAGCTCAACTACGACACGGTGAAGGACTTCGCACCGGTCGTCCAGACCGTGATCGTGCCGATCCTGTTCTCGGTGAACGCGGCGTCGCCCGCGAAGACCGTGCAGGAGTACCTGACGCTGGCACGCTCAGATCCCAAGCAGGCCACGGTCTGTTCGGCCGGCAACGGCAGCGGGCCGCACCTGGCGATGGAGCTGCTGGCCGGCGCGACCGGCGCGCCGCTGGTGCACCTGCCCTACAAGGGCGACGCGCCCGCCGTGAACGACCTGCTCGGCGGGCAGGTCGGGGCCTGCATGAACGCGATGGGCACACCGCTGCCGCACGTCAGGAGCGGCCGGGTGCGCGCACTGGCCATGGTGTCGCGCGAGCGGGTGCCGCAGCTGCCCGACACCCCGACCTTCGCCGAGGTCGGCCTGCCGCAGGTGGACGCCTACGCGTGGTTCGGCCTGATCGCACCGGCCGGTACGCCGAAGGAGATCGTCGACCGCCTGAACGCCGAGGTGAACGCCGTGCTCAAGCAGCCCGACGTGGTGGAGAAGTTCACCAGCGCCGGTGCCGTGCCGGTGGGCGGAAGCGTCGCCGACTTCGAGCGCTTCATCCGCACCGACATGGAGAAGTGGGCGCGGGTGGTGAAGGAACGCAACATCCGGCCGGACTGAACCGGCGGGCCGATCCGACCGGCCAGGCGCGCCGGGATCCCGCGCGTCGCGGAATCCCGCCCGCCCTGCGTCAGCCCTCGCGCGGGTCCGCCGCTGCGAGCCCCATCGTGGTCTTCGGCGGAAACTTCCTGAACGTGCCCAGGTGCTGGCGGATGCCGAGCTGGAACGCCTCCATGTAGGAGAGCTTGCGCGTCAGGTAGTTGTGCGACTCCTTGGGGTCCAGGTAGAGGTTGTAGAGCTTCGGATACGTGTGCTCCTGAAGCACCCCGGTGAAGCCGCCGGGCCCCGCCGCCCCCGAATCCTCGTCGCTGGTCGAGCGCAGCATCATCTTGTATTCGCCGCACCGGATCGCCGAGTAGTTCTTCAGCAGCCAGTAGTGGTGGTACTTCCGGTTCGAGTCGCCGTCCGGCGTCAGCAGGAACGAGGTCTGGTCCACGCCGTCGATGTACCGGTCGGTGGGCAGGCGGTCGCCCGCCCCCGCCAGCGCCAGCGCGGTCGGCAGCACGTCGCAGAAGTTGAACAGGCCGTCGCTGGCCTGGCCGGCCTCGATCATGCCTGGCCACACCAGCAGTCCCGGCACACGCACCCCGCCCTCCCAGGTCGAGCCTTTCGAGCAGCGGAACGGCGTGAACGCCGCGTCGGGCCAGGTCTCCATGTGCGGGCCGTTGTCCGACGACACGAAGATCAGCGTGTCCTCGGCCTGACCGGTGTCGCGCAGCACCTGCACCAGCCGCCGCATCACGTCGTCGAGCTCGACCAGCGTGTCCTTGTAGGGATGCCGGGCCGGCGACGAGGCGAGGAATTTCTCGTGCGGATAGTTGTCGAAGTGGGCGCCGCGCGTGTTGTGGTACAGCAGCCAGGGCTCGGGCTTGCCGGCCCGCGCGCGGATGAAGTCCGACGAATAGGTGCACCACTTGTCGTCGAGCTGGGACAGCACCGGGATCGTCACCTCCTCGACGTTCACCGCCTCCTTGCCGCGAGTGGCGTGCACGAAGCACTTGTTGAACGGCATGTTGCGGATCCAGTCGCTGCGCGCCGCCGAGTAGACGATCTCGGGGAAGTAGTGCGGGTCGCGCCATTCCGTGTACATGTCGGACACCGACAGGAACCCGTAGAAGTCGTCGAAGCCCACGTTCTGCGGCTGTGAGGGGAGGTTCTCGCCGATGTGCCACTTGCCCACCGCCTGCGTCACGTAGCCGGCGTCGGACAGCAGCTGCGGCAGCGTGATCTCGCCGGCGAGCCCTCCTGGCTCGCCGTACATCGGCGGGCGGTGCAGCCCGTGACGGTGGGGCACGCGGCCGGTCATCAGGGTGGCGCGCGAGGGCGAGCACGTGGGCTCGGAGTAGCACGAGGTCAGGCGCAGACCCTGCGCGGCGAGACGGTCGAAGTTCGGGGTCGGCGCGCCGACCGCCACACCGCCGCCATAGCAGCCGAAGTCACCCCAGCCCACGTCGTCCATCAGGAAGATCAGGATGTTCGGCCGCCGGCCGCGACGAGCGACGTAGTCGTCGAGCTTGCGCTGCGCCAGCGCCACCTGCTCGGCGTGCACGAAGGCGGGTTCGAGATTCTCGGCGCGACG
>JAKOZZ010000068.1 GCA_029779755.1 Pseudomonadota bacterium
CTCGACGAGATCCTGTCGGTGGGCGGCAGCCGACCGGCCATCGACTCGTTCCGTGCGTTCCGCGGACGGGACCCCAGCATCGACGCCCTGCTTCGGCACAATGGGATGGTCGAGGGGTCCGTCCGCGAGGGATCGAATGCGTAGAGCACTATGGGTATTGGCGTCGATCGTCAGCAGCGCAGCGATGGCGGCGCCGTACAAGTGGATCGACGAGAACGGGCGCGTCGTCTACGGCGATCGCCCGCCGGTCACCAGCGCCCGTACGGTTGGCGCGCCGGGTGCGAAGCCGGGGGCCGACGGGCTCGCGGCCGGTCGTGGCGCGGCGCCCGCTGCGGGGGCGGCCAGCGCGGGTGCCTCGCCCGGCACCGGGGCGGGTGCGGCGAATGGGGCTGGGACGGGGGCGACGGCCGCGATGGCGGGCGCGTCGGCCGGTGCGTCCGCCGCAGCGCTGCCGGCATCGGCACCGGGCCCGCTGAAGCAGGCGGCCACCCAGTTCCCGGTCGTGCTCTACACCGGCAGCGACTGCACGCCGTGTGTCTCCGCGCGCGATCACCTGGTCCGTCGCGGGATCCCGTTCAGCGAGCGCAGTCTGGGGTCGCCGGCCGACGTGGAGGCGTTCCGCAAGCTCGGTTTCACCGAGATGACGGTGCCGGCGCTCAGCGTCGGGCGCGAGAAGCAGACCGGCTACGAGCGCGGCGCCTGGGATCGGCTGTTCGATGCCGCCGGCTATCCGAAGACCTCGGCCATGCCGTCCGGATGGCGTCCTGCGCCGGCCGAGCCGCTGGTGGCCGAGCCGTCCGGCCAGGGCAGGGTGATCGAACGCATCGTGCGGCAGGAGCGGCCGGGCGCCGACGCGCCGCCGTTGCCGGTCGTGCCCGCCAACGCACCGAGCAGCATCCGGTTCTGATGGCGCGGCGCGGCGCGCCGGGCCCGCTGTCGGGCGTGCCGTCGGGCGCGTGCGCACGGCGCGACGCGAAGCCGGACACGAGGCCGGGGCCGAAGGCGGACACGCGGCCGGGTACGCGCCGCCAAGGGGACCGGCCCACCGGGCGGGACACCCGATGAGCATCGACACGCGCCGGCTCTGGGACATCAGCCCGCCGGTCGCCAGCGGGCTGCCCGTCTGGCCTGGCGACACCCCATACTCGCAGCGCTTCGTGTCCCGCATCGATGCGGACTGTCCGGTCAACCTGACCGAGGTGCAGCTGTCGCCGCACACCGGTGCCCATGCCGATGCCCCGCTGCATTTCGATCCGGTCGGGCCGGCGATCGGGGCGGTCGACCTCGCGCCCTATCTGGGCGTGTGCAGGGTGATCGGCTGCCTGAACGCCGGGCCTCTGGTCGAGCCGGAACATCTGCAGCACGCGCTGGGCCCGGGCATGCCGCCACGGGTGCTGCTGCACACCCGTGTGCGCACCGACGTGTCAGTCTGGGACGACGACTTCACCGCGGTGTCGCCCGCGAGTCTCGAGTGGCTGGCGCGTCACGGCGTGCGCCTGATCGGCATCGACACGCCGTCGCTCGATCCGCTCGGGTCGCAGGCGCTCGAATCGCACCAGATGGTGCGCCGGCTGCGCATGGCCGTGCTGGAGAGCCTGATGCTCGACGACGTGCCCGATGGCGACTACGAGCTGATCGCGCTGCCGCTGAAGTGGATGGAGGCCGAGGCGAGCCCCGTGCGCGCCGTGCTGCGCGCCCTCGCCTGAGTCGTTCGGCGTTCATGTCTTCGCCGGCTTCGCGAGCGTGGCCGAGGTCGTGAACGCGTCCGAGAAGCAGAACGATTCGCCCAGGCCCTGCGCGAGGAACGCCGGCACGGCGGTCTCGACCATCTTCGTCGAGCCGCAGGCGTAGACCTCCTGGCCGCTGAGGTCGGGATAGTCGGCCAGGATCGCTTCGTGCACGAGCCCGCGCCGGCCCGTCCAGCCGTCCTCGGGAGAACCGTCGGAGACCACCGGTACCACGGTGAAGTTGGCGTGCTCCCGCTGCCAGCGTTCGGTCAGCGACAGCAGGTACAGATCCTGCGGGCGGCGCACCCCCCAGTACAGGCGCATCGGCCGCTGCAGCCCGCGCCGGAACGCGTCCTCGACGATGCTCTTGATCGGCGCGAAGCCCGTGGCGCCGGCCAGGAACAGAATGGGGCGGGTGCTCTCGTGCAGGGTGAAGTGGCCGAGCGGGCCTTCGAAGCGCAGCGTGTCGCCCACCGCCATGCCGTCGAACACGTGGGTGGTGAAGCGGCCGCCGGGAATCCGGCGGATGTGCAGCTCGATCTGCGCGTTCTCGTGGGGCGGGCTGGCGAACGAGAACGCACGGCGCTGCCCGTCGTCGAGCAGGATGTCGATGTACTGGCCGGCCGCGAACGCGATGCGCTCGCCGTCGGGCAGGGCGATCAGGACCCGCATCACGTCCTCGGCCAGGCGTTCCATGGCGGTGACCCGGCCGGTGTACTGCCGCACGGGGGAAGCGGTGCCGGCCGACAGGTTGGGCACCTCGATCTCGATGTCTTCGAGCGGCACCGCGCAGCACATCAGCGCCTGCCCGCGCGCGCGCATCGCGTCGGTGAGCACGGCGGGCTGGTAGGCGCCCTGGTCGACGCGGCCGTTCAGCACCGTGCACACGCACAGCCCGCACCCCCCGTTGCGGCAGTGGTAGGGCAGCGGGACGTCGGCGCGCAGGCCGGCCTCGAGGATCGTCTCGCCGCCGCGTGCCGGCACGTGCCGGGCGCCCGGATGGACGGTGATCTGCAGCGTGCGCGCCTTGCCGCCCGACCGGCGCAGCGGCAGCCACGGCGTCAGCAGCAGCAGTCCGGTGATCCCGGCGACGCCGCCCCACACCACGCCCGGCGGCCACACGTACACCAGCGGGTACAGCCCGAGCAGGAACCAGTCGAAGTGCAGCAGCGTGGGGGCCACGTCGAGTTGCGCCGGTCCGCCCTGGCTGAGCGCCGGCTGCACCAGCGACAGCGCCAGCAGGCTCAGCGCCAGGCTGATCGCGATCGGCCGCGGCGGCTGCGTGCTCGCCTTGGGCACCCGCTGCACGTGCACCCACATCAGCAGCAGCACGAACAGCGGCACGCCGATGTGGATGAAGACCAGCAGCGAGAACAGGCGGTCGTTCACGCTCGTCGGGTAGATGAAGTTGCGGATCAGCGCGCCGCCGAAGCCGGGCAGCCAGTCCAGCCACTCGAAGCTGGCGATCGTCACGAACTGGGCGAGGCGGTCCCACGGCAGCATGTAGCCGTTGGCGCCCGCGACGTAGACCAGCCAGATCAGCGCCACGCCGGTGACCCACGAGAACCAGCGGAAGCCCCGCATGCGGTCGAACGCGAAGTAGCGCAGCATGTGGATCAGCATCGTCACCACCATCGCGTCGGACGCGTAGCGGTGCAGGCTGCGCAGGATGCCGCCGGCGAACCACTGGCCGTGCGTGAGCGCCTCGACCGACCGGTGGGCGCCGCTCACGCTGGTGTCGAAGAACGCGAACAGGTACAGCCCCGTGCCGGCGACGATCCAGAACAGGAAGAAGGTGATCGCGCCGAGGTGGTAGAGCGGGTTGATCCGGTTGCCGAAGGCCCGGTTGAACAGCGCCTCGGCGCGCATGAACAGCCACGCCAGCAGTCGTTGGAGCGCGCGGATCATCGTGCCGCCCGATCAGGTGCCGCGCGATCGGGTGCCGTGCGATCCGGTGCCGTGCGATCCGGTGCCGTGCGATCCGGTGCCGTGCGCAGCGCACGGATCACGACCACCACGAACAGCAGCCCGCCGACGATGGCCAGCAGCCCGCCGAGTCCCATCAGCCCCATGCCCGCGACCTCGGCGGTGCTGCGCAGCACCTGCTCTGCGCCGGCGACCTTGCGCTGCACGCCGTAGCCGCCCGACCAGACCAGGCCCACGATGTGCATCAGCTGGCCGACCCCATACAGATAGGGTTGCAGCACCGCCAGGCGTCCTCGCGGGGCCCGATAGCCCAGCTGCGGCAGCAGGTGGTAGACGACGCCCATCAGGGCCAGCGTCACACCGACGATGCAGCCGTGGTAGTGCGCGGGGATCTTCACGTTGTTGCCGCCGATCAGCATGCCGATCACGCCGCCGGCGGCGAACAGGGTCATCGA
>JAKOZZ010000069.1 GCA_029779755.1 Pseudomonadota bacterium
GGCCGGGTATTCGTCGTACCTCGAGGTGCTGGACGCCGACCGCGTGCGCAACGACGCCGAGATCGCCCTGGTGCGCAACCGGCAGGCGCGCCTGTCGTTCAGCGTCGATCTGATGAAGGCGCTGGGCGGCGGATGGATGGAACCGATCGCCGCGCGCAGCGCGCCGGCCGCCGCACGCTGACGGATTGCACCGGTGGGGGGGCGCTGACGCAGCGCACCCGCCGCGGCACGGCTGAGGTTCTGACATGCGGTCCCGCGGAAGTGCCGGCGCATGGACGAACGGACGCACGGATGCACGGATGCACGGATGCATGGACGTGCCGATGCACTGAAGCACTTGGTCGCTGGCGTTCAGATGACCATGGTCGGTGACCATGGTCAAACAATCGGTGCCGAGCCAGGCTGATTCGATGCTGACCGTGGCCCTGAGCCGGGTCGACCCGGTACCGTTACGGTCCGACCCGTTGACGCCCTGCCGACAGGACGACAGGACGACAGGACGACAGGACGACAGGACGACAGGACGACAGGACGACAGGACGTCGTCCGGGCGTCGTCCCCGCGGCTCAGTCGCGGCTCAGTCGCGGCTCAGTCGCGGCTCAGTCGCGTCTCAGTCGCTGTTCCGTCGCGGTTCAGCCGCGATCGGACCGGCGCAGCGGCGAGCGCTCGGTGAGCTCGTCGAGGTAGCCGTCGATCATTCCGCCCTCGCGCTGCAGGAAGCGCTCGACCGCATCGGCGAAGGCAGGTTCCGCCAGCCAGTGGCAGGACACCGTCTCCTGCGGCAGGAAGCCGCGCGCCATCTTGTGCTCGCCCTGCGCGCCGCCCTCGATGATCGGAATGCGCAGTTCGATCGCGGTCTCGATCGCCTGGTAGTAGGCGGTCTCGAAGTGCAGGAGTGGCACGGCTTCGACCGCACCCCAGTAGCGGCCGTACAGCCGGTCGTCGTCGCGCACGAGCAGGCTGGCGGCCACCGGGCGGGCGCCGTCCAGCGCCAGGATCATCACCAGGTGCTCGGGCATGTTCTGGCCGATTGCCTGGAAGAACGCGCGGTTCAGGTACGGCGTGGAGTGGTGCGCCACGTAGGTGGCCTCGTAGCAGTCGCTGAAGAACGCCCAGTGCCGCCCCTCGATCTCGGTGCCGATGCGCCGCTCGAAGCGCAGGCCCGTCTCGGCGATGCGCCGCCGCTCGGCGCGGATCTTCTTGCGCTTGGGCTGGGTGAGCGCGGCCAGGAAGTCGTCGAAGCTGCGGTAGTCGCGGTTGTGCCAGTGGAACTGCACGCCGCGCCGGACCATCATGCCCGCGTCGGCGAGCGCCTGCGCCTCGTCGGGCGGCGGAAAGAGCACGTGCAGCGACGACATCCGGGAGGTCCGCGCATGGTCGAGCAGCGCCGCCACCAGTGCCGCGCGTGCCGGTGCGTCGACGGCGAGCAGACGCGGACCGCCCACCGGCGTGAAGGGGATCGCGGCGAGCAGCTTCGGGTAGTAGCGCAGGCCGTGGCGCTGGTAGGCATCGGCCCACGCCCAGTCGAACACGTATTCGCCGTACGAGTGGCTCTTGCGATACAGCGGCACGGCGCCGCACAGGCGATCGCCCTGCCAGAGGGTGAGGTGGCGCGGATCCCAGCCGGTGCCTCGGCCGACGCAGCCGGTGCGCGCGAGCGCGTCGAGGAATGCGAAGCTCAGGAAGGCGGGCGGCCGCGCGGCGCCCGGTGCGCAGGCCAGCGCATTCCACCGTTGCGGGCCGATGTCACGCAGGTCGCTGCAGATGCGCGTGCAATAATCCGCCTCTTCACCGCCCACGTTCGAAATCGACATGTCTCTTCGTATTGCGGCCGCCCAGCTCAACCAGACGGTCGGCGACTTCGACGGCAATGCGCGCCAGATCGTCGAGGCGGCCCGCTCGGCCGCTGCGGCCGGCGCCCGCGTGCTGCTGACGCCGGAACTGTCGCTGTGCGGCTATCCGCCCGAAGACCTGCTGCTTCGCCCGGCATTCTATGACAGGTGCACGCAGGCGCTGGCCGTCATCGCCGACCAGACCCGCTCGCTCGACCTGCACCTGCTGGTGGGCGTGCCGCTGATGCGCGAAGGACTGCGCTACAACGGCGCGGTGCTGATGCATCGGGGCGCGATCGTGGCCGACTATGCCAAGCACGACCTGCCCAACTACGACGTCTTCGACGAGGAGCGCTACTTCGAGCCCGACAACCGCCCGCTGGTGTTCGCGGTCGACGGGGTGCGCTTCGGTGTCGTCATCTGCGAGGACTTCTGGTTCGGCTACGCGCCCGAATGCACCCGTGCCGCCGGTGCCCAGGTGCTGCTGGCGCTGAACGCATCCCCGTTCCACATGAACAAGCAGCACGTGCGGCTGGACGTCGCGCGCCAGAACGTGTGCGCGCGCGGCATGCCGATGCTGGCGGCCAACCTCGTCGGCGGCCAGGACGAACTGGTCTTCGACGGACTGTCGTTCGCGCTGGCACGCGACGGTCGCCTGGTCGGGCAGGGCCGCGGCTTCGAACCCGACCTGCTGATCGCGGACGTGCACGTGGCCGCCGACGGTTCGGTGGACCTCAGCGGCAGCCATCTCGAGCCGGTCACCTCGGTCGAGCAGCAGGTGTACTCCGCGCTGGTGCTCGGCGTGCGCGACTACGTCGGCAAGAACGGCTTTCCGGGCGTGCTCATCGGCCTGTCCGGCGGCATCGACTCGGCGCTGACGCTGGCCATCGCGGTCGACGCGCTCGGGCCCGACAAGGTGCGCACGGTGATGATGCAGTCGCCGTACACCGCCGACATCTCCTGGATCGACGCGCGCGACATGGCGCAGCGCTGCGGCGTGCGCTACGACGAATTCCCCATCGAGCCGGTGTTCAACGCGTTCCTCGAGCGGTTGTCGGGCGAGTTCGCCGGGCTGCCGCAGGACACCACCGAAGAGAACATCCAGGCGCGCATCCGCGGCACGCTGCTGATGGCGCTGTCGAACAAGTACGGCTCGATCGTGCTCACCACCGGCAACAAGAGCGAGATGGCGGTCGGCTACTGCACGCTGTACGGCGACATGGCCGGCGGTTTCGCGGTGATCAAGGACATCGCCAAAACGATGGTCTACCGGCTGAGCCGCTACCGCAACACGCTGTCCGAAGTGATCCCGGAGCGCATCATCACGCGCGCGCCCAGCGCCGAGCTCAAGCCCGGCCAGACCGACCAGGACTCGCTGCCGCCCTACGACGTGCTCGATGGCATCATGCAGATGTACATGGAGGACAACTGCAGCGTCGCGCAGATCGAGGCCGCCGGCTATCCGCCGGAAGCCATCGCGCGGGTGGTCCGGCTGATGCGCATCAGCGAGTACAAGCGGCGTCAGGCACCGGTCGGCATCCGCGTCACGCACCGCGCGTTCGGGCGAGACTGGCGCTACCCGATCACGTCGCGGTTCCGCGACTGAACCCCGATCCTACGACCGGGTCTGCGCGCCGGCAGCGCGGCCCGGTGCAGTCCCGGGTCGCAGAAGGCCGGGCTTTCCACCAGGAGTCAGAATGAAGCGCATCACCGCCATCATCAAACCGTTCAAGCTCGACGAAGTGCGCGAGGCGCTTGCCGACGTCGGCGTCACCGGCCTGACCGTGACCGAGTGCAAGGGCTTCGGGCGCCAGAAGGGGCACACCGAGCTGTACCGCGGTGCCGAATACGTGGTCGACTTCCTGCCCAAGGTCAAGATCGAGGTCATCGTGCCCGACGCCACGGTCGATCAGGGCATCGAGGCCATCTGCAAGGCCGCCCGCACCGGCCGCATCGGCGACGGCAAGATCTTCGTGTCCAACGTCGAGGAAGTGATCCGCATCCGCACCGGCGAGACCGGCGAATCCGCGATCTGACCGGCGCCGGGATGCGCGTGCCGCAGGCTGGTCGGCGGCCACGATGCGATGGTCATCTTCTCGGGGCCCCTGGCCGATCTCCTGCGGGCACCGTGCGGCTGAACATGCGCCGGGCGCCGCGCACCAGCATCCGCAGCAGCAGCAGGGCGGTCAGCACGAAGAGCGCGATCAGCCCCAGGAACAGCAGCGGGTACTGCGTCGCCATCCAGGTGCCGCCGACCACCAGCGCGTCCTCGGCCAGCGAGACCGCGACGTTC
Source organism: Pseudomonadota bacterium (assembly GCA_029779755.1). Lineage (GTDB taxonomy): Bacteria > Pseudomonadota > Gammaproteobacteria > Burkholderiales > Burkholderiaceae_E > Quisquiliibacterium. The sequence continues at coordinate 4,126 of JAKOZZ010000069.1, forward strand.
GAGAACGGCTCGGGGGACGTGTTGACGGCAGCGCGCGTACCCGCCTTCGCGAAGTGCGTGGTGGCGGTGAGGGTGCCGCCGAGCAGGGCCATCGCGGTGGCGGTGGCCGCCCCGGCATCCCCGAAGACGGCCGCCGCCAGGGCGGCGCCGGCGGGAATCCGGATCAGCGTGTGCAGCGCGTCCCAGACGCTGTCGAGCCAGGGGAGCTTGTCGGCGAACAGCTCCACGAACGCCATGAACCCCGACGCCGCGAGCACGGCCGGGTGCGACAGTACCTGCAGGTGCTCGGGCAGCGGCCAGAATCCGCCCAGGCCGGCCAGCCCGAACAGGAACACCACCAGGTACAGGCGCAGCCCGGCGCCCCAGGCGAGGGCGGCGGCCAAGGCCAGATCGGGCACGTGGGTGATCAGGGCGTCCAGGTTCACGGCGGGTCCGGTTCGTCGGGGAGGCGCATGCACAGGGGGTGCATGCAAGGGGGGCGCAGACAAGACTGCCAGCCTCGCTGGCCGCTGTCGAGCCGAGCGCGTCGTGCCCCGGGCCGACGCACGCCGTCTGCTCTCGCGTCCGCCATGCGCGGCTGCGTGTCTTCCGTACGCCGCTGCACGTCCGCCATACGCTGCTGCCTGTCCGCCATGCGCCGCTGCGACCTGCTGATCGTCGGTGCCGGTGCGGCCGGCATGTTCTGCGCCGGCGTCGCCGCACAGCGGGGCGCGCGCGTGATCCTGCTCGACCACGCCGAACGCATCGGCGAGAAGATCCGCATCAGCGGCGGCGGACGGTGCAACTTCACGAATCTGTCGGCCGACCGCCCCGAACGCTTCGTGTCGCAGCATCCGAAGTTCTCGCGGCATGCGCTGCGCGCGTACCCGCCGGCGCGCTTCATCGCGCTGCTGCGCGCCCACGGCATCACCTGGCACGAGAAGCATCGGGGCCAGCTGTTCTGCGACGATTCGGCCGAGCGCATCGTGTCGATGCTGCGCCGCGAGGCCGACGTCGGCGGCGTCGAGTGGCTGACGCCGTGCCGCCTGGAGGCCGTGCGTTGCGCCGATCCGTCCGCGGCGGCCCGCCCGGCGGACGGTGCGCCGACCGAGGCGGCCCGGCACGCGCGCTTCGTCGCCGACACCGCCGCCGGACCGATCGCCGCGCGTCACCTCGTGATCGCCACCGGCGGCCTCTCGATCCCCAAGATCGGCGCCACCGACCTCGGCTATCGGATCGCGCGCCAGTTCGGTCACGCGATCGTCGAGCCCCGGCCCGGCCTCGTGCCGCTGACCTTCGATGCCGAGGTGTGGCGTCCGTTCGCCGAGCTGTCGGGGCTGTCGCTCGAGGTCGACATCGGCGTGCCGTCACGGCGCGATGCGCCCGTGTTCCGCGAGGATCTGCTGTTCACCCACCGCGGGCTGTCGGGCCCTGCCGTCCTGCAGGCGTCGAGTTTCTGGGCGCGCGGCGATGCGATCGAGATCGATCTCGCGCCCGACCGCACGCTGGCGACCGAGTGGACGGCCTCGCGCAAGGACGGTCGCGGCAGTCTTGCCGGACTGCTGGCCGCGCAGCTGCCCCGGCGGCTCGCGCAGACCTGGCTCGGCCACTTCGTCGCGTCGCACCCCAAGCTGCGGCCCGAGATGCGGGTGGCCGAGGTCGGCAACCGGGACCTGGCCGAACTGGCCGCCGCGCTCGAGCGCTGGCGCATCGTGCCCTCCGGCACCGAGGGGTATCGCAAGGCGGAAGTCACCGTCGGCGGCGTCGACGTGGCCGGGCTCGACGCGCGCACGATGCAGTCGCAGCACGTGCCGGGGCTGTTCTTCATCGGGGAGGTGGTCGACGTGACGGGCTGGCTCGGCGGCTACAACTTCCAGTGGGCCTGGGCCTCCGCCCATGCCGCGGCGATGGCGGCGACCGCATGAGCGATGCACCGGACCGGCCGAAGGGGGGCGCATCGGACACGCCGGATGCGCCGGCTGCCGGCCCCGGTCTGGCCGCCGTGCTGCTCGCGGCCGGCGAGGCGCGGCGCATGCAGGGCATCAACAAGCTGCTGCTCGAGATCGACGGGGTGCCGCTGGTGCGCCGATCCGCGCACATGCTGGTGCGCGCCGGCATCGAGGACATCGTCGTGGTGCTCGGTCATCAGGCCGGTCGGGTGCGTGCAGCGCTCGGCGACCCGGCGGGCATCGGCGCGGGCGCCCGCTCCCGCATCACCGTGATCGAGCACACCGGCTACCGCTCCGGCCAGCACGGCAGCGTCCTCGCCGGACTGGCCGCGCTGCCCGCGCTGCCCGCGGGGTGCGCGGCGGCGCTGGTGATGCTGGGGGACATGCCGCTGGTCGACGAGGCCGACGTCGCGCGGATCGCGGCCGCGTGGCAGCGTCGGCCGCAGGGCTGTGCCGTGCTGGTGCCCGAGTTCGAGCAG
>JAKOZZ010000070.1 GCA_029779755.1 Pseudomonadota bacterium
CGTGAAGGCACGTACGCCCAGGTGCGCCTGCGCTCCGGCGAGATCCGCAAGGTGCACATCGAGTGCCGTGCGACGATCGGCGAGGTCGGCAACGAGGAGCACAGCCTGCGCGTGATCGGCAAGGCCGGTGCGAACCGCTGGCGCGGCATCCGCCCGACGGTGCGTGGCATCTGTATGAACCCGGTCGACCACCCGCACGGCGGTCGTTCCAATGGTGGCGGCCACCCGCGTTCGCCGTGGGGCCAGCCGGCCAAGGGTTACAAGACCCGCAGCAACAAGCGCACTGACACGATGATCGTGCAGCGTCGCGGTCGCAAGTAACGGGTGAAGGACGAATAAGTCATGGCACGTTCAGTCAAGAAAGGGCCGTTCGTCGACGCCCACCTGGTCAAGAAGGTCGACGCTGCGATCGCCACCAAGGACAAGCGTCCGATCAAGACCTGGTCGCGCCGCTCGACGGTGCTGCCCGACTTCATCGGGCTCACGATCGCGGTGCACAACGGGAAGCAGCACGTTCCGGTGTTCATCAACGAGAACATGGTCGGTCACAAGCTCGGCGAGTTTGCGCTCACCCGGACGTTCAAGGGCCACGCCGCGGACAAGAAGTCCTCGTCGAAGCGCTAAGAGGTCAACATGGAAACTCAAGCATCGTTGCGTGGTGTCCGCCTCTCCGCCCAGAAGGGTCGGCTGGTGGCCGACCTGGTGCGCGGAAAACCGGTGGAACAGGCGCTGAACATCCTCACGTTCTCGCCGAAGAAGGCCGCCGGCATCGTCAAGAAGGTCCTCGAGTCCGCGATCGCGAACGCCGAGCACAACGACGGCGCCGACATCGACGAGCTGCGCGTCACCACGATCCACGTGGAGAAGGGCGCGTCGCTCAAGCGCTTCCAGGCGCGGGCGAAGGGGCGTGGCTGCAAGATCGAGAAGCAGACCTGCCACATCTTCGTCAAAGTCGGCAATTAACCGCGATCGGACATAGACCATGGGACAGAAAATTCACCCGACCGGTTTCCGGCTTGCCGTCAGTCGCAACTGGTCGTCGCGCTGGTACGCGAACAATCGCCTCTTCCCGCAGATGCTCAACGAGGACCTGAAGGTCCGTGAGTACCTGCGCCGCAAGCTGAAGAGCGCTTCCGTCGGCCGCGTGCTGATCGAGCGTCCTGCCAAAAATGCGCGCATCACGATCTTCTCGGCTCGTCCGGGCGTCGTGATCGGCAAGAAGGGCGAGGACATCGAGATCCTCAAGGGCGACCTGATGCGCCTGATGGGCGTGCCGGTGCACGTCAACATCGAAGAGATCCGCAAGCCCGAGATCGACGCGCAGCTGATCGCCGACTCGATCACCCAGCAGCTCGAGAAGCGCATCATGTTCCGCCGCGCCATGAAGCGCGCGATGCAGAACGCGATGCGTCTCGGCGCGCAGGGCATCAAGATCATGAGCTCCGGCCGCCTGAACGGTGCCGAGATCGCCCGTGTCGAGTGGTATCGCGAAGGTCGCGTGCCCCTCCACACGCTGCGGGCCGACATCGAGTACGGCTTCTCCGAGGCGCTGACGACCTACGGGATCATCGGCGTCAAGGTCTGGGTCTACAAGGGCGACACGCTGGGCCGCAACGACGCGCCCCAGGGTGCCGAGAAGGAAGCGGCTCAGCCCGACAAGGATGATCGCCGCAACCGTCGCCCGCCCGGACGTCCCGGTGCCCGCCCCGGTGGCCCCCGTCGTCGCGACGGAGAGCCCGAGGCGAAGAGCGCTGCCGAGAAGCCCGGTGCCGACGCTCAGAAGCCCGCTGTGAAGCGGGTGCGCAAGGCTGCAGGCCCCGCGACAGGTGCTGCCGCGGCCGAGAACAAAGCTGGCGAATAAGGAGTGAGCGATGCTTCAACCCGCTCGACGCAAGTATCGTAAGGAACAGAAGGGCCGCAACAAGGGCCTCGCCACGCGCGGCGCCTCGGTGGCCTTCGGCGAATTCGGCCTGAAGGCGACCGGCCGCGGCCGTCTGACCGCGCGCCAGATCGAGGCGGCCCGACGTGCGATGACCCGCCACATCAAGCGGGGCGGTCGCATCTGGATCCGCATCTTCCCGGACAAGCCGATCTCCCAGAAGCCGGCCGAAGTCCGGATGGGCAACGGCAAGGGCAACCCCGAGTACTACGTGGCCGAGATCCAGCCGGGCAAGGTGCTGTACGAGATGGACGGCGTCAACGAAGCGCTGGCGCGCGAGGCGTTTGCCCTGGCCGCTGCCAAGCTTCCGATCGCGACCGTGTTCGTCAGCCGCATGGTCGGCGCCTGAACCGGCGCACCCACACATTCGAAGGCAAGCAGATGAAAGCCACTGAACTCCGCGCCAAGGACCCCGAGGCGCTGAACAAGGAGTTGGGCGAGCTGTTGAAGGCGCAGTTCTCGCTGCGCATGCAGTTGGCCACCCAGCAACTTTCCAACACCAGCCAGCTGCGCAAGACCCGTCGCGACATCGCGCGGGTGCGCACCGTGCTCCAGGAAAAGGCGGCAGCGAAATGACCGGCGCGGAAACCAAGGCTTCCCTGAAGCGCACCCTCACCGGGCGCGTGGTCAGCAACAAGATGCAGAAGACGGTGACCGTGCTCGTCGAGCGCAAGGTCAAGCACCCGATCTACGGCAAGTACATCGTCAAGAGCACGAAGTACCACGCCCACGTCGAGACGCCCGTCAACGAGGGCGACACGGTCGAGATCCAGGAAGGTCGTCCGATCTCCAAGACCAAGGCCTGGCGCGTCACGCGCCTGGTGTCGACGGCAGCATGATGTTCGGTGGCGGACGCGGGTCCGCCACGCACGCAGCAAAAGAAATTGCACGCATTCGCGAATGCGTGCTATGATGTAAGGCTTACGGTTTCTGGCGCAGGCCATTCGGTCCGGCGTCTCGAGTCCAAAGATCAACCCGAACCACGGGACCAAGACTGACCGCGTTATGCGGCGGTCGGCAGCACGTCTGCCGGCCTGCTTCATGCGGATTAAGTTGGGGCGGAATTAGCGATGATTCAGATGCAGTCGACGTTGGACGTCGCCGACAACACGGGCGCGCGTTCGGTGATGTGTATCAAGGTGTTGGGCGGTTCCAAGCGGCGTTATGCCGGAATCGGCGACATCATCAAGGTCAGCGTCAAGGAGGCTCAGCCGCGCGGCCGGGTCAAGAAGGGCGAGATCTACAACGCGGTTGTCGTGCGCACCGCCAAGGGTGTGCGCCGGCAGGACGGCTCGTTGGTCAAGTTCGACAACAACGCGGCCGTGTTGCTCAATGCGAAGCTCGAGCCGATCGGCACTCGCATCTTCGGCCCGGTGACGCGTGAACTGCGTACCGAGCGCTTCATGAAGATCGTGTCGCTCGCGCCCGAAGTTCTGTAATACGAGGGCGTCGATGGAAAAGATTCGTAAAGGTGACGAGGTCATCGTCATCACGGGCCGCGACAAGGGCAAGCGCGGGACGGTGCTGCGTCGCGTCGATGCGACGCATCTTCTCGTCGAGGGCATCAACCTCGTCAAGAAGCACCAGCGTCCCAATCCGATGAAGGGCGAGGCGGGCGGCATCGTCGACAAGGCGATGCCGATCGACCAGTCGAACGTGATGCTGTTCAACGGCGCGACGGGCAAGGGCGACCGGGTCGGCATCAAGACCCTCGAAGACGGCAAGAAGGTCCGCGTCTTCCGCTCCAACGGTGAGATCGTCAAGGCCTGATGAAGGCCGGTGACTGAAGGGAATAGAGAAATGGCTCGCCTGCAACAGCATTACCGCGAGAAGATCGTCCCCGACTTGATGCAGAAGTTCAGCTACAAGTCGGTGATGGAAGTGCCGCGCATCACGAAGATCACCCTGAACATGGGTGTGTCCGAGGCGGTCGCCGACAAGAAGGTGATCGAGCACGCGACCGGCGACATGACCAAGATCGCCGGCCAGAAGCCGGTCGTGACGAAGGCGAAGAAGTCGATCGCCGGCTTCAAGATCCGCGAGGGGTATCCGATCGGCTGCATGGTCACGCTCCGTGGCGCGCGCATGTACGAGTTCCTCGACCGGTTCGTGACGATCGCACTGCCGCGTGTTCGCGACTTCCGCGGCATCTCCGGTCGTGCGTTCGATGGCCGCGGCAACTACAACGTCGGGGTCAAGGAACAGATCATCTTCCCCGAGATCGATTACGACAAGGTCGATGCGCTGCGCGGCATGAACATCAGCATCACGACGACCGCGAAAACCGACGATGAAGCCAAGGCGCTGCTGGCTGCCTTCCGCTTCCCTTTCCGCAACTGAGGGTTACTGAATTGGCCAAGCTCTCTTTGATCAATCGCGAGCTCAAGCGCGAAGCGCTGGTGAAGAAGTTCGCGAAGAAACGTGCTGAGCTGAACGCGATCATCAGCGACCAGTCGCAGTCCGAGGAAACGCGCTACCAGGCGCGTCTCAAGCTGCAGCAACTGCCGCGCAATTCGAGCCCGACTCGCCTGCGCAACCGTTGCGAGCTGACCGGGCGTCCGCGCGGCACCTTCCGGAAATTCGGGCTGGGGCGCAACAAGTTGCGCGAGATCGCGATGCGCGGCGAAGTGCCGGGCATCACCAAAGCGAGCTGGTAACGAGGAATTCAACATGAGCATGAGCGATCCGATCGCCGACATGTTCACGCGCATCCGCAACGGGCAGCGCGTGGAAAAGGATTCGGTGACGATGCCGTCGTCGAAGCTGAAAGTGGCGATTGCCCAGGTGCTGAAGGACGAGGGCTACATCGAGGGCTTCAGCGTGAAGACCGACGGTGCCAAGGCCGAACTGCAGGTGCAGTTGAAGTACTACGCCGGGCGCCCCGTCATCGAACGCATCGAGCGCGTCTCCCGTCCCGGCCTGCGTATCTACAAAGGCCATGGCGAGATCCCCCAGGTGCTGAACGGTCTGGGTGTTGCCATCGTGACGACGTCGCGCGGCGTGATGACCGACCGCCGTGCGCGGGCTACCGGCGTGGGCGGTGAAGTCATCGCCTACGTGGCTTGAGGAGGGCTGCGATGTCTCGTGTTGCCCGCATGCCCATCACCCTGCCGGGTGGTGTGGACGTCAACGTCGACGCCGCGTCGATCTCCGTCAAGGGGCCGTTGGGCACCCTCGTCCAGGCGATCAACCCGCTCGTCACGATCCGCAAGGAAGGTTCCGACCTGCTCGTCTCCGCCGTCGACGAAAGTCGTCTGGCCGTGGCACTCAGCGGCACGTTCCGTGCGCTGGTGGCCAACATGGTCCACGGCGTGACGAAGGGGTTCGAGCGTCGCCTCACGCTGGTTGGTACGGGATACCGTGCCCAGGCGTCGGGCGCGAACCTCAACCTCTCGCTCGGTTTCTCGCATCCGGTGGTGCACGCACTGCCCGATGGCGTGAAGGCCGAGACGCCGACCCAGACCGAGATCGTGCTCAAGAGCACCGACAAGCAGAAGGTTGGACAGGTCGCTGCAGAGATTCGTGCCTACCGTCCGCCCGAGCCCTACAAGGGCAAGGGTGTGCGCTACACCGGTGAGGTGGTCGCGCTCAAGGAAGTCAAGAAGAAGTAAGCGGACCGCTCAACAGGACAGGACATCAGGCGATGGACAAGAAACTAGCTCGTTTGCGCCGTGCCCGCCAGACTCGGTTGAAGATCCGCGAACTGCGGGTCAACCGGTTGACGGTGTTTCGGACGAATACCCACATCTACGCAAGCATCACGGATGCCGGCGGCGAACGCGTCCTCGTGACGGCGTCGACGGTCGAGCCGGGCGTGCGTTCCCAGCTGGCCGGACAGACGGGTCGCGGCGGCAATGCCGATGCGGCCGCGATCGTCGGCAAGCTGATCGCAGAGAAGGCGCTGAAGGCCGGAATCGATTCCGTGGCCTTCGATCGGGCCGGGTACCGCTTCCACGGTCGGGTCAAGGCGCTCGCCGAGGCCGCGCGCGAAGCCGGCCTGAAGTTCTGACGGACAGGATTCGAACATGGCGAAGATTCAGGCACGCGTCGGCGGCGAAGAGCGCGACGACGGACTCAAGGAAAAGATGATCGCGGTCAACCGCGTCACCAAGGTGGTGAAGGGCGGCCGGATCCTCGGCTTTGCCGCACTGACCGTGGTGGGCGACGGCGACGGCCGGATCGGCATGGGCAAGGGCAAGGCGCGTGAAGTGCCGGTGGCCGTGCAGAAGGCGATGGACGAGGCGCGGCGCAAGATGGTCAAGGTGAGCCTGCGCGGCGGCACCCTGCAGCACACGGTGCTCGGCCGTCACGGCGCATCCAGCGTGTTTCTCGCGCCGGCCCCTGCCGGTACGGGCATCATCGCCGGTGGTCCGATGCGCGCGATCTTCGAGGTGATGGGCGTGACGAACGTGGTGGCCAAGAGCCACGGTTCGACGAACCCGTACAACCTGGTGCGCGCCACGATCAATGCCCTGCAGAACATGAGCACGCCGTCGGAAATCGCGGCGAAACGCGGCAAGACGATCGAGGAAATCTTCGGCTGAACGGCCGGAGCGCGGGTGGCCGTCGAAGAGGCGGCGCTCGTTCGGAGAATGCGATGAGCAAGAAGACACTCAAGGTGACGCTGGTCCGGAGTCCCAACGGTACCCGCGGTTCCCACCGTGCGACCGTGCTGGGGCTGGGTCTCAAGAAGATTCGCCAGACGCGCGAGCTCGAGGACACCCCGGCCGTGCGTGGAATGATCAACAAGGTTTCCTATCTCGTTCGCGTCGAATGAGCGCGGAGTCGAATATGCGTCTGAATGGATTGAAACCGGCCGAAGGTTCGAAGCACCCCGCCAAGCGCGTCGGTCGCGGGATCGGCTCGGGCCTGGGCAAGACCGCGGGTCGCGGTCACAAGGGTCAGAAATCGCGTGCCGGCGGCTTCCACAAGGTGGGCTTCGAGGGCGGCCAGATGCCGCTGCAACGTCGCCTGCCGAAGCGTGGGTTCAAGTCGATGAGCGCGGGCGATACGGCCGAAGTGCGTCTGTCGGATCTCGAGCGCCTGGGCGCCGACGAAGTCGACCTCCTGACGCTGAAGTCGGCCAACCTGGTGCCGCAGCTGGCGAAGGGTGCGAAGGTCATCCTGGCAGGCAGCATCACGCGCAAGGTGACGCTGCGCGGCATCGGCGCGACGAAAGGCGCCAAGGCGGCCATCGAGGCTGCCGGCGGCGTGCTGGCCTGACGGCGGCAGTGCACGTCCTCACCTGACTCTCGGACAGCGTTCACGTGGCAACCGCATCGACGGCGTTGGCTAAATCGGGCAAGTTCGGCGACCTGAAGCGTCGGCTGTGGTTCCTGCTGGCGGCGCTCGTGGTCTTCCGGATCGGCGCGCACGTGCCGGTGCCGGGCATCGACCCCGACCAGCTCGCGCAGCTGTTCAAGAGCCAGCAGGGCGGCATCCTGGGCATGTTCAACATGTTCTCGGGGGGCGCGCTCTCGCGGTTCACGGTGTTCGCGTTGGGGATCATGCCGTACATCTCGGCGTCGATCATCATGCAGCTGCTCACCGTCGTGGTGCCGCAGTTCGAGGCGCTCAAGAAGGAAGGCGAGGCGGGCCGCCGTACGATCACGAAGTACACGCGCTGGTTCACGGTTGCGCTTGCGACGTTCCAGGCGCTGGGGATCGCGGTGGCGCTCGAAGCGCAGCCCGGCCTCGTGCTGGATCCGGGCATCCAGTTCCGGTTCACCACGGTGGTGTCGCTGCTGACCGGCACGATGTTCCTGATGTGGCTGGGCGAGCAGATCACCGAGCGCGGGCTGGGCAACGGCATCTCGATCATCATCTTTGCGGGCATCGCCTCCGGGCTGCCGGGCGCGCTGGCGGGCATGGCGGAACTCGTCCGCACCGGGTCGCTCAGTGCGCTGGTGGCGCTGCTGATCGTCGTGCTGGCCGTGGCGGTGACGGCAGCGGTGGTGTTCGTGGAGCGCGGGCAGCGCAAGATCACCGTGAACTACGCGAAGCGCCAGGTCGGCAACAAGATCTACGGCGGCCAGACGTCGCATCTGCCGCTGAAGCTGAACATGGCTGGCGTGATTCCGCCGATCTTCGCGTCGTCGATCATCCTGTTCCCGGCCACGCTCGCGCAGTGGTTCACCTCCGGCGATTCGACGAATCCGGTCGTGCGGGTGCTGAAGGACGTTGCCGCGACGCTGTCGCCGGGGCAGCCGATCTACATCCTGCTGTACGCGGCGGCGATCGTGTTCTTCTGCTTCTTCTACACCGCGCTGGTGTTCAACAGCCGCGAGACGGCCGACAATCTGAAGAAGAGCGGCGCGTTCGTCCCGGGCATCCGTCCGGGCGAGCAGACCGCGCGGTACATCGACAAGATCCTGGTGCGGCTGACGCTGGCCGGGGCGATCTACATCACCGGCGTGTGCCTGTTGCCGGAGTTGCTGGTTCTGAAGTGGAACGTTCCCTTCTATTTCGGAGGAACGTCGTTGCTGATCATCGTGGTGGTCACGATGGACTTCATGGCGCAGGTGCAGGCGTACGTGATGTCGCATCAGTACGAGAGTCTGCTCAAGAAGTCCAACGCGAAAGGCCTGGGTGCCTGAGACCTGAGTACCGATGAGCCGGCGTCCGCGCAACGCACCGCAGAAGAGGGATTCCGGCTCGGGGATTTCGAGCAAGGAAGACGTCATCCAGATGCAGGGCGAGGTGGTGGAAAACCTCCCCAACGCGACGTTCCGGGTCAGATTGGAAAACGGTCACATGGTGCTGGGGCACATATCGGGAAAGATGAGGATGCACTACATCCGCATCCTCCCTGGAGACAAGGTCACCGTGGAGCTCACGCCGTATGACCTTTCGCGGGCGCGTATCGTGTTCCGGACGAAGTAGTCCGGGGTTTAGAGATTTGGATCGAGGTGAAGCATGAAAGTGATGGCGTCTGTCAAGAAGATCTGCCGCAACTGCAAGGTGATCAAGCGTAATGGCGTGGTGCGTGTGATCTGTACGGATCCTCGTCACAAGCAACGCCAGGGTTAACAGAGGACGAGCATGGCACGTATTGCCGGTATCAACATTCCCGACCGTCAGCACACCGAGATCGGGCTGACGGCCATCTACGGCATCGGTCGCGCGCGTGCGCGCGCCATCTGCGAGGCGGCGGGCATCGCCTTCAGCAAGAAGGTCAAGGACCTGAGCGACGCCGAGATGGAGCGCATCCGCGAACAGCTGTCGCGCTTCACCGTCGAAGGTGACCTTCGCCGTGAAGTCTCGATGTCGATCAAGCGCCTGATGGACCTCGGCTGCTACCGCGGCGTGCGTCATCGCCGCGGCCTGCCGCTGCGCGGTCAGCGCACCCGCACGAATGCGCGTACCCGCAAGGGGCCGCGCAAGGCCGGCGTCGCGCTGAAGAAATAAACCCAGGACGGACAAGCGATGGCAACGAAATCCCAGAGCGCTGCGGCAGCCGCCGCAGCGGCGCGCAACCGCAAGAAGGCGAAGAAGAACGTCTCCGACGGAATCGCGCACATTCACGCGTCGTTCAACAACACGATCATCACGATCACCGACCGCCAGGGCAACGCCCTGTCGTGGGCGACGTCGGGTGGCGCGGGCTTCAAGGGCTCGCGCAAGTCGACGCCCTTTGCGGCCCAGGTGGCGGCCGAAACGGCCGGCCGTGCGGCGCAGGAATGCGGCATCAAGAACCTCGAGGTCCAGATCAAGGGCCCCGGCCCGGGTCGCGAGTCCTCGGTGCGCGCGCTGAACGCCCTCGGCATCAAGATCATCCAGATCCAGGACGTGACGCCGATCCCGCACAACGGCTGCCGTCCGCCGAAGCGCCGTCGCATCTGATCGAAGCACGGCCGTCGTCCGGCGGCCGTCGCGCGCGCTCCCTCGGGTGCCGGCGCGGAATCACCGGACATGAAAGACCACCGTCTGCCGCCCCCGCCATCCGCTGCGGGGGGATCGCCTTGGGCGGGCAGACTAACCGCGCCGCACCTCGACCGGTGCATGCGCGTATTCATGAGGAATCGTCGTGGCACGTTATATCGGACCAAAGGCCAAGCTGTCCCGCCGTGAAGGGACGGACCTGTTTCTCAAGAGCGCCCGTCGGGGCCTCGACAGCAAGTGCAAGCTCGACAGCAAGCCCGGCCAGCACGGCCGCACGTCGGGCGCGCGTACGTCCGACTTCGGACTGCAGCTGCGCGAGAAGCAGAAGGTCAAGCGCATGTACGGCGTTCTCGAGCGCCAGTTCCGCCGTTACTTCGCCGAGGCCGAGCGCCGGCGCGGCAACACGGGCGAGAACCTGCTGAAGCTGCTCGAATGCCGTCTGGACAACGTCGTCTATCGCATGGGCTTCGCCTCGACCCGCGCCGAAGCGCGTCAGCTGGTCAGCCACAAGGCCATCGCGGTGAACGGCCAGGCGCTGAACATCCCGTCGGCGCTGGTGCGTCCGAACGACGTCGTCGTGGTCCGCGAGAAGGCCAAGAAGCAGGCGCGCATCCAGGATGCGCTGAACCTCGCCGAGCAGGCGGGTCTGCCCGGTTGGGTGTCGGTGGACAAGAGCAAGCTGGAAGGGGTCTTCAAGGCGATCCCCGACCGCAGTGACCTGTCGGCCGATATCAACGAGAGCTTGATCGTCGAGTTGTACTCGCGTTAATCGAAGGGGTTCCTTTATGCAGACTGCCATGCTTAAGCCGCGGATCGTCGAGGTCGAGCAACTCGGGCCGTCGCACGCCCGGGTTGTGATGGAACCGTTCGAGCGCGGCTACGGGCACACGCTTGGCAATGCGCTGCGACGGGTGTTGCTCTCGTCGATGGTCGGCTATGCGCCGACCGAGGTGCAGATCGCCGGCGTGGTGCACGAGTACTCCACGATGGATGGCGTGCGCGAGGACGTGGTCGATCTCCTGCTGAACCTGAAGGGGATCGTGTTCAAGCTGCACAACCGGGACGAAGTGTTCCTGACCCTGCGCAAGGAAGGCGCGGGTCCGGTCACGGCGGGCGACATCGATGCGCCGCACGATGTCGAGATCATGAACCCGGAACACGTGATCGCCAGTCTCACGCAGGGTGGCCGCATCGACATGCAGATCAAGGTCGAGCGCGGTCGTGCCTACGTGCCGGGCACGATGCGCAACCTGGGCGAGTCGAAGACCATCGGCCGCATCGTTCTCGACGCGTCGTTCTCGCCGGTCCGCCGGGTGAGCTATGCGGTCGAGAGCGCTCGTGTCGAGCAGCGGACCGACCTCGACCGCCTGATCATCGACGTCGAGACCAACGGCGTGATCGCGCCCGAGGAAGCGGTCCGCCAGTCGGCGCGCATCCTCGTCGAGCAGCTGTCGGTCTTCGCGGCGCTCGAGGGCGGTGCGGAGCCGCTGGCCGAGGCGGGCGCTGCGCGCGCGCCGCAGATCGATCCGATCCTGATGCGTCCGGTCGACGACCTGGAGCTGACGGTTCGTTCGGCGAACTGCCTGAAAGCGGAAAACATCTACTACATCGGCGACCTGATCCAGCGCACCGAGAATGAGCTCCTGAAGACGCCCAATCTCGGTCGCAAGTCGCTCAACGAGATCAAGGAAGTGCTGGCGTCGCGAGGACTCACGCTTGGCATGAAGCTCGAAAACTGGCCGCCGGCCGGTCTCGAGCGGCCCTGAGTTCATTCACCGTCACCAGCACACGAGGACAGAGCCATGCGTCATCGTCACGGACTTCGAAAACTGAACCGCACCAGCAGCCATCGCGAAGCGATGCTGCGGAACATGTGCAACGCGCTCCTGCGCCATGAACTGATCAAGACGACCCTGCCCAAGGCGAAGGAACTTCGCCGTGTGGTCGAGCCGATCATCACCCTCGGCAAGAAGCCCTCGCTGGCCAATCGCCGTCTGGCGTTCGACCGCCTGCGTGACCGCGAGATGGTGGTCAAGGTGTTCAACGAACTCGGCCCCCGCTTCGCGAGCCGCAACGGCGGGTACCTGCGGATCCTGAAGTCGGGCTTCCGCGTCGGCGACAACGCCGCGATGGCGTACGTCGAGCTGATGGACCGTCCCGAGGCGGAAGCGCCGGCGGGCGAGAAGTCGCAGGCCGCAGCCTGATCGGCGGGCGGGGCCGGCGCTCGCGCCGGGCCGTCGCCCGTACGGTACTGCCCGGCGCCTGATCCGCACCCGCGGATCAGGCGCCTTTGATTTGGCGCGCTGCACGCGCTGCACGCGCCGTGTCGCCCGGGCGGCCGTCGCGCCGCCGGTCGGCGGCACTCCCTTTCCTGCGTGTGGTCGAGATGTCCTTGCCCGAAGATCCCTCGCTCGTCGATGCGCCCATTTCCGCCGAGCCCGTGCTCGAGGTGACGGGTCTGCGCAAGGCGTTCGGCACGATGACGGCGGTGGACGGTCTCGGCTTTCGGGTGTCGCGAGGCGAGTGTTTCGGACTGCTCGGCCCGAACGGCGCGGGCAAGAGCACCACGCTCAAGCTGGTGCTGGGGTTGCTTTCGCCCGACGCGGGCGAGATCAGACTGCTCGGCGAGCCGATTCCCGCGCAGGCGCAACGTGCGCGCGCACGGGTCGGCGTCGTGCCGCAGGCCGACGCTCTGGATCCCGACTTCACCGTCACCGAGAACCTCGTCGTCTATGGCCGCTACTTCGGGCTGAGCCGGGCGGTGCTCGAGGAGCGCATCCCCGCACTGCTCGAGTTTGCGGGCCTGGCCGCCAAGCGCACTGCGCGCATCGACGAGCTCTCCGGCGGCATGAAGCGGCGGCTCACGATCGCGCGGGCGCTGGTCAACGATCCGGAGATCCTGTTCCTGGACGAGCCGACGACGGGCCTCGATCCCCAGGCGCGTCACCTCATCTGGGACCGTCTGCGCAGCCTCGTCTCGCGGGGCAAGACGATCGTGCTGACCACGCACTTCATGGAGGAAGCCGAGCGCCTGTGCACGCGCCTGGCGGTCGTCGACCATGGGCGCCTGGTGCTCGAAGGGGCCCCGGAGGCGCTGATCGCCCGGGAGATCGAGCCGCACGTGCTCGAGGTGACTGGCGACGGTCTGCGGGACTGGCTGCGTCACAACGACCCGCTGCGCTGGTGCACGCGCCATGAGCACGTCGGCGAAACCCTGTTCGCCTATTGCACGGATCCCTCGGCGATGCTGGCTGCCCTGTCGGACCTGAAATCGCTTCGTGTGGTCCAGCGCCGGGCGACGCTCGAGGACGTGTTCCTCAAGCTCACTGGGCGCGACCTGCGCGACTGACCCGTCAAGACCGCATGCAGGACCGACGTCACCAGGCGACCACAGGCATGGACAGCAATCGACCCAACCGCGCAGACCGGGGCGGCAACGACGCGGGCGCCGTCGAATCCGCCGGCGCGCCGCCGGCGCCCGCCGCGTCGGCTCCCCGCACGCTGCCATCGCGGACCGTGCCGTCTCCCGGCACGCCGCCATCGGGATCAGTGCCCTCGGTGGTCCCCGGGCGCCCCCGCTTCGCGTTCGTGCCGGTCTACCTGCGCAACCTGCTCGTCTGGCGCAAGCTGGCCGTGGCCAGCGTGCTGGGCAACATCGCCGAGCCGCTCATCACCCTGCTGGCGTTCGGTTACGGCCTGGGTCGGCTGCTGGAGCAGGTCGACGGCACGCCCTACATCACCTACCTGGCCGCCGGCTCGGTGTGCATGAGCACGGCGATGGCGGCGAGCTTCGAGGCGCTCTACTCCGCGTTCTCGCGCATGCACGTGCAGCGCACCTGGGAATCGATCCTCAACGCGCCGATGACGCTGTCCGACGTGCTGGTCGCCGAGTGGCTGTGGGCCGCCACCAAGGGGGCGTTCTCCGGGCTGGCCATCCTCGTCGTGATTTTCGTGCTGGACATCTCGCGCGCGCCCGAGCTGCTGCTGCTCGTCCCCGTGATCGCGATGGTCGGGCTGACGTTCGCCGGCATCGGGCTCTGCTTCAACGCGCTGGCCCGCGGATACGATTTCTTCACCTACTACTTCACCCTGGTGCTGACGCCGATGATCTTCGTCTCCGGCGTGTACTACCCGCGGGAGCAGCTGCCCGACTGGATCTCGAGCTGGGCAAGCGCGCTGCCGCTGGCCCTGGCCGTCGACGTCGCGCGGCCGCTGGTGCTGGGTCGTCCGCCCGGGGAGGCGTGGTGGCATCTGGTCGTGCTGGGTGTCTACGCGTGTCTCGGGTTCGCGCTCGCGTCTCGCCTGACGCGGCGGCGATTCGCGCGATGAGCGCCGCACGACCACCGGCTGAACACCGCACGACCACCGATCGAACGCCGCCTGATCACCGATCGAACGCCGCTTGACCACCGGTTGAGCACCGCATGAACGCCGCATGAACGCCGCATGAGTGACGAATCCCTTCATCTGGTGCTGGTCCTCAGCACGGCGCCCGATCGCGCCACGGCCGAGCGCCTCGCGCATGCCCTGGTCACCGAATCGCTCGCCGCGTGCGTGAACATTCTCGCGCCGTGTCGTTCGGTCTACCGATGGCAGGGCGAGGTCTGCAGCGAAGAGGAGTGGCCGATGCTGATCAAGACGCCGTCCGACCGGCGCGATGCGCTGTGCGCGCGGCTGCGGGCGCTGCATCCGTACGAGGTGCCGGAGATCGTCACCTTCGCGGCGTCGTCGGCATTGCCCGACTATCTGGCCTGGGCGGTCGAGCAGACGCGCCCGCTGCCCGGAGCGCGCTGACAGGCGGAGGCGCAGGCGCCGGCCCTTCAGGACGAAGGCGGCGGATCGACGCGTTCCCGTGCCGGGGCCCGCTGACGCCGGCGCCCGCGCAGCGTCTCGTGGGGCGACGACAGGTAGCGTCTGGCGCGGAACCAGATCACCAGCGCCAGCGCGATCAGTGCCATGCAGCCCAGTGTCACGGCAAACCCGAATCGTGTGTGGATGCCGGGAATGAACTCGAAGTTCATGCCGAAGATGCCGGTGATCAGCGTGAGCGGCATGAAGATCGCGGTGATCGTCGTCAGCGTGCGCATCACGTCGTTGGTGCGATGCGCGTTCGATGCGAAGTGCAGCTGCACGGCCGTCTCGACGGACTCCTCGAGGCGCTGCGCATGCCGCAGCACCCGCTGGATGTGGCCGACGAGGTCGGTGCACCGGACCTGGATGGCATCGGTGAGGGTGCCCAGGCCCTCAGACGGGGCGTCGCTGCCGCGCTCGTGCTGCTCGGAGCGCCACTCCTCGATCGCGTCGAGCTGCTCCTCGCACAACTGCTCCAGCTTGCGCAGTTCGCCGCGGGCCTGCAGCAGCGCATACCAGTCGCGGAACGGTGCGCGCGGGTCGAGCAGCCGCCGCTGCCACTGCTCGAGCTGTTCCGTCAGCGGCTGGCGCAGGTCGAGATAGCGGTCGACCATGTCGTTGAGCAGCCGCAGCATCAGCTCGCCCGGTGTGGCCGGCAGGCGGTAGCCCGCGCCGGACGCCGCCATCAGCCACTTCTGCAGGGCCGGCACGCTGCGGCTGTCGGGTGAATGGATCGTCACCAGGCAGCGAGGAAACACGAAGAAGATCGTCGGGCGCGTGCGCACGCGCAGGCCGTCGTGATCGCCCGAGAGGATGGAGTGCGAGGACAGCCCCCGGAAGATCACCAGCTCGTAGTCGCTGGTCGAGTCGAAGAACGAGGGGTGCGCGTGGTTCTCGGTGTCGAGCAGATGCGTGTCGAACACGGTGACACCGGTGAGGCGCGCGATCGGGCCGACCCAGTCACGCGCCTCGTCGTACGTGCAGGTGACCCACAGCACCGCCGCGGGCGGCAGCGCATCCGGCAGAACCGGCAGCCGGTCGGCGCCGGATGCCCCGATCGCCATCACCTGCATGCGTGCATCCGACAAGGTGGCCGCGCGCGCACGGACCGCGTCACTCCTCGCGCATCCAGCGCACGGCGTCGAGCGCGAAGTAGGTGAGGATGCCGTCGGCGCCCGCGCGGCGCATCGCGAGCAGCGACTCGAGCGCCACGGTGCGCTCGTCGAGCCAGCCGCGCTGGGCCGCCGCCTTGAGCATCGCGTACTCGCCGCTGACCTGGTAGACGAAGGTCGGCACCGAGAAGGTGTCCTTCACGCGACGCACGATGTCGAGATACGGCATGCCGGGCTTCACCATCACCATGTCCGCGCCCTCCTGCAGGTCGAGCGCGACCTCGCGCAGCGCCTCGTCGGAGTTGGCGGCGTCCATCTGGTAGGTCTTCTTGTTGCTCTTGCCCAGGTTCTTGGCGGATCCGACCGCGTCGCGGAACGGGCCGTAGAAGCCGGACGCGTACTTGGCGCTGTACGCCATGATCTTGGTGTGGATGTGCCCCGCGCCTTCGAGTGCCTCGCGGATCGCGCCGATGCGGCCGTCCATCATGTCGGAGGGCGCGACGATGTCGACGCCGGCATCGGCCTGCACCAGCGCCTGCCGCACGAGGATCGTGGTGGTCGGGTCGTTCAGCACGTAACCCGTCTCGTCCAGCACGCCGTCCTGACCATGGCTCGTGTAGGGGTCGAGGGCCACGTCGGTGAGGATGCCGAGTTCGGGGAACCGCTGCTTCAGCGCCCGGACCGCGCGGGGGATCAGGCCGCCGGCGTCGGTGGCGGCGATCCCGTCGGGGGTCTTCAGGTCCGGTGCGATCACCGGGAACAGCGCCAGCACCGGCACGCCCAGGGACACGCACTGTTCGGCGACGGCGAACAGCAGGTCGATGCTGAGACGCTCGACGCCGGGCATCGACTCGACCGCCTGGCGCAGGTTCGTGCCTTCGTGGACGAACACCGGGTAGATCAGGTTGTCGGCCGACAGCGTGTGCTCGCGCATCATGCGGCGCGAGAAGTCGTCGCGCCGCATGCGACGCATGCGCAGGGCGGGAAACTGCTGGATGAATCGGCTGGCGTCGGGCTTGGTCGGCATGGGCGGTTCCTTGGAGTGGGCGGGGGCCGGTCGTCGGGCTCGGTGGGCGCTGCGCGCGCCGGACGCCGGGTCGGGGTGGGGTGACATGGGGCGCTCGGCGTGACTTGGATCGCTCAGGCCCGTCGCTTCGGGCCGGGGATGCCTGCAGGCGGGGGCGCGGCGGGCGCGTCTTGGCCGGCGGATCCGTCGGCGGCGCGCGATCCCGAGCCGCTGCCGTCGGCGTCGCTGCCGTCGGCGCCGGCGTCTGCATGGGGGGCGCCGTCGCCGTCCGCGTTCGCGTTCGCGAACAGTGCCTCGATCGCCGTGCGCGCCTCGTCGAGGCCGATGCGATCGGTCGACGAGAACAGCACGACCTCGAAGCTGCCGGCGTCGCGCAGCTTGGCCAGTTCGTCGCGCACCGCGCGCCGCACGGCCGACTGCTGCACGCGGCCCAGCTTGTCGGCCTTGGTGAGCAGGGCGATTACGCGCATGCCCGGCGGAATCCATGCGAGCATCTGGCGGTCGAGGTCGGTGATGCCGCGACGGATGTCGAGCATCATCACCACCGCGCGCAACTGGGCGCGCGAGCGCAGGTAGCGCCCGGCCAGGGCATCCCAGCCGTGGCGGATGGCCCCGGGCGCCGCCGCATAGCCGTATCCGGGCGTGTCGACCAGGAACCCGACGGTGTCGGGCTCCTTGCCCAGCGCGAAGAAGTTCAGCGCCTGGGTGCGGCCGGGGGTGCGGCTCGAGAAGGCCAGTCGCCGCCGCTGGCAGATCGCGTTGATCGCCGACGATTTCCCGGCGTTGGAGCGCCCGATGAAGGCGACTTCCGCCGGGCCGCCGCGGGGCAGCTGCTGTTGCTGCGCAACGGTGGTGTGGAATCGGACGGTGGTCAGGAGAGCCATCTGGTCGGGCGCGGTGGTCGCTGCCGCGGGGCTATTGTAGAATCGAGAGTTTACGTGAGCCATAAAGGCTGTGAGATCGCGATGATGGGGATGAACTTCATGAAGACCGGAACGATCCGCGCGTTCACGCTGGCTGGCCTGGCGGCGTTCGGCGCCACGGCGCTTCTGGCGACCTCGCCCGCGGCGGCGCAGACCGGCAAGGCCGACGCGGCCAAGGGTCAGCAGATCGCTTCGCAGGTGTGCGCGGCGTGCCACGGTGCCGACGGCAACAGCGCGAGCCCCGCCAATCCGAAGCTTGCCGGCCAGCATGCCGACTACCTGTACAAGCAGCTGCAGAACTTCAAGACCAAGCAGGGTGCGAAGGAAGCCGAGCGCGCCAATGCCGTGATGGCCGGGTTCGCGGCGCAGCTGTCCGACCAGGACATGCGCAACGTGGCCGCGCACTATGCCAGCCAGAAGCTGAAGCCGGCCGCCGCCAAGAACAAGGACGTCATCGAGCTCGGCCAGAAGATCTTCCGCGGCGGTGTCGCGCAGAAGAACGTGCCGGCGTGCGCCGGCTGCCACAGCCCCAATGGCGCCGGCATCCCCGCGCAGTACCCCCGTCTGGCGGGCCAGTTCTCCGAATACACCGAAGCGCAGCTGGTCGCGTTCCGGCAGGGGGCGCGCAAGAACAGCGAGCAGATGACCGCGATCGCCGCGCGCCTGTCCGACGTCGAGATCAAGGCCGTTTCCGAGTACATCGCCGGTCTGCGCTGACCGGTGCAGGGCGCCCGCCCGGGGCGCTGCAGCGAAGGAAGGGCGCTCCGAACGGGCGCCCTTTTTCTTGCCTGCCGCTGCGTCGGCCGCCGCGATCATCATCGCGGCCATTTGGTCGGACCGGTGGGCTGCGGTAAGTTAACGAGCCGATCGGCCGACGCACAGGCCTCGGGAAAAGGACCGGACATGCCCAAGCGTCACTTTCGCGCCGATGATCTGCTGCCCTCGGAGATCACGCCCCGCCACGTCTTCGAGCAGCGGCGCCGGCTGCTGAAGTCGGCGGCGGCCGGGCTGGCGTTTGCGCCGGGCGTCGATGCGCTGGCGCAGGCTGCCGGCGCGCAGAAGCTGCCCGGCCGGCAGAGCGGCCTCTCCACGATGGAGAAGACGACGCCCTACAAGGACGTCGTCTCGTACAACAACTTCTACGAGTTCGGCACCGAGAAGGACGATCCCGCCCGCAACGCCCACACGCTGAAGACGCGGCCATGGACGGTGAAGGTCGAGGGCGAGGTGCTCAAGCCGCGCGAGTTCGACATCGATGAACTGCTGACGCTCGCGCCGCTCGAAGAGCGCATCTACCGTCTGCGCTGCGTCGAGGGCTGGTCGATGGTCATCCCCTGGGTCGGCGTGCCCCTGTCGGAGCTCATCCGCCGGGTGGAGCCGACCGGCAACGCGAAGTACGTCGAGTTCGTCACGCTCGCCGACCGGGCGCAGATGCCCGGCCTGTCGTCGCCGGTGCTGAGCTGGCCGTACGTCGAAGGCCTGCGCATCGACGAGGCCAATCATCCCCTCACGCTGCTGACGATGGGGCTGTACGGCGAGGTCCTGCCGAAGCAGTCGGGCGCTCCCGTGCGCATCGTCGTGCCCTGGAAGTACGGCTTCAAGAGCGGCAAATCGATCGTGCGCATCCGGTTCGTCGAGAAGCAGCCGATCACCAGCTGGAACCGTGCCGCGCCGCAGGAGTACGGCTTCTACTCGAACGTCAACCCGGATGTCAGCCACCCGCGCTGGTCGCAGGCGACGGAGCGCCGCATCGGCGAGGATGGCTTCCTGCAGCGCAAGCGCAAGACCCTGATGTTCAACGGCTATGGCGAGCAGGTCGCATCGCTGTACGCCGGCATGGACCTCAAGCGCTTCTTCTGATCCGGCCGATGCCGACCGTCGGGACGGTCCACAAGGCGACGCTCTTCGTGCTGTGCCTGGTGCCGTTCGTCCGCCTGCTGGTGCTGGGCGGTCTCGACCGGCTGGGCGCGAACCCGGTCGAGTTCGTTACCCGTTCGACCGGCACCTGGACCCTCGTGCTGGTGTGCGCGACGCTGGCCGTGTCGCCGCTGCGCCGGCTGACCGGGATCAGCGCGCTCCTGCGCCTGCGGCGCATGCTGGGGCTCTTCGCGTGCGCCTATGGCTGTCTGCACCTGTCGACGTACGTGTGGTTCGACCAGTGGTTCGACTGGGCCGCGATCGGAGCCGACATCGTCAAGCGCCCGTTCATCTTCGCGGGGTTCGCGGCCTGGCTCGCGATGCTGCCGCTGGCGCTCACCTCCACCGACGCGATGATGCGGCGGCTGGGCCGGCGCTGGGGGCTTCTGCACCGGGCCGTGTACGGGGTGGCGGTGCTCGGCGTGCTGCACCTGTGGTGGCACAAGGCCGGCAAGAACGACCTGTTCGAGCCGCTCGTGTATGCGATCGTGGTGGCGCTGCTGCTGGCCTGGCGCATGCGGGCGCGGTTCGGCCCGGCAGGCGCCTACCGCGGAAGCCGCCGCTCGAGCGCGTAGAGGGACTCGATGGTCTCGCGGGTCCGGATCTCGATGGGCTCGGTGCCGTCGACCAGCACCTCGGCCGCACGCGGGCGCGTGTTGTAGTTGGAGCTCATGGCCATGCCGTAGGCACCGGCCGACAGCACGGCGAGCAGGTCGCCTTCGGCAATTGCGAGCGCGCGGTCGCGTCCGATCCAGTCGCCCGATTCGCAGACCGGACCCACCACGTCGTAGACCACGTCGGGCGCGTTGCGCGGCGTGACCGGCACGATGCGGTGGAACGCGTCGTACAGCGCCGGGCGCATCAGGTCGTTCATGGCGGCGTCGATGATCGCGAAGCGCTTGGCGCCGTTGTGCTTGAGGTACTCGACGCGGGTGAGCAGCAGGCCGGCGTTGCCGACGATGGAGCGTCCGAACTCGAACAGGATCTCGAGCTCGCGGGCGAGCGGGTCCTCGTCGATCCGCGCGAAGATCGCCGCGAGCATCGCGCGACGCTCCGGCGGCTGCTCGGCGTCGTAGCTGATGCCGAGTCCGCCGCCCAGGTCGAGGTGCGACAGCCGGATGCCCGCGTCGCGCAGCGTGCGGATCAGCTCGAGCAGGCGCTCGAGCGCAGCGAGGAACGGTGCGATCTCGGTGATCTGCGAACCGATGTGGCAGTCGATGCCTGCGATCTCGATGCCCGGCAGCGCAGCGGCGAACCGATAGACGTCGACGGCTTCGTCATGGGCGATGCCGAACTTGTTCTCGCGCAGTCCGGTCGAGATGTAGGGGTGGGTGCCGGCGTCGACGTCCGGATTGACGCGCAGCGAGATCGGCGCCCGGCGTCCGAGCGCAGAGGCGATGTCGGACAGGCGCTGGAGTTCGCTGCGCGACTCGACGTTGAAGCACCGCACGCCCGCACGCAGCGCGGCCCTGATCTCGCCTGCGCCCTTGCCCACGCCCGAGAACACCACGCGGCCCGCGTCGCCCCCGGCGGCGAGCACGCGCTGGAGTTCGCCTTCCGAGACGATGTCGAACCCCGCACCGGCGCGTGCGAGCAGTTCGATCACCGCCAGGTTGGAATTGGCCTTCAGTGCGTAGCAGATCAGCGCCTTGCGGCCCGCCGCGGCCGATGCGAACTCCGCGAACGCGCCTGCGATGGCCGAGCGCGAGTAGACGTAGGTGGGCGTGCCGAACCGCTCGGCAATGGCGCGCAGCGACACACCTTCGGCGAACAGCGTGCCGTCGCGGTAGTTGAGCCAATCGATCATCGAATGCGTCTAACGTTGAGGGCGCGCTGCATCCCTGGCCGCGCCGTCGGCGCCCTGCTGCACGGGTTCGACCGGTTTGGGAAGGTACAGGGGGCCGCGCTGGCCGCAGCCCGACAGCACGATCAGTGCCGCTAGAATCGTGGCTCCGAGCACACGTGTCTTCATCGAGGCAGTCTAGCATGACCGAACAGCAGTTCCAGACGTTGTGCGAGCAAGCACTCACTGCGATCGAGGATGCCGTCGACGCATGTGGAGCCGATGTCGACATCGAACGCTCCGGCGCGGTCCTGGAGCTGGCCTTCGAGGACGGCGCGAAGATCATCGTCAACGGCAACGCGCCGGTCCGGCAGATCTGGGTGGCCGCCCGCGCCGGCGGGTTCCACTTCGTCCGCAGCGGCGAGCGCTGGGTGGACACCCGCTCGGGTGAGTCGCTGGCCTCGAGCATGAATCGCCTGGTGCAGGCGCAGGCCGGCGTCGCGCTGAAGCTGCCCGAGCTCTGACCCGCCGCCCCGCGCGCCCGACCCGCGGCGGCGGGCGCGGTCCGAGGCGCGGTCCGGGGCGCGCGGTCAGTTCGAGACCGGCGCCGATTCCGACGAGGTCGGCTGATCGCGCGTGCCGCTGTCCTCGGACAGCCCGATCGACGACACGCCCTGACCCGGCTGGGTCTCCGCGTAGTAGAACTCCCCGCCCACTTCGACGATCCCGTCCGGAACGGGCAGGCGCTTCTCCGGCGCGTCCTTGAGGGCGTGGCCCATGTACGCGATCCAGATCGGCAGCGCCAGGCCGCCGCCGGTCTCGCGGTCGCCGAGCTTGCGCGGCTGGTCGTAGCCGACCCATGCCACCGCCGCCAGCCCCGGCTGGTAGCCGGCGAACCAGGCATCGTGCGCGTCGTTGGTCGTGCCGGTCTTGCCGGCCAGGTCGCGCCGCTTGAGTGATTGCGCCTTGGCCGCCGTGCCCGAGCGCACGACCTCGCGCAGCAGGCTGTCCATGATGAACGCATTGCGCGCGTCGATCGTCCGGATGGCCTCGTCTCCGGCTCGCACGGGCTGTGCCTGCGCGATCACCTTGCCGTTCTGGTTGGTGATGCGTTGCACCACGTAGGGATTCACGCGGAAGCCGCCGTTGGCGAACACCGAATAGGCGCCCACCATCTGCCACGGCGTGACCGATCCCGCGCCCAGCGCCATCGTCAGGTAGGGCGGGTGGCGGGGGGCGTCGAAGCCGAAGCGCGTGACGTAGTCCTGTGCGTAGCGGGTGCCGATCGCCTGCAGGATGCGGATCGACACCATGTTCTTGGACTTGGCCAGTGCCTGGCGCATGCGCATCGGTCCGTCGAAGCGCCCGTCGTAGTTCTTGGGCTCCCAGACCTGTCCGCCGGTGACCGTGGCGTCCACCACGAACGGCGCGTCGTTGATCACGGTCGAGGCCATCAGCCCCTTCTCGAGCGACGCGGAGTAGATGAACGGCTTGAAGCTGGACCCGGGCTGCCGCCAGGCCTGCGTGACGCGGTTGAACTTGTTGCGGTTGAAGTCGAAGCCGCCGACCATCGCGCGGATCGCGCCGTCGCCCGTGTCGCACGACACGAGCGCGCCCTGCACCTCGGGCAGTTGCGTGATCTCCCACTCGTTGCCGCGGGTGCGTGCGATCCGCACGACCGCGCCCGGGCGGATCTGCTTCGGTGCGGCCGCCCGCGGGCCCAGCGCGGAGGCGGCGAACTTCAGTCCGTCGCCGGTGATGTCGATCGCGGCGCCCCGTCCGCGCGACACGCGCACCGACTGCGGCGATGCCGACAGCACGACGGCGGCGACGAACTCGTCCACGTCCTTCGCCTCGGCCACCGCGGCGTCGATCTGGTCCTCGGCCACGCGCGCGTTCGACGACAGGTCGATGTACGACTCGGGGCCCCGGTAGCCGTACTTGCGGTCGTACTCGAGGAGCCCGCGCTTGACGGCGGCGTTGGCGGCCTGCTGGTCGCCCGACAGGATCGTCGTGTACACGCTCAGCCCGGCACTGTAGATGTCCTCCTGGAACATCTCGTAGGCGAGCATCCGGGCCACCTCGGCGACGTACGGCGCCCGCACCGTCGCCTCGGACGCCGTCACGTAGCGCAGCTCTTCCCTGAGCGCCGCCTGGTGCTGCTCCTCGGTGATGAACCCGGACTCCTCCATGCGGCGCAGGATGTAGTGCTGCCGTTCCGTCGCGCGCTTGGGATTCACCAGCGGGTTGTAGAGCGAGGGCGCCTTAGGGAGTCCGGCCAGCATCGCCGCCTCGGCGATCGACAGCGCATTGAGCGACTTGCCGAAGTAGATGCGCGCGGCGGCCGCGAATCCGTGCGCGCGCTTTCCGAGGAAGATCTGGTTCAGGTAGATCTCGAGGATCTGGTCCTTGGTCAGGCTCTCCTCGATCTTCAGCGCGAGCAGGATCTCGTAGATCTTGCGGGTGTAGGTCTTCTCGCTCGACAGGTAGAAGTTGCGGGCGAGCTGCTGCGTGATCGTGCTGGCGCCCTGCTCGTGGCCGCCCGACACGAGGTTCACCACCGCCGCGCGCAGGATGCCGCGCACGTCGACGCCGCTGTGCTCGAAGAAGCGCGCGTCCTCGGCCGCGAGGATGGCGTTCTTCATGGTCGCGGGGACGTCCTCGATCCGCACCAGGCTGCGCCGTTCCTCGCCGAACTCGCCGATCAGCACGTTGTCGGCCGTGTACACCCGCAGCGGGATCTTCGGACGGTAGTCGATCAGGGCGTCGAGCGGCGGCAGCCGGTCGTTGGCCAGCAGCACCGCGAGCGTCGTGACGAGACCCGCCAGCAGCGCGCCGGCGACGGGCAGCAGGACGACCGCGCCGAGGATGCGCAGCCAGGAGAACCCGGCCTGACGGCGGCGAATTCGGGAAGCACTGGAAAAAGCGCCCATTGCAACGGTCTTTTGGTCACTCGCGCCGGCCGGAGGGTCCCGGATTATATGCCCTGACCCCGGAACGTCGCTCCCGGCCCCGCAAACGGGGGGTGGCAAGGCAAAAACGCACGGATTTTCGTGACTTTCTGCCGGATGGTCGGGTTGCTGCGACAGATGGCCGCCCGTCCCGATGCTCCCGGTGTCAAAAATCTTTACAGTAACTCAGCAATATTGCTAGCATTTCAAGTAGTTTATTTAAAGTCGATGTAACTCCTTATCAGATAAGGATTTTTCGGCTTTCAAGGGGTTCAGGTGGCGCTTACTTTACCCAGCTTCATGCGACGTGCTTCTCCGCCGCTGCTCGGGATCGATCTCAGTTCGTCGAGCGTCAAGGTGGTGGAACTCGTCCCGGGCCAGAAGGCCGGCATCCGGCTGCAGCGGTACGCGATCGAGTCGATCGAGCGCGGCGCCATCGCGGACGGCAACGTCGAGAATCCCGACCAGGTCGCCGAGGCGCTCGCGCGCGCGCTGCGCCGGATGGGCACGCGGACCCGCGAAGCCGCGCTGGCGCTGCCCTCGTCGGCGGTGATCACCAAGCGCATCGCGCTGCCCGCCGGGCTGGACGAGGAGGACTACGAGCTCCAGGTCGAGTCGGAGGCGAGCCAGTACATCCCGTTCGCCATCGAGGAGGTCAACCTCGACTTCCAGATCCTCGGGCCGGCCGCCGGCGGGGACGACGAGGTCGAAGTGCTGCTCGCTGCGTCCCGCAAGGAGAAGGTCGAGGACCGGGTCGCCGTCGCCGAGATGTGCGGCCTGCGCCCGGTCGTGATGGACATCGATGCCTACGCCGCGCGCAGTGCGCTCGACCATGCGGCAGCCTTCCTGCCCAACAACGGGCAGGGCCTGGTCCTGGCGGTGTTCGACATCGGCAGCAGCGCCACCCACCTGTCGATCGTGCTCAACGGTCAGACCATCTTCGAGCGCGAGCAGGCCTTCGGCGGCATGCAGCTGACGCAGGACCTGGTGCGCCTCTACGGCCTGACCGTCGAGGAGGCCGAGATCAAGAAGAAGACCGGCGAGCTGCCCGAGAACTTCCGCACGGACGTGCTCCAGCCGTTCCTCGAGCAGGGCGCGATCGACGTCACGCGCGCCCTGCAGTTCTTCTTCACGTCCACCCCGTACACCCGCGTCGACCGGATCTTCCTGGCCGGCGGATCTTCGGTCGTGCCGGGTCTGGTCGAGGCGATCGCCGAGCGCACCCAGGTGCAGACCGAGATCCTGAGCCCGTTCCAGGGCATGGAGATCGCCGAGACGATCCGCGAGAAGCAGCTGCGCGTCGACGCGCCGGCGCTGCTGACCGCGTGCGGTCTCGCGATGCGGAGGTTCGACGCATGATTCGCATCAACCTGCTCCCGCACCGGGAGATGCGCCGTGAGCGGCGCAAGAAGGACTTCGTCGGCCTGCTGCTGCTGGTGTTCGTGCTCAGCGCAGGCGTTTCGCTGCTGGTCGCGTTCGGGATCTCCGAGCAGATCGACACGCAGCAGGCGCGCAACGACTTCATCACGCAGGAGAACGCGAACCTCGACGAGCAGATCAAGAAGATCGCCACGCTGCGCGAGGAGATCGACTCGCTGCGCGCCCGCCAGCAGGCGGTCGAGAACCTGCAGCGCGACCGGACGATTCCGGTCCACGTCCTCGACGAGCTCGTGCGCTACACCCCGGACGGCATCTTCTTCAAGCAGCTGCGCCAGGAGGAACGCAAGATCACCCTGGTGGGCGTTGCGCAGTCGAACGAGAGTGTGTCGAACCTGATGGACCGCATCACGATCGACGCGCCGTGGCTCGAGAACCCCGATCTCGGGGAGAGCGCCGCCGGCACGCTCGGGCCGGCCAACGCGCGCGACACGCGGCGGGTGTTCGAGTTCACGATGAGCGCAATGATCAAGGCGCCGACCGCGCCGGACGACAAGTCGGCCGCCAAGCCGGTGGCCGCGGGTCCCGCGACCGTCGCCGCGGCGGGCACGACGGGCAGGTGAGCGCGATGGCCAAGTTCAATCCGAAGATCGATCTCGGCGGCGTGTCCGCCCAGTTCAAGGGGCTGCAGGGGCGTCATCCGGGGCTGTGGCCGCTGCTGCCGCGGCTGGCGCTGCTGGCCGGCCTGTTCGCGGGTGTCCTGACTCTGGCGTGGGCGTCGTACTGGCGCACGCAGCTCGAGGAACTCGAGGCGGGGCAGGCGCAGGAGGAGCAGCTCAAGGCGCAGTACCTCGAGAAGCTCAAGATGGCGGTCAACCTCGAGGCGCTGCTCAAGCAGAAGCAGCAGGTGTCCGGTTACGTGCACCAGCTCGAGAAGCAGCTGCCCAGCAAGGCCGAGATGGCCGCGCTGCTGCAGGACATCACGCAGGCCGCGGTCGGCCGCGGCCTGCAGTTCGACCGGTTCAAGCCGGGGCAGGTCGTGGTCAAGGAGTTCTACGCGGAGCTGCCCATCAGCATCAAGGTGTCGGGCGGCTACCACGAGCTCGGCGGGTTCGCGAGCGACGTGTCCAACCTGGCGCGGATCGTGACGCTGAACAACATGAACATCCAGGTCGACAAGAACGGACAGCTGTCGATGGAAGCGGTCGCGAAGACCTTCCGGTACCTCGATCCCGAGGAGATCGCGATCTCCCGCCGCGAGGCTGCGAAGGCGAAGGCCGCCGCGGCCAAGGGAGGTGCGAAATGAGCCGGGTGTCCCTCGCGGCGATTGCCGCCGCGGTCGCGCTGCTCGGTGCCTGCAGCGACGAGCAGCAGGAACTGCGCTCGTGGATGGACGAGCAGCGCGCGGCGATCACGCCGGTGGTCGAGAAGATCACGCCGCCCAAGAGCTTCGAGCCGTTCCGCTACGAGAACGAGGGCCTTGCCGATCCCTTCGCGCAGTCGCGTCTCGCCTTCCGCGCCAACGGCGAGCCGAAGTCCGGCGGACGCACGCCCGACCTGGCCCGCAAGCGCGAGGTGCTGGAGGCGTTCCCGCTCGAGGCGATCAAGATGGTCGGCCACATGAGCAACAACAACGCGAGCTTCGCGTTGCTGCAGGTCGAGAACATGGTCTACCAGGCGCGCGTCGGGAACTACGCCGGGCAGAACTTCGGAAAGATCGTGCGCGTCAGCGAAGGCGAAGTGGTGCTGAAGGAAATGGTCCAGGACGCCGCCGGCGACTGGAACGAACGGGACACGGCGTTGCGCCTGCAGGAGACCAAGAAATGACGATTCTTCACAGGCTTGGCCGCACGGCGATGCGTCTGGCCGCTTTGAGCGCCTTCGTGGTGGCGGGGCAGGCCTTTGCGCAGAGCAACGCGATCGAGTCGGTCACCAGCGGGCTGCAGGGCGCGACGACCTACCTGCGCGTGCAGCTGAAGACGCCGCTGTCCAAGGCGCCGGCCAGCTTCTCGGTCAACACGCCGCCGCGCGTGGCGCTCGACTTCGTCGACACCGGCAACGAGGCCGGCAAGTCGTCGATCGACCTTGCGCAGGGCGACGTGCGCAACGTCGCCCTGGTGCAGTCGGGCAACCGCACGCGCCTGGTGCTGAACCTGAAGCGGCCGCTGACCTACACCACCTCGATCGAGGGCAAGGACCTGGTCGTCGCGCTGTCGCCGGTCGCGATGCAGGGCGATGCCTCCGGCAGCAGCACGTACAGCTTCGCGCGCGGCGACGCCGCCGCCAGTCATGCGCTGCGTGACCTCGACTTCCGGCGCGGCAAGGATGGCGAGGGCCGTGTGGTGGTCGAGCTGTCCGATCCCGGCGTGGGCGTCGACATCCGCCAGCAGGGGCAGTCGATCGTGGTCGACTTCCTGAAGGCGCGCCTGCCCGAGAACCTGCGCAAGCGCCTCGACGTCGGCGACTTCGGCACGCCGGTCAAGGCCGTCCGTGCGACGCAGCAGGGCGACAACGCGCGCCTGATCATCGAGCCGCAGGGGCAGTGGGAACACAACGCCTATCAGAGCGACACGCAGTTCGTGATCGAGGTCAAGCCGGTGCGCGAGGATCCGAACCGTCTGGCCACGCGCCAGGGCTATCGGGGTGACCGCCTGTCGCTGAACTTCCAGAACGTGGACGTGCGTGCGCTGCTCCAGGTCATCGCCGACTTCACCAACCTGAACATCGTCACCAGCGACTCGGTCGCCGGCAGCCTGACGCTGCGGCTGAAGGACGTTCCCTGGGACCAGGCCCTCGACATCATCCTGCAGTCGAAGGCGCTGGACATGCGCAAGAACGGCAACGTGATCCTGGTCGCGCCCAGCGAGGAGCTCGCCACCAAGGAGAAGCTCGAGCTCGAGGCCCGCCAGCAGATCGCCGAGATCGAGCCGGTGCGCACCGAGATCTTCCAGCTGAACTACGCGAAGGCCGAGAACCTGGTGAAGCTGCTCACCAACGAGAAGCAGCCGGTGCTCTCCAAGCGGGGCAGCGCGGTGCCCGACGTGCGCACGAACAAGGTGTTCGTGCAGGACACCGCCGCGCGTCTCGAGGAGGTGCGCAAGATCATCGGCCAGATCGACATCACCGTGCGTCAGGTGCTGATCGAGGCGCGCATCGTCGAGGCCGACGACAAGTTCTCGCGCAACCTCGGCGCCAAGCTCGGCTTCAACGACCTGTCGTCGACGGTCTACCGCACCGTCGGCGTCACGGATCCGGTCACGGGCACGGCGACCGCGCTCAACGTGCCCGTCTATGGCGCCGGGTCCAAGGTGCTGGGCAACTACGCGACGGTCTCGGGCAATCTGACCGGCGTCACCGACCTGTCGTCGCAGAACGGCAGCGGGCTGACGGGCATCAACGCGCAGGGCCTGGGGCGCCTGACGGCCACCAACAACACCAACTTCGTGAACCTGCCGGCGTCGGCGATCAGCGGCTTCTCGCCGGCGTCCTTCGCGGTCAGCCTGTTCGGCTCGTCGCTGACCCGCTTCCTGAACCTGGAGCTGTCCGCCCTCGAGGCCGACCAGCGCGGCAAGGTCGTGTCCAGTCCGCGCGTGCTGACGGCCGACCAGAGCAAGGCGACGATCGAGCAGGGCACGGAGCTGCCGTTCCTGTCGGCCACGTCCAGCGGTGCGTCGGCGATCCAGTTCCGCAAGGCCAGCCTGCGCCTGGAGGTGACGCCGCAGATCACGCCGGAAGGCAACGTGATCATGGAGGTCTCCGTGAACCGCGACGCGGTCGGCATCCTGACGCCGGCCGGCTACGCGATCGACACGCGCCAGGTGCGCACCCAGGTGCTGGTCGAGAACGGCGGCACCGTGGTGATCGGCGGCATCTACGAGCAGTTCGAGCGCGACACCGTCAACAAGGTGCCGCTGCTCGGCGACATCCCGGTGGTCGGGTACGCCTTCAAGAACACCACGCGCCGCAACGACCGCACCGAGCTGCTCGTCTTCCTGACGCCGCGCGTCGTCACCGACAGCTCGCTGGCCCGCTGAACGCCGCATCCCGTCACGGACAAGAACTCCAAGGAACCCCATCCATGATGCTTCGACGATTCAATCGACTGTTGAGCGCGGCCGCGGTGCTGCTGTTCGGCGCCGTGCTCGCAGGGTGCGGCGGCGGTGGCGCCGGCGGTGCGGGTTCCTCGGGCTCCGGCGGATCGACCGGCACCGATGCCGCCGGTCTGCAGATCACGACCAGTACGCCGTCGATCGGGTCCGACGGACGCACTTCGGCGACGATCGTCGCGATCGTGAAGGACGCGAGCAACCGCACGCTGGCGAACCAGCAGGTCGACTTCTCGACGCCGGACTCGGGCGCCCGTCTGCAGGTGGCGAACAACCGCACCGACGCCGCCGGCCAGGCGATCGCGACGCTGTCGATCGCCGAGCCCTCGAATCGTCAGATCGTCGTGACCGCCACCAGCGGTTCGCTGTCGCAGTCGGTGACCATCGCGGTCACCGGCACCACGCTCACGCTGAGCGGGCCGACCAACCTGGTGTCGAACTCGCCGACCGAGTTCACGGTCGGGCTGCGCGACTCGTCCGGCACGGTCGTCGTCGGCCGGCCGGTGACGATCGCGTCCTCGGCGGGCAACACCGTCAGCGCGACCTCCGTCACGACGGACAGCGCCGGCCAGGCGCGGTTCCTGCTGACCGGCATCAAGGCGGGGGCCGACCGGCTCACCGTGTCGGCGCTCGGCACCTCGGCCACCGCGGAGCTCCAGGTGTCGGCGACGCAGCTCAGCTTCGTCTCGCCGGGTGCGAGCCAGGAACTGGTCGTGTCGGCCAGCCAGGAGGTCGCCGTGTCGTACACGGTGAACAACCTGCCGCAACCCGGGCAGTCGATCGAATTCGTCGCCACGCGCGGCACGCTGAGCGCCGCTTCGGCGACGACCGACGCCCAGGGCGTCGCCCGCGTCTCGATCCAGTCGCCGACGGCCGGTGCGAGCACGATCACCGCGCAGGTGCGCCCGGCCTCGGGCGGCGCGATCCTCAGCTCGCAGCGCATCGAGTTCGTCAGCCGCACGCCGAGCAAGATCACCGTGCAGCCCAGCCCGCCCGCGGTCGGCGTCAACCTGTCGGCGAGCGGCACCAATTCCAGCCAGCTGATCGCCGTCGTGCGCGACGCGGCGGACAACCCGGTGAAGGGCGCGGTGGTCAGCTTCTCGGCGGTCTCGGACCCCAGCAACGGCCGCATCGAACCCGCCGTCGCGACCAGCGACGGATCGGGCGTGGCGACCGTCGCCTTCTACCCCGGCGCCAACTCGACCGGCAACAACCAGATCGTCGTGCGTGCGGCGGTGCCGGGCACGGCGCTGGCGGCGACGACCTCGCTGACCGCGTCGAAGCAGGAGCTGTTCGTGCGGGCCGGCACCGGCAACGAGCTGGTCGAGCTGAACCTCACGACCCTCGAGATGCCCTGGTCGGCGGTGGTGACGGACGCCAACGGCAACCCGGTGGTGGGCGCCTCCATCCAGGCATCGCTGCTGTCCACGCACTTCTACAAGGGCCGCTACTACTGGAGCGGGCTGGTCTGGTATCCGGCGGGCGAGACCTCGTCGGTGCCGCGCCACGAGTGCATCAGCGAAGACCTCAACGGCAACCTGCGGCTCGATGCGGGCGAGGACCTGAACCGCAACAATGCGCTCGATCCGGGCGGCATCGCGGCGGTCGAGGTCGTCTCCACCGGCGCGAAGACGGATGCCAGCGGGCTTGCGAACCTGCGTCTCGTGTACCCGAAGTCGTATGGCAACTGGGTGCGCGTGCGCCTGCGGGTCACGATCACGACGATCGCCGGCACCGAGGGTACGGACGAGGCGGAGTTCATCCTGCCGGTGCTCGCTTCCGACGTCTCCAACGAGACCGTCGCGCCGCCGGGATTCGTGTCGCGCTACGGCCAGGTGCCGGACTGCACGACCATCGACTGATCGGCACACGGCACGCCGTGAAAGCGCCCGGCCCGTCCGGGCGTTTTCACGTCTGCGCTAAGCTGTCGGAATGCAAGAATCCGTCAATCAAGAGGCCCGCCCGATCTTCCTGATCGGCATGATGGGCTCGGGCAAGTCGACCGTCGGACGCCGCCTGGCCACCACCCTGTCGCGCGAATTCATCGACGCCGACAAGGAGCTCGAGGCCCGCTGCGGCGTCCCCATCACCACCATCTTCGAACTCGAGGGCGAAGCGGGGTTCCGTCGGCGCGAGGCCGCGCTCATCGAGGACCTCACCCAGAAGCCCGGGCTGGTGCTCGCCACCGGCGGCGGCGCCGTGCTGCTCGAGGAGAACCGGCGCCACCTGCACGCGCGCGGGCTGGTCGTGTACCTGCGCGCGACCGTGCAGGAACTGTGGCTGCGATTGCGCAACGACAAGGTGCGCCCGCTGCTGCGCGCGCCCGATCCGCGCCGGCGCATCGCGGAGCTGGTGGACCTGCGCGATCCCCTGTATCGCGAATGCGCGCACATGATCGTGAACACCGGGCGGCAGCCGGTCGACAAGGTCGTGCGGGAGATCGTCGAGCGCCTCGGCGGCCCGCAGGGCCCGGCGGCGGACCCGTCTTCGGAGCCGGCGCAGCCGATGCCGTCCGCCCCGCCCGAGCGGCCGGCACAGCCGGCTCGAACCGCACGACCCGCAGCGTCCCCGCAGCCGTCGCCGGCCGACCCGCCGATATAATCCGGGCCTGTCCAACACGCGCCCGCCGGCCATGCCCGGCGGTGCGACAGCGAATCGCCCCATGAGAGCGCTCCAGGTATCCCTCGGTGATCGCAGCTACCCCATCGTCGTCGGCGCCGGCGCGCTCGAGCGGCGCGATCTGCTCGAGCCGATCGTTGCGGGCCGCTCGGTGGCGATCGTCAGCAACACCACGGTGGCGCCGCTGTACGCGGGCCGGCTGCGGGCGATGCTGGGGGGTGCCGCGCAGGTCGTCGACGTGGTGCTGCCCGACGGCGAGGCGCACAAGCACTGGCAGACCCTCAACGGCATCTTCGACGCGCTGCTGGCGGCGCGATTCGACCGCAATTCGGTGCTGGTGGCGCTCGGCGGCGGTGTCGTCGGCGACATGGCCGGGTTCGCCGCGGCGGTCTACCAGCGCGGCATCGACTTCGTGCAGGTGCCGACCACCCTGCTGGCGCAGGTCGATTCCTCGGTGGGCGGCAAGACCGGCATCAACCATCCGCTCGGCAAGAACATGATCGGCGCCTTCCATCAGCCGCGGCTGGTGCTGGCCGACGTCGCCTGCCTGCAGAGCCTGCCGCAGCGTGAGCTGATCGCCGGCCTCGCCGAAGTGATCAAGCATGGCGCGATCGCCGACTGGGCCTACTTCGACGCGGTCGCCGACGATCTGCCCGCGCTGCTCGCGAAGGACACCGCTGCACTGGAGCGCGCGGTGGCGCGCTCGTGCGAGATCAAGGCCGACGTCGTCGCGCACGACGAGCGCGAGGCCGGGCTGCGCGCCATCCTCAATTTCGGGCACACGTTCGGCCACGCCATCGAGGCCGGCATGGGCTATGGCGAGTGGCTGCACGGCGAGGCCGTCGGCGCGGGCATGGTGATGGCGACCGACCTGTCGCAGCGGCTCGGACTGCTCGACGCGGCCGATGGGGCGCGCATCCGCGCGCTCGTGTCCGCCGCCGGCCTGCCGGTGGCGGCCCCGCGCTGGAGCGCGGAGCGGTACGTCGAGCTGATGAGCGTCGACAAGAAGGCCGAGCGCGGCACGCCCAAGTTCGTGCTGCTCGAGGCGCTCGGCCGGGCCTGCGTGCGGCGCGCGCCCGACGACGCGCTGCGCGCCACCCTCGCGGCCACGGCCACCGGCTGAATGCCGCGCCGGCCGGCCGTCATGCGCCTGGCCCCCTATGCGGCCGACCCCGCAGCCAGCCGGGGGCGGGTGTTCGACGAACCGGCGGCCACCACCCGCAGCCAGTTCCAGCGCGACCGCGATCGCATCGTGCACTCCACGGCGTTCCGGCGGCTCGAGTACAAGACGCAGGTGTTCCTCAACCACGAGGGCGACCTCTACCGCACGCGTCTGACCCATTCCATCGAGGTGGCGCAGATCGCGCGCTCGATCGCCCGTGCGCTGGGGCTGAACGAGGACCTCGTCGAGGCGATCTCCCTGGCGCACGACCTCGGTCATACGCCGTTCGGCCATGCCGGCCAGGATGCGCTCGACCAGTGCATGCGGCCGTGGGGCGGGTTCGAGCACAACCTGCAGTCGCTGCGCGTGGTCGACGCGCTCGAGCAGCGCTATGCGGCGTTCGACGGGCTGAACCTGTGCTTCGAGACGCGCGAGGGCATCCTGAAGCACTGTCGCAAGGCAGTGGCCGCCGGGCTCGGTCCGGTCGCGCAGCGCTTCGTGTCGGGCGGGCAGCCCACGCTGGAGGCGCAGGTGGCCAACCTGGCCGACGAGATCGCGTACAACAACCACGACGTCGACGACGGGCTGCGTTCGGGCCTGATCGTGTTCGCCCAGCTCGAGGAGGTGGCCCTCTTCCGCCGCCACGCGCAGGCCGTGCGGCGTCGGCACCCCGATCTCGCCGACCGTCGCCTGGTCCACGAGACCGTGCGGGCGATGATCAACGAACTGGTCACCGACCTGCTCGACGAGACCGCGCGGCGCATCGCCCAGGCCGGGGTCGCGTCGGTCGACGACGTGCGCGCCGCACCGCCGCTGGTGGCGTTCTCGGCGTCGGTGCGCCGCCAGTCGTCACAGCTCAAGCGCTTCCTGTACCGGTCGCTGTACCGGCACGCGCGTGTGATGCGCGTGATGGACGACGCCAAGCGGGTGGTGCAGGGCTTGTTCGACGCATATCGCGCCGATCCGGGCGCGCTGCCCGCCGAGCATGCCGAGCGGGTGGCGGCCGGCGGGCCGCGTGCGATCGCCGACTACATCGCCGGCATGACCGATCGCTTCGCGCTGCAGGAGCATGCACGGGTGTGCGGCATGCGCAGCACGTCCGATGGGCGCTGAAGACCACCGCGCAGCGCACCCGGCGCGCTGCGCGCCGGACGCGGTCGCCGCCGCCGCGCGACGCAGGGGCGTCTCAGGCGGCGGGCACGGCGCGGATCAGGGCGTGAGGACGGCGCGGCCGGGGAAGCGCCCTTCGTGCAGCTTCTGGATGACGTCGTTCACCGATTCGAGGCCCATCGTGCGCACCGGCAGCGGCGGCAGCACGCCGGTCTGCGCGATCTCGAGCAGCTCGCGCAGCTCGCCGCAGGTGCCGACCATGGAGCCCTGGATCGTGACGGCCTTGAACACGACGACGGCCGGCACGACCGGCGTGGATCCGCCGATCAGGCCGACCGACACCATCTTGCCGCCCTTGCGCAGCGCATTGAACCCGAACGCGAACGACTCGCCGGTGCCGACGAAGTCGACCACGGCGTGCACGCCGCCGCCGGTGGCCTTCATCAGCGCCTTGCCGGTGTCGGGGTTGGACGGGTCGACCGTCTGCGCCGCACCCGCGTCGGTGGCCAGCGGCCACTTGGCCTGGTCGATGTCGGCGACGATCGGCGAGATGCCCAGCACGTGCTTGCAGAAGCGCACGCCCGACAGGCCGACGCCGCCGGCGCCGAGGATCAGCACCGTCTCGCTGGGGTCCATCGGGGCCAGCTTCTTGAGCGCCGCGTAGGCGGTCAGGCCCGAGCACGCATAGGGCGCCGCCTGTTCGAGCGGCAGCGTGCCGGCCGGGACCGCGTACTTGGCGTCGGGCACGATCACGTACTGGGAGAAGCCGCCGTCGAGCTGCAGCCCGAGGTTGCGCGGCGCCGAGCAGAGGTTCTCGCGGTCGGTGGTGCAGTAGCTGCAGGTGCCGCAGCCGATCCACGGGTACACCACCACCTTGTCGCCGACCTTCACGCCCTTGGCGTCGGGACCGAGCTCGGTGACCTCGCCGGCGATCTCGTGGCCCAGCACGCGCGGTGCGGCGACGCCGCGGCTGAGATCGATCTTCCGACCGGCGCCGGTATCGACGAAGCCGTCGTAGAGCATCACGTCGGAATGGCACACGCCCGCAGCGCGGATGCGCACGAGCACCTCGGCGCCGACCGGCGCACGGACGGGCTCCTGGGTATCGACCATCGGCTCGCCATGGCGGACCAGCTTGAAGCAACGGCACATCGGACGCATCCGGACGTCTCCCTTTAAATTCGACAACTTGCGCGATATACTGACAAGTTCGTCCCGCTTTCGTACGCTGCACTGCGCCAAAATCAATCTGCGCGCGGTTCTCGGCGAGAGTGAACACTTATTAGCCACGTATTGTAATGGAACTCCGGAGTGCTGCGATGAACGCCTCGCCTCTTCAACCCGTCGGTTCGCAGTCCGAAACCGCCACCGATGTTGCGTTGCGGCACGCACACGCCTCGGGGCTGTACCGGCCGGAGCTCGAGCACGACGCCTGCGGTGTCGGCTTCGTCGCCCACATCAAGGGCAAGAAGAGCCACAAGATCATCGAGCAGGGTCTCCAGATCCTGTGCAACCTCGACCACCGGGGCGCCGTCGGTGCCGACCCGCTGATGGGCGACGGCGCGGGCATCCTCACGCAGATCCCGGACCAGTTCTTCCGCGAGGAGATGGCGCAGCAGGGCGTCACGCTGCCGCCGGCCGGCGAGTACGGCGTGGGCATCGTGTTCCTGCCGAAGGAGCACGCCTCCCGCCTGGCCTGCGAGCAGGAGCTCGAGCGTGCAGTGCGCGCCGAGAATCAGGTGCTGCTCGGCTGGCGCGACGTGCCGGTCGACCACGCGATGGAGATGTCGCCCACGGTGAAGGCCAAGGAGCCCGTGATCCGGCAGATCTTCATCGGCCGCGGTCCCGACGTCATGGTCACCGACGCGCTCGAGCGCAAGCTGTACGTGATCCGCAAGATGGCCAGCCACGCCATCCAGCAGCTGAACCTCAAGCACGGCCGCGAGTACTTCGTGCCGTCGATGTCGGCGCGCACGATCGTCTACAAGGGCCTGCTGCTGTGCGGCCAGGTCGGGCAGTACTACCGCGACCTGCAGGACCCCCGCTTCGTGTCGGCGCTCGCCCTGGTGCACCAGCGCTTCTCCACCAACACCTTCCCCGAGTGGCCGCTGGCGCACCCGTACCGGATGATCGCGCACAACGGCGAGATCAACACCGTCAAGGGCAACTACAACTGGCTGCGCGCGCGTGAAGGCGTGATGCGCTCGCCGGTGCTGGGCGACGACCTGAAGAAGCTGTACCCGATCGTCTACGCCGGGCAGTCCGACACCGCCACGTTCGACAACTGCCTCGAGCTGTTGGTCATGGCCGGCTACCCGATCGCGCACGCGATGATGATGATGATCCCGGAGGCGTGGGAGCAGCACACGCTGATGGATCCGAAGCGGCGCGCGTTCTACGAGTTCCACGCGGCGATGATGGAGCCCTGGGACGGCCCGGCGGCCATCGCGTTCACCGACGGCCGCCAGATCGGCGCCACGCTCGACCGCAACGGCCTGCGCCCGGCGCGCTACTGCGTGACCGACGACGACATGGTGATCATGGCGTCCGAGGCCGGCGTGCTGCCGATCCCCGAAAGCAAGATCGTCAAGAAGTGGCGTCTGCAGCCCGGCAAGATGTTCCTGATCGACCTCGACCAGGGCCGCATCATCGACGACAAGGAGCTCAAGGACCTGCTGGCCAACAGCAAGCCCTACCGCGAGTGGATCGAGGCGATCCGCATCAAGCTCGACGAGTTCGACGCCGACGGTCGCGACGTGCAGGCCGACAAGTCGGGATGGCAGCCTGCCGCCAGCCTGCTCGACCGTCAGCAGGCGTTCGGCTACACGCAGGAAGACCTCAAGTTCCTGATGGCGCCGATGGCGGCGTCGGGCGAGGAGGCCATCGGCTCGATGGGCAACGACTCGCCGCTGGCCGTTCTGTCGAACAAGAACAAGCCGCTGTACAACTACTTCAAGCAGCTGTTCGCCCAGGTCACCAACCCGCCGATCGACCCGATCCGCGAGCAGCTGGTGATGTCGCTGGTGTCGTTCATCGGTCCGAAGCCCAACCTGCTCGACCTGAACAACATCAACCCGCCGATGCGGCTCGAGGTCTCGCAGCCGGTGCTCGACTTCGACGACATGACGCAGATCCGTCACATCGAGCACTACACCGACAACAAGTTCAAGTCCTGGGAACTGGACATCTGCTACCCGGTCGCGTGGGGCAAGGAAGGCATCGAGGCGCGCCTGGCGTCCCTGGCGGCCGAGGCCGAGGATGCGGTACGGTCCGGCTACAACATCCTGATCGTGTCCGACCGCAAGGTGTCGGCCGATCGCGTCGCGATCCCGGCGCTGCTGGCCACCAGTGCCATCCACCAGCACCTGGTCAACCGCGGCCTGCGCACCAGCACCGGCCTGGTCGTCGAGACCGGCTCGGCGCGCGAGGTGCACCACTTCGCGCTGCTCGCCGGCTACGGCGCCGAGGCCATCCACCCCTATCTCGCGATGGAGACGCTGGCCGAGCTGCACCGCGACATGCCGGGCGAGATCTCCCCCGACAAGGCGGTCAAGAACTACATCAAGGCGGTCGGCAAGGGCCTGATGAAGGTGATGTCCAAGATGGGCATCTCCACCTACATGAGCTACTGCGGCGCGCAGATCTTCGAGGCCATCGGCCTGTCGCGCGCGCTGGTCGACAAGTACTTCACCGGCACGGCCAGCAACGTCGAGGGCGTGACCGTGTTCGAGGTGGCCGAGGAGGCCATCCGTCTGCACCTGGGGGCGTTCGGCGCCGATCCGGTGCTGGCCGGCATGCTCGATGCGGGCGGCGAGTACGCGTACCGCATCCGCGGTGAAGACCACATGTGGACGCCGGAGTCCATCTCCAAGCTGCAGCACGCCACGCGCCAGAACAGCGCGTCGACGTACAAGGAATACGCGGCCCTCATCAACGACCAGAGCCGCCGTCACATGACGCTGCGCGGTCTGTTCGAGTTCCGCTTCGACCAGTGCACGCCCGTGCCGCTCGAGGAGGTCGAGCCCGCGAAGGAGATCGTCAAGCGCTTCGCCACCGGCGCGATGTCGCTGGGGTCCATCTCCACCGAGGCGCACACCACCCTGGCCATCGCGATGAACCGCATCGGCGGCAAGTCCAACACCGGCGAGGGCGGTGAGGACGAGATGCGCTACCGCGCCGAGATGCGCGCCGGCCGCTCCACCGTGAAGGATGGCGACACGGTCGGCACGGTGATCGGCAAGGACCGCATCGAGAGCGACGTCGCGCTGAAGGCGGGCGACTCGCTGCGCTCGAAGATCAAGCAGGTGGCGTCGGGGCGCTTCGGCGTCACGGCCGAGTACCTGTCCAGCGCCGACCAGATCCAGATCAAGATGGCGCAGGGCGCCAAGCCCGGCGAGGGTGGCCAGCTGCCCGGTCACAAGGTGTCCGACTACATCGGCAAGCTGCGCTTCTCGGTGCCGGGCGTCGGCCTGATCTCGCCGCCGCCGCATCACGACATCTACTCGATCGAGGATCTCGCGCAGCTGATCCACGACCTGAAGAACGCCAACGACCGCGCGTCGATCTCGGTGAAGCTGGTGTCCGAGGTGGGCGTGGGCACGGTCGCCGCGGGCGTGTCGAAGGCGAAGGCCGACCACGTCGTGATCGCGGGCCACGACGGCGGCACCGGTGCGTCGCCGCTGTCCTCGATCAAGCATGCCGGCACGCCCTGGGAGCTGGGCCTGGCCGAGACCCAGCAGACGCTGGTGCTGAACAAGCTGCGCGGACGCATCGTGGTGCAGGCCGACGGCCAGATGAAGACCGGCCGTGACGTGCTGATCGGCGCGCTGCTGGGGGCCGACGAGTTCGGCTTCGCGACCG
Source organism: Pseudomonadota bacterium (assembly GCA_029779755.1). Classification (GTDB taxonomy): domain Bacteria; phylum Pseudomonadota; class Gammaproteobacteria; order Burkholderiales; family Burkholderiaceae_E; genus Quisquiliibacterium. Next base: position 39,619 of record JAKOZZ010000070.1, read on the forward strand.
CACCGCTGGTGGTCGAGGGCTGCATCATGATGCGCAAGTGCCACCTGAACACCTGCCCGGTGGGCGTGGCCACGCAGGATCCGGTGCTGCGCCGCAAGTTCCAGGGCAAGCCCGAGCACGTGGTCAACTACTTCTTCTTCGTCGCCGAGGAAGTGCGCGAGCTGATGGCGAAGCTGGGCATCCGCCGATTCGACGACCTGATCGGCCGTGCCGACCTGCTCGACACCCGCAAGGGCATCGAGCACTGGAAGGCGCGCGGCCTCGACTTCTCGCGTGTGTTCCACGTGCCCGTGGTCGGCGACGACGCACCCCGGCGCTGCGTCGGCACGCAGGACCACGGGCTGTCGCAGGCGCTCGACAACAAGCTGATCGAGCTCGCCCGGCCCGCGCTCGAGCGCAAGGAGAAGGTCTCGTTCATCCTGCCGATCAATAACGTCAACCGCACCGTCGGCACGATGCTGTCCGGCGAGGTCGCGCGCCGATTCGGCCATGACGGGCTGCCCGACGACACGATCCACGTGCAGTTCAACGGCAGTTCCGGCCAGAGCTTCGGCGCATTCCTCGCGCGCGGCATCACGCTCGACCTGGTCGGCGAAGCCAACGACTACGTCGGCAAGGGTCTGTCGGGCGGTCGCATCGTCGTGCGGCCGACCAACGACTTCCGGGGCCGCTCCGACGAGAACATCATCGTCGGCAACACGGTGATGTACGGCGCGATCGAAGGCGAGGCCTATTTCAGCGGCGTTGCCGGCGAGCGCTTCTGCGTGCGCAACTCGGGCGGCACCGCCGTCGTCGAGGGCACCGGCGACCATGGCTGCGAGTACATGACGGGCGGCACCGTGGTCGTGCTGGGCCAGACGGGGCGCAACTTCGCGGCCGGCATGTCGGGCGGCATCGCCTACGTGTTCGACCCGGAGGGCGACTTCGAAGGCCGCTGCAACCTCGCGATGGTGGGGCTGGAGAAGGTGCTGTCCACGTCGGAGCAGCTGGTCCAGACCGATCCCTCGACCTGGCATCGCGGCGAGTGCGACGAGATCATCCTCAAGGGCCTGATCGAGAAGCACTTCAAGTACACCGGCAGCGAGAAGGCGCGTGCGATCCTCGACGACTGGGACACCGCCCGCACCCGCTTCGTCAAGGTGTTCCCGAGCGAGTATCGGCGTGCGCTCGGCGAACTCCACGCGGAGAAGCAGCGCGAACTGCAGGGCAAGCACAAGCAGCCTGCCTGAGGACGGCGACGGTCGCGCAGACCGACGCACGAACGCATCCGCCGGCACCCGCGCACGTCACGACGGGTGCCGGCACGACGAACACAACGGAATCTGAAGCATGGGCAAGGTCACAGGGTTTCTCGAGTTCCAGCGGCTGCAGGAAGCGTCCGAGGCGGTGTCGCAGCGGGTGAAGCACTATCACGAGTTCGTGCTCCACCTGACCGACCAGCAGGCGCAGCAGCAGGGCGCGCGCTGCATGGACTGCGGCATCCCGTTCTGCCAGACGGGCTGTCCGGTCAACAACATCATTCCGGACTGGAATGACCTGGTGTACCGCGGCAACTGGCAGCAGGCGCTGGCGACGCTGCACTCCACCAACAACTTCCCCGAGTTCACCGGGCGCGTCTGCCCGGCGCCGTGCGAGGCGGCCTGCACGCTCAACATCAACAGCGACGCCGTCGGGATCAAGTCGATCGAGCACGCGATCATCGACAAGGGCTGGGAGATGGGCTGGGTCACGCCCCAGCTGCCGGCCGTCAAGACCGGCAAGAAGATCGCGATCGTGGGCTCGGGGCCGTCGGGCCTGGCCGCCGCGCAGCAGCTGGCGCGCGCCGGCCACGACGTGACCGTGTTCGAGAAGAACGACCGGGTGGGCGGTCTGCTGCGCTACGGCATCCCCGACTTCAAGATGGAGAAGTCGCACATCGACCGTCGCGTCGAGCAGATGCAGGCCGAAGGCGTCACCTTCCGCACGGGGGTGTTCGTCGGCACCGACACCCGGCTGACGGGCGTGGCCAACTGGGCGAAGGAGACGATCTCGCCGGCCCAGCTGGCCGAGTCGTTCGACGCCATCGTGCTGACCGGCGGCGCCGAGCAGCCGCGCGATCTGCCCGTGCCGGGCCGCGAGCTCAAGGGCGTGCACTTCGCGATGGAGTTCCTGCCGCTGCAGAACAAGGTCGTCGCCGGCGACAAGGTGCCGGGCCAGCTGACGGCGACCGGCAAGCACGTGGTGGTGATCGGGGGCGGCGACACCGGCTCCGACTGCGTGGGCACCAGCAACCGTCAGGGCGCCAAGTCGGTGGTCCAGTTCGAACTGATGCCCCAGCCGCCCGAGCAGGAGAACAAGCCCCTGACGTGGCCGAACTGGCCGATCAAGCTGCGCACCTCGTCGTCCCACGAGGAAGGCTGCGAGCGCGACTGGTCGGTGACCACCAAGTGCTTCAAGGGCGACGAGAAGGGCAACGTCAAGTCCCTGGTCGCCGCGCGCGTGGAGTGGACCCGTGACGAGGCCACCGGCCAGATGAAGATGACCGAAGTGCCGGGCTCCGAGTGGGAGATGCCGGCCGACCTGGTGCTGTTCGCGATGGGCTTCGTGTCGCCGGTCGGCTCCGTGCTCGAGGCTTTCGGCGTGGCGCGTGACGCCCGCGGCAACGCGCGCGCCACGACCGATGGCGAGGGCTGCTACGCCACCAACGTGCCGAAGGTCTTCGCCGCCGGCGACATGCGCCGCGGCCAGTCGCTGGTCGTGTGGGCGATCCGCGAGGGGCGCCAGTGCGCGCGCGAGGTCGACACCTTCCTGATGGGCCGCAGCGACCTGCCGCGCTGAGCCCCGCCCCCGGTTCCCGCACGGAACCGACCCCTGCACGGCCCCCTCGCGGGGCCGTGCCCGTTTCGGCGCCCGCAGGCCGCTGCCGTTCGCGCCCTCCGGATGCGGTTCGCGCCCGCCCGACGCGATTCGTCGCATCCCCGGGCGCCGTGGTCCGCCCCGCGGCACCATGACTTCCGTCGCAACACGCACCGTTCCGGGAGTCCTCCATGTCGCCGATCGTCGCCGTCCACGCCCTGTCCGCCGTCGCCGCCTGCCTGCTCGGCGCCTGGCAGCTGATCGCCCTGCGCCGCGGGCTGCGTCACCGGAGGGTGGGCTACGCGTGGATGCTGGCGATGCTGGTCACCGCGCTGTCGTCCTTCGGCCTGCGCAGCCCGCTCGGATTCGCCTGGCTCGGCGGTCTGAGCCCGATCCACGGGCTGTCGCTGTTCACCCTGCTGTCCATCGCGCTGGCGATCCGGTATGCACGTCGCCGCGCGTTCGCCCAACACCGCCGCTGGGTGGTGGGCGCGTATGCCGGGCTGCTGGGCGCCGGAGTGTTTGCGGTGGCCCTGCCGGACCGTGCGATGCACCGCATGCTGTTCACCGATCTGCCGGGCGTGCTGGCGGCAGCGTTCTAGCCCGAGGGCGTTCCGGCCCGCACGCGCCTTCGGACCCCACGCACCCGCAGCGCACCCCCTGTCAACGTCTGTCACCGTTCTTCGAGGTCTCCCATGTCCCGCCATTCGCACCGCTTCGATCCCGCCACCGCCACCCCGGCCGAGCGCGCCGAGCGCCGCGCGCGCCGCGCCGCCGCACGCAAGCTCGGATTCCTGGTCCACCTGACGGTCTTCGTGCTCGTCAACGGCGTCCTGCTGCTGATCAGCGTGAATTCGGCGGCGCACGGCGCCTGGGTGCGGTGGCCGTCGTTGGGCTGGGCGCTGGGGCTGGCGATCCACGGCATCGTCGCCTTCGGGGCGTTCGACCATCTGTACGCGCAACTGCTCGACCGCGAGCGTGCGCGCGCGGCTGACGGCGGTCGTCCGCAGCGCTGAGTCGTCCGCAGCCCCGAGCCGTCCGCAGCCCCGAGCCCGCCGGTACACTGCGCGCATGATCCGACCCGACGCGATCGCCGCGCGTGCGCGGCGCTCCCTGTTCAGCGCCTGGACGCCGGCGCACGAAGGGCCGTGGTGGGCGCCGTGGCTGTGGACCGTGCTCTTCAATGCGCTGCTCGCCGTCGTGCTGACCCTGTCGCTGCCCTACGGTCAGGGCTACTGGCGCAACTTCGTCACCTGTCAGGCGATCGGGCTGGTGATCCACGGATTGTTTGCCGGGTTCGGCCACGCCCTGCGTCTGGACATGTTCAGCCTGCCGGCCGGTGCGCGTCTCGCGTACGTGGTGACGGTGGTGCTGGCGGGGTCGTGGATCGGCTACGCGCTCTCCACCTGGATCGCCCTGGGCGATCTCGCGTCCGTGCGCGAGCACCTGGGCCACGCCGTGTGGGGCCTGATGATCGTGCCGCCGCTCTCGGCACTGACGACGGTGGTGATCCTGGCGAGCGTGAATCACCTGCGCCGCCAGCAGCTCAACGCCGAGCGCGCCGAGACCGCGCGGGTGAAGGCCGAACACGAGACGACGGCCGCGCGGTTGCAGTTGCTCAACGCGCAGATCGAGCCGCACTTCCTCTACAACACGCTCGCGCACGTGAGTGCGCTGATCTCGCGCGACCCCGCCGCCGCCCGCGGCATGCTCGACAGCCTGATCGACTACCTGCGCGCGTCGTCGCGCAACATGGCACAGCCGCTCGTGTCGTTCGCCGACGAACTCGAGTCGGTGCGCGGGTATCTCGCGGTGATGCAGCAGCGCCTCGGCGCGCGCCTCGCGCAGCGCTTCGAGATCGCCCCCGACCTGCCGGAGTTCCGCGTGCCGCCGGCCAGCGTGCAGACCCTGGTGGAGAACGCGATCAAGCACGGCGTCGAGCCCAGCACCCGCGGCGGCACGGTCACGGTGCGCGCGCGCGTGGTGCCGGGCGGCATCCGCATCGAGGTGGCCGACACGGGGGTCGGGATCGGAGACGGGGCAACGGGCGCCGTCGGGCCCGATACGACGGCCGGCACCGGGCTGTCGAACCTGCGCGAGCGTCTGCGGCTCGCGCTCGGCGCGACCTGCTCGGTCCGGCTGGAAGCGACGGCGGACGAGACCCGCGCCGTGCTCGAACTGCCCGACGCGGCGCGGGTGCGCGCGCCGCAGACGGCCTGACCCGAGGGACGCCATGCCGACCGCCGTGATCGCCGAGGACGAACCGCTGCTTGCCGACGTGTTGCGCGAGCATCTGGCCGACGTCTGGCCCGAGCTGTCCGTGGTCGCCTGTGCGACCGACGGTGACATGGCGCTCTCGACGATCCGGGCCCTGCGCCCCGACGTCGCCTTCCTCGACATCCGCATGCCCGGCCTCAGCGGCCTCCAGGTCGCCCGGCACCTGCTCGACGACGCGCACGTGCCCGTGATCGTGTTCGTGACCGCCTACGACCAGTACGCGCTCGACGCCTTCGACGCGGCGGCGGTCGACTATCTGCTCAAGCCCGTGGCCCGCGAGCGGCTGTCGCGCTGCGCGGAGCGTGTACGCCAGCGTCTCGCACAGGCACCGCCCGCGGCGCTCGGGACGCTGCTCGAGCAGTTGCAGGCGCACCTGGGCGGGGCGGGCGGGGTGGCCGAAGCGGGCAGGGCGGCCGAAGCGCCCGCACGCGCTGCGCGACTGCGCTTCATCCGGGCCAGCCTGGGGGAGGTCACGCGCCAGATCCCGATCGAGGACGTGCTGTATTTCGACGCCCAGGACAAGTACGTCGCCGTCGTCACGCGCGACGGCAGCGCGCTGGTGCGCACCGCGCTGACGGACCTGCTGGCGGGGCTTGATCCGGAGCGCTTCACGCAGATCCACCGCTCCACGATCGTGAATCTCGACGCGATCGACACGATCCGCCGCGACCTCTCCGGGCGCGTGTTCGTCCACCTGAAGGGCGCGCCGGGCGGGCGGGACACCCGGCTGCCCGTCAGCCGCCAGTTCGCGGGTCAGTTCAGGGGCATGTGACGCGCCAGGATCCGGTGCCGGTCACGCCCCGGACGCGTCAGACGATCTCGATCATCACCCACTTGCGGTACGGCGGGCGCGCGGCAAGTTGATCGTGCCAGCGGCGCAGATTCGGCACCGCCGGGCGAACGTAGTCCACGCGGTCGAACGGCAGGTGCAGCCAGCGGTAGGCATGCACGCCGACGGCGATGTCGCCCAGCGTGAGCGCGTCGCCGCACAGGAACGGCCGGTCGGCCAGGCGGGCATCGACGATCGACAGTGCGGCGGCGGCACCCTCCGCGCTGGCCCGGATCGCGGCCGGATCCTGCTGCGCTGCCGGCGTGCGGATCAGCCCCCAGAACGCCTGGTGCAGCGCCGGGCCCAGGGTGGTGCTCGCCCAATCCATCCAGCGCTCGGTGTCGGCGCGCGCCTGCAGCGGCGCGGGGTACACGGAGGTGGCGCCGTGCTTCGCGGCCAGGTAACGGCAGATCGTGTTCGACTCCCACAGCACGAAGTCTCCGTCGACGATGGTGGGGACGCGACCGTTCGGGTTCATCGCCCGGTATTCGGGCTCGTTCACCCGTCCGAACTTGCCGCCGGCGTCGATGCGCTCGAACGGCAGTCCGATCTCGTCGCAGAGCCAGACCACCTTCTGCACGTTGGACGACGTCGATCTACCCCAGACTTTCAGCATGCCGTTCTCTCCCGCGCGCCGTGCGCGCCGTTCTCGTGGTGTGTGTTCTCGTGGCGTGTGTTCGCGGACCGGGTGCGTGCGCCAGGTGCGCGCGCCGTCTTCGCGGGGCCCCTATGTCGGGCGCATCGGGCGGCTCAGGTGGCGGCGTCACGGCAGCGGTACAGCCCCCAGCTGCGGATCGTCATCACGACCTCCCCGTCCTGGTTGAGCGCCTCCTGCTGCACCTGGATCAGACCGCGGTCCGGACGCGTCGCCGAGCGCCGCTTGTCGAGCAGCGTCAGCCGCACCCGCAGCCGGTCACCGGGCCGTACCGGCTTGTGCCAGCGCAGTTCGTCGATGCCGGGCGACCCCATGCCCGACAGCGGCGAGATGAAGTGGTCGACCAGCATGCGCATCATGACCGCGCCCGTCATCCAGCCGCTGGCGATCAGACCGCCGTAGATGCTGTCGCGCGCGGCCTCCGGATCGACGTGGAAGGGCTGCGGATCGTAGCGGCGCGCGAATCCGACGACCTCCTCCTCGGTGATCGCATGGTCGCCATACACGAAGACTTCGCCGACGGCGTAGTCCTCGAAGTAGCGTTCCTTGAGCGGTACCGTCATGCGCGTGCTCCCCGTCCGGGCCGGGCCCTCGGGTTGGTCCGGTCGGGCGAGTATGCCTAAAATCCGCCTGAGCGTCGGCGCCGCCGTCGCCTGATGCGTCGTGCGGCGTGCGGTCGGGTTCGGACGTGGGAGTGGGCGGTTGAGCGAAGGACTTCGGATCGACAAGTGGCTGTGGGCGGCGCGCTTCTTCAAGACGCGGGGGCTGGCGCAGGACGCCATCGACCATGGGCGGGTGCTGGTCGGCAACGAGCGTGTGAAGCTGTCCCGGCCCGTGCGCCTCGGCGACGAGATCCTGGTGCGCATCGGTGATCACGAGCGCGCCGTGATCGTGCGCGGCCTGTCCGATCGCCGCGGCCCGGCCCCCGAGGCCCAGCGGCTGTATGAAGAGACGCCGGAGTCCATCCGCAAGCGGGTCGAGGAACAGGCGCGACGCGCGCTCTTCCAGGAGCCTGCGCAGGGATTCGAGCATGGACGGCCGACCAAGCGCGATCGGCGTCGCATCGACCGCGTGCGTGCCGACTCGTGAGCCCGTCGACGCGTGCGCCCGCGTCCGGAATGCCGGGATCGGCGCCGGGCACCGGATGCGATGTGCGTCGCCGCGTGGTGCGTGCCCTCGCGCTCGCATGGATGCTGCCCGCCGGCGCAGCCCGGGCGGGCGCGGCGCCCTCGGTGGAGCACGTGCGCCTGTCCGAGGCGGCCCGGCGCCTGCAGGCTGGCGGGTACGTGCTGATGATGCGACATGCGCAGACGGAGCCCGGCGTCGGTGATCCGCCCGGATTCCGGCTCGACGACTGCGCCACGCAGCGGCAGCTGTCGGCGGCGGGCCGGGCGCAGGCGGCGCGGGTCGGTGCGACGATGCGCGATGCGGGCATCGTGCTGTCCGACGTGCTCAGCAGCGCCTGGTGCCGGTGCCAGGACACCGCACGCCTGGCGTTCGGCCGGTACCGCGTGTGGACGCCGCTGAACTCGTTCTTCGCCGACCCTGCGTCCGCGGCGCGCACCACGCAGGAGGTGCTCGCCCTTGCCGCGCGCCATCGCGACACCAACCTGATGCTCGTCACGCACCAGGTCAACATCAGCGCCGCCTTCGGTGTGTCGACCGCCCCGTCCGAGGTGGTCGCCGGGCGCTGGCGCGACGGCCGGTGGGTCGAGGCGTTCCGGTTCGTCCCGGCGTCCGACTGAGCGGATTTCCCACCCCCGAGGAGCCCCAGATGACGTCCATCGCAACCCGAGAAGTCCCTGCGACCTCGAAGATCGTGCTGATCACCGGCGGCGGGCGGGGCATCGGCGCGGCGTGCGCGCGCCAGGCCGCGCTGCGCGGCTACTCGATCTGCCTGTCGTACCGGGAGGATGCGGCCGCGGCGCAGGGGCTGGCGCGCGAGCTGACGGCCACCGGTGTCCGGGCGATCGCTGTGCAGGCCGACGTGGCCGTCGAGGCCGACGTGCTGCGCCTGTTCGAGACGACGGACCGCAAGCTGGGGCGGCTCGACGCGCTCGTCAACAACGCGGGCATCGTCGCCCCCAGCCGCCGCGTCGATCAGTTCACCTTCGATCGTCTGGTGCAGATGTTCCACACCAACGTGATCGGCAGCTTCCTGTGCGCGCGTGAAGCGGTGCTGCGCATGTCGACGCGGCACGGCGGCCCGGGGGGCGTGATCGTGAACCTGTCCTCGGCCGCGGCGCGGCTGGGTTCGTCCGGCCAGTACGTCGACTATGCCGCATCGAAGGCCGCGATCGACACGATGACGATGGGCCTGGCCCGCGAGGTCGCGGCCGAGGGCATCCGCGTCAACGCCGTGCGCCCGGGACTGATCCACACCGAGATCCACGCCAGCGGCGGCGAGCCCGGCCGCGTCGAACGGCTGCAGGATCAGGTGCCGATGAAGCGCGGCGGCACCGCGGACGAAGTGGCCAACGCCGTGATGTGGCTGCTCTCCGATGCGTCCTCGTACACGACCGGGTCGGTGCTCGACGTGACCGGCGGCCGCTGACGCGCGCTGATCGACCCCATCGTCCAGGCACCCGGATCAGCCGAACACCCGGTCACCCGGTTACCCGAACACCCGGTCCGTGCCAGATCAGCGTCCGATCAGTGCCTTGTCCTGGTGCTTGCGGTCTTCCGGACTCTGCAGAAGGTTCGGCGGCGGCGTGGTGGTGTTCGACAGGAAGTACGTGAGCGAGCAGCCCAGCGTGAACAGCACCCAGAACACGAAGAATCCGATCGTATAGGCGGCGTCGCGGCTGTCGGCCAGATGCATCCCCACGACGTCGAGCTCGTGCGGGTCGATCATCGAGAAGAACACGCCGACCGCCACGATCGACATCAGGAACGCCGGCCAGAGCACCATCATCAGGAAGCGGCCGAGTTTTCGGTCTCCGATCGGCTTGTTCACGCGGTTCTCCGACGACAGGGGGTGGCGCTCATTTCGGGTCAGCCGCCAGGTTCAGCGGGGCATCGAACCCGGACGTGATCCCGACCAGCCGCCATGAGCTGCCCGGGTCTTCGACATGCACGTTCCAGCGCCCGGCCTGCGGCAGCGTCGTGCCGCGCGCGGCATACACCCCGGCACGGACGGCCTGCAGGGAAAGCGTCATGTCCTGTTCGGCACGCGTGGCGTGCACCAGCCGCACCGTGACCGTGTCGGGCAGCGGCGACCCGCCGGTGGCGGCGAGTTCGAGCCGGGCAGTGCCGTCGGGGGCGCGGCTCAGGGTGCCGGTCAGGCCCATCTGCGTGGCGACGCGATCGCGCGCCAGCTGCAGGTTGATGGCCTTGCCTTCCTTGTAGTAGTCGTCGACGACCAGCGAATTGTTGGTCGTGGCGGCGAGCCACAGCGTGATGAAGCCGGCCACGACGGCGCTGGCCGGCAGGCTGATCAGCAGCCAGGGCCAGAGCTGGCGATACCAGGGCACGACGGGGGGCATGCTGCTCATCGGGTCACCGCGGAATGTAGAACGTGGATTTCTCGTGCACGGCCACCGAGGGGTCGTCCTCGGCGCTGATCTCGAACCGTACCGTGTTCGAGCCCGGCTGCCCGACGCCCGGCTTGATGCGCACACGCACCGGCACCATGCGCGTGCCTGCCTTCTCGACCTCGACCACGGTCTCGGACGCAACGAAGGCCGACTCGATCCCGCTCACGCCGATGCGATACCGGCGCGGCGACTCGGCGCTGTTGATCATCTGCAGACGGTACACGTTCTCGATCATTCCGTCCTCGACCTCGCGGCCGAGCGTGCCGCGGTCCCGGATCACGTCGACCTTCAGCGGAACCCGCGTCAGCATGTGGGCGAACAGCGCGACCGTCACGCCGACCAGGATCGCAGAATAGACCAGCACGCGGGGGCGCACCATGTGGGCGAACACCTGCTTGCGCGTCCAGTGGTTGGCCAGGCCGTTCTGGGTGTCGTAGCGGATCAGCCCGCGCGGATAGCCCATGCGGTCCATCACCTGGTCGCAGGCGTCGACGCAGGCGGCGCAGCCGATGCACTCGTACTGCAGCCCGTTGCGGATGTCGATGCCGGTGGGGCACACCTCCACGCACAAGTTGCAGGACACGCAGGCGCCCAGGCCGAGCGCCTTCGGGTCGGCCTTCTTCGAGCGCGCACCGCGCGGTTCGCCCCGTTCCGCGTCGTACGTGATGATCATCGTGTCCTTGTCGAACATCGAGCTCTGGAAGCGCGCGTACGGACACATGTACTTGCACACCTGTTCGCGCATGAAGCCGGCGTTGCCATAGGTGGCGAACCCGTAGAACAGGACCCAGAAGGTCTCCCACGGGCCGAGCGCGGCCGAGATGACCTCGCCCGTCAGGGTGCGGATCGGCGTGAAGTAGCCGACGAAGGTGAAGCCCGTCCACAGGGCGACGGCGATCCACAGGCCGTGCTTGACGGCCTTGGTGCCGAACTTGGCGGCCGACAGCGGCTCGCGATCGAGCTTGATGCGCTTGGGGCGGTCGCCCTCGACCTTGCGCTCGATCCACATGAAGATCTCGGTGTAGACCGTCTGCGGGCACGCGTAGCCGCACCACAGCCGTCCGCCCACCGCGGTGAACAGGAACAGGCCCAGCGCCGAGATCACCAGCAGGCCCGTCAGGTAGATGAAATCCTGCGGGTACAGCACGATGCCGAACAGATAGAAGCGGCGCGACACCAGGTCGAACAGCACGGCCTGACGGTCGTTCCAGCTCAGCCAGGGCAGCCCGTAGAACACGAGCTGCGTGATCCACACCATCGACCAGCGCCAGCCGGCGAACAGGCCGGTGACGGCGCGCGGGTAGATCTTCTTGCGGACCTCGTACAACGAGGTCTCGACCTCCGCCGCGGCGCTCGGTTGCGCGGCGACGGGCTTGCGGTCTTCGGGAGGGGCTGCGTTCACGGTGCTTCCGGGACGGTGCTTCTGAAGTGGGACGGGGCGGTCGGGATGCCTTCGACCCGTCCCGCCCCGGCAGGCCGTCCGCAGACGGCCGGTACTGCGCGGCCTATTGCACGGCCTGCTGCGCGGAGGCGCTCTTCGGCGGCGTGTTCGACAGCCCCCAGACGTAGGCGGCGAGCACGCGCACCTTGCCTTCGCCCAGCAGCTCCTTGAACGCGGGCATCTGGTTGGCGCGACCCTTGTTGATGGTCTCCATGATGCTGGCGACCGAACCGCCGTACAGCCAGATCTTGTCGGTCAGGTTCGGCGCGCCCAGCGCCGGGTTGCCCTTGCCGTCGGGACCGTGGCACGCCGCGCAGGCGGCGAACTTCGGCTTGCCCAGCGACGCCTTCACCGCGTCGTGCGCGCTGCCGGACAGCGACAGCACGTAGTTGGCGACGTTCTCGACGTCGGCCGCGCTGCCCACCGCCGCGGCCATCGGCGGCATCATGCCGTTGCGGCCTTCGAGGATGGTCTTCTCGATCGCGGCCGGATCACCGCCGTGCAGCCAGTCGGTGTCGGTCAGGTTCGGAAAGCCCTTGCTGCCGCGTGCGTCGGAACCGTGGCACTGCACGCAGTACGTGAGGTACATGCGCTCGCCCATGGCCTTGGCCTGGGGGTCGGCCGACACCTGCTGCAGGTCCTGCTGAAGGAACTTCGCGAACACCGGCTTGAGCGCCGCGTCGACCTTCTGGACTTCCTGCTCGTACTGCCCGGTCTGCGACCAGCCGAACGAGCCCTTGTTCGCGCCGAATCCCGGATACAGCACCAGGTACACGACCGCGAATGCGATCGTCAGGTAGAACAGCCAGATCCACCAGCGCGGCAGCGGATTGTTGAGTTCCTCGAGCGTGTCGTCCCACGAGTGGCCGGTGGTGCCGACACTCTCGCCGGGCGGGTGCTTCTTGGAAAGGGTCATGGTCAGCCAGAGGCAGCCCGCGATCGAGATCGCGGTGATGACCATGATGTACATGCTCCAACCGGAGCTGAAAAAGTCAGCCATGTTCTTGTCCTCCCGTCAGGCGCGGCCGCCGCGTTCGTCGTCGGCGAACGGCAGGTTCGCCGCCTCCTCGAACTGACGCTTGCGCCCGGCGCTGTATGCCCAAACGACGATGCCGATGAATGCGACCAGGCTGAGTGCCGTGATCACGGAGCGGAGAAGGTTGATGTCCATCGCTTACTGCGCCTTCTTCAACGCGGTGCCCATCACCTGCAGATAGGCGATCATCGCGTCCATCTCGGTCTTGTCCTTCAGGGTCTCGGGGGCCTTGGCGATGTCCTCGTCCGAATACGGATGGCCGAGGGTGCGCAGGGTCTTCATCTTGGCCTGGATGTCGCCGTGGTCGGCCGGGTTGCGGGCCAGCCAGGGGTAGCCCGGCATGTTGGACTCGGGCACCAGGTCGCGCGGGTTCATCAGGTGGATGCGGTGCCACTCGTCGGAGTAGCGGCCGCCCACGCGGGCGAGGTCCGGTCCGGTGCGCTTGCTGCCCCACTGGAACGGACGGTCGTAGACGAACTCGCCTGCCACCGAGTAGTGGCCGTAGCGCTCGGTCTCGGCGCGGAACGGCCGGATCATCTGCGAGTGGCAGTTGTAGCAGCCTTCGCGCACGTAGATGTCGCGTCCGGTGAGCTGCAGCGCGGTGTAGGGCTTGAGGCCGGCCACCGGTTCGGTCGTGGATTTCTGGAAGAACAGCGGAACGATCTCGACGAGGCCGCCGACGCTGACCAGCAGGATGATCAGCAGCATCATCAGGCCGATGTTCTTCTCGACGGGTGCGTGATTCAAAGACATGTTCTGACTCCCGTTTCTTGTTCTCAGGCGTGCGCGACGACGGCCGGAATGCGCGCGTCCTCGGCCTTGCCGACGCCGATCGTCTTCAGGCAGTTGTAGAGCATGATCACCATGCCGCCCAGGTACAGCAGGCCGCCGAGCAGACGGATCACGTAGTACGGGTAGGTGGCCTTCACCGATTCGACGAACGCGTAGGTCAGGGTGCCGTCCACGTTCGTGGCACGCCACATCAGGCCCTGCATCACGCCGGCGATCCACATCGCGGCGATGTACAGCACGATGCCGATCGTCGCGACCCAGAAGTGCAGCTCGATCATGCGCTTGCTGTACATCTCGACGCGGCCGTACAGACGGGGCAGCAGGTAGTAGATGGAGCCCATCGACACCAGGCCGACCCAGCCCAGCGCACCGGAGTGCACGTGGCCGACGGTCCAGTCGGTGTAGTGCGACAGCGCGTTGACGGTCTTGATCGACATCATCGGACCTTCGAAGGTCGACATGCCGTAGAACGACAGCGAGACGATCAGGAACTTCAGGATCGGGTCGTCACGCAGTTTGTGCCATGCCCCCGACAGCGTCATGATGCCGTTGATCATGCCGCCCCAGGACGGCGCCAGCAGGATCAGCGAGAACACCATGCCCAGGCTCTGCGCCCAGTCGGGCAGCGCGGTGTAGTGCAGGTGGTGCGGGCCGGCCCACATGTACGTGAAGATCAGCGCCCAGAAGTGCACGATCGACAGGCGATACGAGTAGACGGGGCGCTCGGCCTGCTTGGGGATGAAGTAGTACATCATGCCCAGGAAGCCGGCGGTCAGGAAGAAGCCCACCGCATTGTGGCCGTACCACCACTGCACCATCGCGTCCTGCACGCCGGCGTAGGCCGAGTAGGACTTGCCCATCGTCACGGGCAGCGCGGCGCTGTTGACGATGTGCAGGATCGCCACCGTCAGGATGAACGCGCCGAAGAACCAGTTCGCCACGTAGATGTGCGGCGTCTTGCGCTTGACGATCGTGCCGAAGAACACGATCGCGTAGCTCACCCACACGACGGCGATCAGCAGGTCGATCGGCCACTCGAGCTCGGCGTACTCCTTGCCGGTCGTGTAGCCCAGCGGCAGCGTGATCGCGGCGGCCAGGATCACGACCTGCCAGCCCCAGAACACGAAGCTGGCGAGCGGGCCTGCGAACAGCCTCGTCTGGCAGGTGCGCTGCACGACGTAGAACGACGTGGCGAACAGCGCGCAGCCACCGAATGCGAAGATCACCGCATTGGTGTGCAGCGGGCGCAGCCGGCTGTACGTCAGGAATGGAATGTCGAAATTCAGGGCGGGCCAGGCGAGCTGGGCGGCGATGATCACGCCCACCAGCATCCCGACGACACCCCACACGACGGTCATGATCGCGAACTGACGTACGACTCCATAGTTGTACGTGCTCGCGCCTGCGGCGACAGGCTGACTGCCCATGAGCTTCTCTCCCTCGAGGACTTATTGACGACTTGGGTGTCCGAAGACACCTGCGGCTTCTTTACCGCGAGTGGGAAGGTACGCCCCGGGTATTGCGGTGGCATTGACAATGCGCAAGGACGTTTGTGCGCCGCCACATCGGCGCCGCGGCTCAGTCTTCGGGCGGCTGCCGAAGCTTCGATTCCGGATCGGCAGGGGCCTGCGGCGCAGGCCGGTCGTCGTCCATCAGGATCGCGTGCGCGGGGCCGGTCATGTCGTCGAACTGTCCTGAATCGGACATGCGGAAGAACAGCCACACGGCGATGCCGATGATGACGAGACTGATCGGGATCAGCAGGAAGAGGCTTTCCATGGCGTGTGGTGTCCGGGGTCAGCGGGACGCCCGGTCGGGCGGTGCCGTGTCGTGCGGCACGGCGGCCGGTGCCTCGGCGGTGGGCGGCGCGTCGGCCGCCATGCGGGCCGGCAGGCGCAGGCGCAGCGCGTTGCCCACGACCAGCAGCGAGCTCAGCGACATGCCGATGGCGGCCAGCCAGGGCGGCACGTACCCGGCGGCGGCGGCCGGAATCGCGACCGCGTTGTACAGGCTCGCCCACGTCAGGTTCTGGCGGATCACCACGCGCGTGCGCCGGGCGATGGCCAGCAGCTCGGGAATCATCGCGAGCCGGTCCGACAGCAGCACGGTGTCGGCGGCCGTGCGCGCCAGCGCCGTCGCGTGGCCCACCGCGAGCGAGGCGTCGGCGGCAGCCAGCACGGGCGCGTCGTTGATGCCGTCCCCCACCATCAGCACCCGCCGGCCCTGCGCCTGCAGCGCGCGCACCTGCGCGAGCTTGTCGGCCGGACTGGCGCCGGCGCGCCAGCTCGTCATCTGCAGCTGGGCGGCGAGCGCGGCGACGGCCTCCTGCCGGTCGCCCGACAGCAGGTGCACCCGCAGGCCCGACTGCTGCAGGCTGCGCACACAGGCGGCGCCGTCGGCGCGCAGGGCGTCGACCAGCGCGAAGCGCGCAAGCGGGCCCTGCGCGTCGGCCAGCCAGACCTCCGAACCTTCGCCACCGGGCCGGGCGACCGCCGCGCCATCGCCCGCAGGGGAGCGGTCGATGACGCTGTCGGGGGCGCGGTCGGTGGCGCTGCCGGGGTCGACGTCGCCATCGGCCACCGCGAAGCGGCGGGCGCCGAGACGCAGCGCGCGGCCCGCCACGACCGCTTCGACGCCGAGACCGGGATGCACGACGATCGCGCTGGCCGTCGGCGCCTCGCGCGGGGCGGCGGCCGGCGTGCGCGCGGCGGCTGCCTGCACCAGCGCGGCCGCCAGCGGGTGCGCCGAGCCGGACTCCATCGCGGCGGCCAGCGCCAGCGCGGCATCGGCGTCCAGGTCGCGGAACGTCTCGGTGTCCACCAGGCGGGGGCGCCCTTCGGTCAGCGTGCCGGTCTTGTCGAACACGACGTCGGTGCACGTGGCCATCGTCTCGAGCGCCCGGCCGCTCGCCAGCAGGATGCCGCGCCGGGTGATCGCGCCGGTGCTGGCGGCGAGGGCCGCCGGCGTGGCCAGCGACAGCGCGCACGGGCACGACACGACCAGCACCGCGATCGCGATCGGCAGCGCGCGCGGCGCGTCCACCGCCCACCAGAACAGCAGCACCCCGGTGGCGAACAGCAGCAGGGCCACGACGAACCATGCGGCGACGCGGTCGGCGAGCTCGGCGATCGCGGGCTTCTCCAGCGCCGCGCGTTCGATCAGGCGCTCGATCGTCGACAGCGCGCTGTCGGCACGGCTGCGCAGCACGCGCAGGTAGATCGGGCTGCCCGCATTGATCGAGCCGCCCGCGAGTTCGTCGCCGACGGTGCGCGGCACCGGGATCGACTCGCCGGTCAGCAGCGACTGGTCGATGGCGGTGCTGCCCGCGACGATGCGGCCGTCGGCCGGGATGCGCGCGCCGTTGCCCACCATCACCAGGTCGCCGGGGGCGAGGCGCAGCGCCGGCACGGTCTCGGTGGGGATGGCGGCCAGGCGCGCCGGGTCGGCCGCGCGATCGTCCACCGTGGCTGCGCGCTCGGGCGACAGCCGCTCGACCTGCTCGGGCAGCGCCGCCGACACCGCGTCGATCGCGCGGCTGGCGCGGCGCCGTGCGATCCATTCGAGGTAGCGCGCACCCAGCAGCAGGAACACGAACATCGTGACCGAGTCGAAGTACACCTCGCCCCGCCCGGCGACCGTGGCCCACGCGCTCGCCGCGAAGGCCGTGCCCACGCCGATCGCCACCGGCACGTCCATGCCGAGACTGCGCGCACGCAGGTCGCGCAGCGCGCCGGCGAAGAAGGGCTGGGCCGAATAGAGCACCACCGGCAGCGTCAGCACCAGACTGGCCCAGCGCATCGCGTGCTCGAAGCTCCAGTCGATGTCGCCGGCCTCGGCCGTGTAGACCGGGAACGCGTACATCATCACCTGCATCATGCCGATGCCGGCCACGAACAGGCGCCGGAACAACGTCTTGGTGGCCCGCGCCAGCTGCGCCTCGCGCTGCTGCGCGTCGAACGGCATCGCGCGGTAGCCGACGGCGGCAATGCGCGACAGCAGCGCCGACAGCCGGGTGCGCGCCGGGTCCCAGCGCACCACCGCGCGTTCGGTCGCGAAGTTCACCGACGCGGCGGTCACGCCGGGCACCGCCGCCAGCGAGCGCTCGATCAGCCACACGCAGGCGCCGCAGCGCAGTCCGTCGAGCATCAGCGTGGTCTCGAGGTCTTCACCGCCGCCGCGCACGAAGCGCGCCTGCACTTCGGGGGCGTCGAACACCTGCAGTGCGGCGAGCTCGGCCGGCACGGCCTCGGGCCCGGCGGCGGGGGCCGACCGGTGCCGGTAGTAGTCGTCGAGGCCGGCCGCGACGATCGCCTGGGCCACCGCCTGGCAGCCCGCGCAGCACATCTCCCGGTCCTCGCCGTCGATCGGCGTGCGCCAGCGCCCGGGGGCGTCCACCGCCTGCCCGCAGTGGAAGCAGACGACGCGATCCTGCAGCCGGGCACCGGCGTCCTGCGGGCCGGCGTTCACGGTGCGCTGCGACGGAGGGGGCGACGGGGGGGCGGCGTCACGATCAGAACAGGCGGATGCACGCGTCGACGACCGAGTGCAGGTGCTTCGCCGGATCGAGGCGCGCCAGCCCGGCGATGCCGAAGCCGATCACCAGCAGGCCTGCCGCCACCCGCAGCGCGCGGTGCGTCAGCAGGCCGCGCAGCGCGTGCGCCGACCAGCCCAGCGCGAGCAGGTTCGGCAACGTGCCCGCGCCGAAGGCCAGCATCAGCAGCGCGCCCTGCAGCGGGCTGCCGCTGACCAGCGCGGCGATCAGTCCGCCGTAGACCATGCCGCACGGCACCCATCCCCAGACGAGGCCGGCGGAGAACGCCCGCGAGAAGCGGTCGGCCGCCAGGCTGCGGGCGGCGATCGGCTGCAGCGTGCGCCACAGCCCGCGTCCGGCCACCTCGAGGACCGCAACCGAGCGCAGCGCGCCGGTCAGGTACAGGCCCATGACGATCAGCACGACGTTGGCCAGCACGAACGCGACCTGCTGCACCGGCAGCACGTTGCGCACCAGCAGCGCGCTGGAGCCGAGCGCGCCGGCGAGCGCGCCGGCCGCCGTGTAGCTGAGCACGCGGCCGAGGTTGTAGCCGAGGAGGATGGGCAGCGGGCGCGCCGCGCGCTGCAGGCGGATGGGGATGACGCGATGCACGGGCGCCGCGCCGGGCGAGGTCGCCGCCGTGCCGGTCGCGGCCGCCGCGGGCCGGGCCGACGCGCCCATCACGGCCACGATGCCGCCGCACATGCTGGCGCAGTGCACGCCGCCCAGCAGCCCGACGAGGAACATCGACAACAGAGTCACATCCACCATGATCCACCGGCTGCGCGATGACCGCCGTCGCACGCCCGCGTGCGCCGCGCGGCCCGACGGCCGTACCGCTCCCCTACAATCCGGGCAGTGTAATCGGGCCGGGTGCAACGAAGCCCGGCGTCACGACCGCCCTTCGACGAAGCGCGCAGCATAGGGGCCGCAGCGCCCCCGCGCCAGGACAATCCGCAATGGCCAGAACCCTGTGGTTGGATGAACACGGACGCCTGCTCACCTGGGACCAGACGCGTCTGCCGTTCGCGTCCGTGCCGATCACGCTCACCGACGAGTCGGGCTGCGCGCACGCGATCCGCACGATGCAGGTGCGCGGTGCGCCGCTGATCGGAGCGGTCGGCGCCTACGGGCTGGCGCTGGCGGCGCGTGTCGACGCCAGCGATGCGGGCCTGCGCGCAGCCCATGCGCGGCTGCTCGCCACGCGCCCCACCGCGGTGAACCTGCGCTGGGCGCTCGACCGCCTGCTGGCTGCCGTGCTGCCGAAGGCACCGGCCGATCGCGCGGCATGCGCCTGGGCCGAATGCGCGCGTCTGTGCGACGAGGATGCCGCCTGCAACGCCGCGATCGGCCGGCATGCCGCCGATCGCCTGCGTCCGCTGGCCCGGCCCGGCCGGCCGCTGCAGGTGCTCACGCACTGCAATGCCGGCGCGATCGCGACGGTCGAGCACGGCACCGCGCTGGCGGGCCTCTTCGCACTGGCGGCGGCCGGTGCCGCCCTGCACGTGTGGGTCGACGAGACCCGTCCGCGCAACCAGGGCGCCAGCCTGACCGCGTGGGAGCTGAAGTCCGCCGGCGTCCCCCACACGGTGATCGCCGACAACGCGGCGGGGCTGCTGATGCGGCAGGGGCAGGTCGATGCGGTGATCGTCGGCTGCGACCGGGTGGCCGCCAACGGCGACGTGGCCAACAAGATCGGCACCTACGGCAAGGCGCTGGCGGCCGGCGACAACGGCGTGCCCTTCTTCGTCGCCTGTCCGGTGTCGACGATCGACGCCGACTGCCCGGATGGCGCCGCCATCCCGATCGAGCTGCGCGACCCGCGCGAAGTCACGCATGTGCGCGGGCGCGGGCCCGACGGGCGGGTGGTCGAGGTGCAGCTCACGCCCGATGGCGTGGCGGCGCTCAATCCGGCGTTCGACGTCACGCCGGCGCGGTGGGTGAGCGCACTCGTCACCGAGCATGGCAGCGTCGACGCCACGGCGCCCGCGATCGCGGCGCTGCTGGCGCGCGCCGCGGGAGCGCGGTCGTGAGCGGCGGGCCGGGGCCTGCGTCGAACGCGGTGCGCGAGCCGCCGGCCTTCGCCTGCGAGGACGACGCCCGCAGTGCACTCGTGGACACCTGCCGTGCGATGAACGCGCAGGGCGTCAACCAGGGTCGCTCGGGCAACGCGTCCCTGCGCTGGGACCGCGGCGCGGCGGCCGGGTTCCTGATGACCCCGTCGGCGCTCGCGTACGAGCGCATGACGTCCGACGACATCGTGTGGATGTCCCTCGACCTGGCGCCCGGCGCTGCCGACGAGCGCGCGGCGCGCATCGTCGACGGGGCCCGCGCGCCGTCGACCGAGTGGCGCATGCACCGTGAGCTGCACGCGGCGCGCGCCGACGTGCGGGCCGTCGTGCACACGCACTCGGTGCATGCGAGCGCGCTCGCCTGCCTGCCGGCGGTGCAGCGCGACGGCATCCCGGCCTTCCACTACATGGTCGCGCGCGCGGGCGGGCACGACATCCGCTGCGCGCCCTATGCCACGTTCGGCAGCGCGGCGCTCGCGACAAACGCGGTGGCCGCGCTCGACGCGCGGCGCGCGTGCCTGCTCGCCAACCACGGCGTGCTCGCCTGCCACGTCAGCCTGGAGGCGGCACTGGCGCTGGCGGTCGAAGTCGAGACGCTGGCCCGGATGTACGCGCAGGTGCTGGCGCTCGGCGCGCCGGTGCTGCTCGACGCGGCCGAGATGGCGCGGGTGCTGGAGCGGTTCCGCAGCTACGGCTGAGTCACCCTCTGCCGCGTCCAGCCTGGTGGAGCGGTCGCTACGGGCGCGCGTCCAGCAGGCCGCAGCGCGCCAGGGTCGCGAGGAAGCCCGCGCATTGTGCGTCGAGCTCGTCCTCGGTCGGGGCCTCGGCGGACGCTGCCGCCGCGCCGGCGGGCGCTTTGGCAGGCGCCGCCCCCGACGACGGCTTCGGCTTCGGCGGGACCCAGGTGCTGGCGAACAGTGCCCGCACCGCGTCGCTGCTGATCCGTCCGTCGAGTGCGCGCAGCACCGGGGCCAGTTCCCGCATGTCGACGTTGTGGTGTCCGTTGTCGGTCATGAACAGCCCGTGCTCGAGCTGGAAGCGCGCCAGCCGGGACAGCGGCGGCGGAGGCGCGTCGGACGGCGGCGCCGCGCGCACGGCCGGAACGCCGTCGCCGACCGGGGACAGCAGACCCGCGAACATCAGCCGCATCAGCACGCCACCGGCCGTGGCCAGGCGTGCCGGTTCGGTGTCCTCGCCGCCGGTCAGGCGCGCGGCGAGCGCACGGGTGGTGATCGTGCAGTCCGGGCTCTGATCGAGCTGCAGCAGCGCCGTCTTGATCAGCGCGTGGTTGGTGCTGATGCCCGGGCCGTCGAAGCGCTCGAAGCGTGCGGTGCTGTCGTCGTCGCCGCGCACCTCGCCCACCGGGCGCAGCGTGGTGGTCCAGCGCGCGTCGGCCGCCGCGTCCAGGGCGATCCCGCCGGACGGTGCGCGGTCGGCGTGGCACAGCAGCGCGCGGCTGAAGCGGTTCGCGTTCAGGAAGTCCAGGTACTGTTGGCGGGCCAGCGCACTGCCGGCCGACACCCGTTCGAGCCAGGCGCGCACCTCGGGCCCGCCGTCGGGGTCGGCCATCGTCTCCGCATCCGCATCGCCGAACCACGCCAGCCCGTGCGCCGCGGCGAGATCGGCGAACTCGTGCAGGTAGAACGGCTGGTTCTCGGGCGACAGGTCGTCGTGGAACAGCGACGCGTCGCCGTTGGCGGTCGCGTGCTTCGCCTCGGTGCGCAAGGCCGCGAGGAAGGCCGGCGCAGGGCCCTCGGGCAGTGCGCGGATCGAGTCCATCAGCGCGCGCGCGGGCGGCACGATCGACGGATCGTACGCATGGCCCTTCAGGTGAAAGCGCATCAGGTCGCGCGCCACGTGCCGGATCCGGCAGCCGGGCAGCGCGTTGTAGCTGACGAAGGCCACGCCGTCGGGCGTGAGCACGTCGGCGATCAGCTTCAGTGTGGCGAGCCGCACCGGCTGCGGCACCCAGGAGAACAGGCCGTGGGCGATCACGTAGTCGAACCGGCCGATGCGCGCGGCGTCGAGCTGCGTGACGTCGCCCTGCCGCAGCTCGATGTTGTCCAGGCCCAGCGTGCGGATGGCCGCGTTGCCTTCGTCGATCGGGGTCTGCGCGAGGTCCACGCCGACGAATCGGGCCTGCGGCCAGTACCAGGCGAGCGGGATCAGGTTGCGCCCGGCGCCGCAGCCGAGATCGAGCACCCGCGCCGTGGCGGGGGGCGGTGCGGCCACGCCCAGCAGGCGCGCCATGCCGGCGAGCCGGTTGGGGGAGGTGTCGGGATGGGTGCCGCCGCCGTAGGCGAGGGCGTCGTAGGCGGTCAGGGACATGGGCGACTCCGCGAGCGTGGTCCGGGCGCAGTCAATGTACACGCCGCCGCGTCGCGGCGCGGGGTCCGGGTCAGGTGTCGCGCCTGGTCGGGCCGCGCCGCCGCGCCGGGGCCGCGTCAGGCCGCTGGGCGTCGGGCCGCTGGGCTTCGGGCGGCCGGGCGTCCGGCGCCTGCGCGCCGGCCCGTCGGGTGCCCGCCCCCTGCGCATCGGCCCCCGTGCGGCCGGCCCGCCGCCCGTCGGGCGGCTGCGCGTCGCCTTCGGCGTGCCGCGCCAGCAGCCGTGCCAGGTGCTGACCCGTGTGGCTGCGCGGCTCGGCGGCGACCTGCTCGGGCGTGCCTTCGACGAGCAGCTCGCCGCCGCCGGCGCCGCCTTCGGGGCCGAGGTCGATCACCCAGTCGGCGGTCTTGATCACGTCCAGGTTG